>CAJXTI010000010.1 GCA_913061185.1 uncultured Oceanobacter sp.
TGAAGCCAACGGGCTCTCAGCAGGTCCGATTGACCAATTGAGAACGCCCCCTAGAGATCACACCATCCGAGTTACTATCCAGATCAGCGAATGCCGGTGGTCGCTGACCATGCTGGCCACGCTCTCCGTCCCTATCATCCGCCATTGCCAAACCGCTAATCGTACACAACAGCAGTACAACACCCGCCAATTTATTCATCGATTCACCCTGGAATAACAATCTTTTTTGAACCGTCATTGTGCCGCTAACGCACGTAAGAGGGGGTCAGATAACGCAGAAAAGCGTTGGAAAGTGCGACGAACAGATGTTCAAAGCAGTGAATCGGAGACACAAAAAACCGGCCAAAAGACCGGTAAACAAGCAGTTCCCTGCAATCGTCGGACTGCGGGAACACAAAAGAGCCAACCCCCAAATTGTTGGCTCTTTTACTTCACACGCGAGGTGAAGGACTTACAACAGTACTCGACGGATATCCGCAATCATCGCCACCAGCGTGGTAAAGAAGCGGCCACAGTCAGCACCGTTGATCGCACGGTGATCGTACGACACAGCCAGCGGCAGCAAATTGCGCGGAACAAATTCCTTGCCATTCCAGACCGGTTTCATCTGTGCCTTGGAAACACCCAGAATGGCCACTTCTGGCGCATTCACGATCGGTGTAAAGCCGGTACCACCAATGGCACCCAGACTGGAGATGGTGAAGCAGCCACCCTGCATATCGCGAGGTTTCAGCTTGCCATCTCGAGCGGCCTTGATCAGGTCGTTGGTTTCCTTGGCAATCTGGTAGATACCCTTTTTATCAGCATCACGCAGTACCGGTACCATCAGGCCGTTTGGTGTATCGCAGGCAATACCGATGTGCACGTAGTTCTTGTGCACCATATGCTCACCGTCGTGGTGCAGCGATACGTTAAAGCTTGGCTCTGCACGCAGCGCCATCGCTGCCGCCTTGATCAGGAATGGCATCGGCGTCAGTTTGACACCCGCCTTTTCTGATTCCGCTTTCATTGACTTGCGGAATTCTTCCAGATCGGTGATATCAGCTTCGTCGAACTGGGTCACATGAGGCACGTTCAACCAGGAACGCGACATATTAACCGCCGTCACCTTCTTGATTTTGCTCATCTTGACCATTTCGATTTCGCCAAACTGGCTGAAATCGACTGCCGGGATCGGTGGAATACCAGTCCCGCCGGTCACGGCAGCCTTGGCAACGGGTACTTGCTCGGCCCGCTTCAGTGCTTCCTTGACGTAGTTGCGAATATCATCCTTGGTAATACGACCGCGAATACCGCTGCCTTTCACCTTGCCCAGATTCACACCCAGCTGGCGCGCCAGGCGACGGGAAGAAGGACCCGCGTATACGTCGGTAGGCTTGGCTTCTGTTTCGGCCAAAGTACCGGCCTTTGCAACAGGTGCCTGGGCTGGGGCTGGAGCCGCAACAGGAGCCGCCGCAACAGGCGCTACCGGAGCCGCAACAGCCGCAGGCGCTGCTACTGCTGCGCTTGCAGGTTTGAAGATGGCGTACAGATCACCTTCGCTGACGGTATCGCCTTCTTTCACCTTGAAGCCCACCAGAATACCGTCTTCCGGTGCCGGGACATCCATGGACGCCTTGTCGGTTTCCAGTACAATCAGTGAATCTTCTGCTTTTACTGCGGTGCCCGGAGCCACACACAATTCAATCACGGTCACACCATCAGCACCGCCCAGATCCGGCAAGGCCAGTTCCATTTCGGCAGCAGGCGCTGCGGCAGGCGTAGCAACAGCCGCCGAAGCTGCAGCAACAGGGGCTGCTGCTGGCTCTACAACCGATACCGCAACGTCAGCTGCACCAGCAACTTCCATGATGGCGTAGACATCTCCTTCTTTGACTTTACTGTCAACCGCAACCTTGAACTCGATAATTTTACCGGCTTCAGGGGCAGGAACATCCATCGATGCCTTGTCAGTTTCAAGTACCAGCAGTGAGTCCTCTGCGGCAACTGTAGTACCAGGCTCGACACACAGTTCGATCAGGGTAACTTCGTCGGCACCACCCAGGTCTGGAATGATCAGTTCTATCTGTTTGCTGCCACCACTGGCAGTAGCTGCAGGAGCTACTACAGGAGCTGGCGCAGGAGCTGGCGCAGCAGTTGGTGCAGGCGCAGGCGCTTCAACCGGTGTCGCAACCACTGCGGTTTCACCCGCAGCGGTTTCCAATACCAGAATCGGCGCGCCTTCGTTGATCTTGTCACCAACGCTGATCAGCAATTCAATCACCTTGCCAGCCGCCGGAGAAGGTACTTCCATCGAGGCCTTGTCGGTTTCCAGCACAATCAGATCCTGATCGACTTCCACCATGTCGCCAACAGCAACCGAGACTTCAATTACATCAACGTTTTCCGCACCACCAATATCGGGCACTTCTACAGTCATTTTGCTCATATCAGTCTCCTGTCAAACTGTGGTCGGATCAGCTTTGTTGGCATCGATGCCCAGCTTCTGCCGCACTTTTGGCAACTCTGCTGTGTCGAACTTGCCCTGCTTGGCCAGGCTGGTCAGTGCCGCCAGAACCACAAAGCTGCGGTCGACTTCAAAGAAGTGACGCAGTTTTTTGCGGGTATCCGAACGTCCGAAACCATCGGTGCCCAGCACTTTGAAATCACCCGGCACATAGGCGCGCAGTTGTTCACCATAGGTCTTGATGTAGTCGGTAGACAGAATAACCGGGCCGTCCTGCTCACTCAGACACTGGGTGATGTACGGCACTTTCTGTACTGCTTCAGAGTTGATCAGGTTCCAGCGCTCACAGGCCTGTCCATCACGCGCCAGTTCGTTAACACTGGTCAGACTCCAGACATCGGATTCAACACCATAGTCTTCACGCAACATAACCGCAGCGGCTTCCACTTCACGCAGAATCGTACCGGCACCCATCAACTGAACACGAGGCCCGCTGGATTTCTTGCCTTCTTTCAGCAAGTACATGCCTTTGATAATGCTGTCTTCAGCACCTACTGGCATTTCCGGATGAACGTAGTTCTCGTTCATGGTGGTGATGTAGTAGAAGCAGTTTTCCTTGTCTTCGTACATACGCTTGAGACCATCCTGGATGATCACCGCCAGTTCGAAGCCATAGGTAGGGTCATACGACCTGCAGTTTGGAATGGTATGCGCCATCAGGTGGCTATGGCCATCCTGGTGCTGCAGACCTTCGCCGTTCAATGTGGTACGACCGGCAGTGGCACCAATCAGGAAGCCACGGGCCTGGATATCACCGGCCAGCCAGGCAAGGTCACCAATACGCTGGAAACCAAACATTGAGTAGAAAACATAGAACGGTACCATCGGGCAGGCACTGTTACTGTAAGCTGTTGCCAACGCTACCCAGGCAGACATGGCACCGGCTTCGTTGATGCCTTCCTCCATGATCTGGCCTTTCTTGTCTTCCTTGTAGTACATGATCTGATTGGAGTCATGCGGGGTATATTTCTGACCGGCTGAGGAGTAAATACCCAGTTGGCGGAACATACCTTCCATACCGAACGTACGGGCTTCGTCAGGCACGATAGGCACAATACGCTTGCCGACTTCTTTGTCTTTCACCAGCTGCGACAGTACCCGGACAAATGCCATGGTCGACGACTGCTCGCGATCACCGGAACCGGTCAGCTGGCCTTTGAAGGCTTCCAGAGCCGGAGTTTTCAACGCTTCAAAATCGGCACGACGGGAAGGCACAACGCCGTTCAGCTTGTCACGACGTTCCTTCATGTAACGCATTTCAGGGCTGTCAGGCGCTGGACGGTAATAAGGAACCGTTTCCAGTTCGTCGTCGCTCAGCGGGATACCAAAACGGTCACGGAATTTACGCAGTGCGGCTTTATCCAGTTTCTTCACCGAGTGCGTCGGGTTTACCGCCTCGCCTGCTTCACCCAGACCATAACCTTTCACCGTCTGAGCCAGAATCACGGTTGGTGATCCCTTGTTCTCCATGGCTTCCGAGTAAGCAGCGTAGACCTTGAATGGGTCATGGCCACCACGGTTCAGATTAAAGATGTCGTCGTCCGACATATCCTTGACCAGTTCCAGCAGTTCTGGATATTTGCCAAAGAAGTGCTCACGGGTGTAAGCGCCACCGTTGGCCTTGTAGTTCTGCAACTCGCCGTCACACACCTCGTCCATACGCTTCTGCAGCAGACCGGACTTGTCTTTTTCCAGCAGTACATCCCAATGACGACCCCAGACCACCTTGATGGTGTTCCAGCCAGCACCACGGAAGACACCTTCCAGCTCTTGCATGATCTTGCCGTTACCACGCACAGGACCATCCAGACGCTGAAGGTTACAGTTAATCACGAAGACCAGGTTTTCCAGCTGCTCACGGCCTGCCAACGAGATAGCGCCCAGTGTTTCCGGCTCATCACACTCGCCGTCACCGAGGAATGCCCACACTTTACGATCACCACGAGCGACCAGATCACGGGCGGACAGGTAACGCATCACGTGCGCCTGATAAATCGCCTGGATCGGGCCAAGGCCCATGGAAACGGTCGGGAACTGCCAGTAGTCCGGCATCAACCACGGATGCGGGTAAGAAGACAGACCACCGCCATCAACTTCGCGACGGAAGTTGTCCAGTTGGGATTCATCAAAACGGCCTTCCAGATAGGAACGGGCGTAGATACCGGGTGAAGAGTGACCCTGGAAGTAGATCAGATCGCCAAGATGGCCATCATCGTTGCCACGGAAGAAGTAGTTAAAACCGATGTCATACAGGGTAGCCGCAGAAGAGAACGATGCAATGTGACCACCAAGGCCTTCATCATTGTCGTTAGCGCGCATCACCATGGCCAAGGCATTCCAGCGAATCAGCGAGCGAATGCGGCGCTCCATAAACAGGTCGCCCGGCATACGCCGTTCCTTATCGACAGCGATGGTGTTGCGATACGGTGTAGTAATGGCGGCGGGCAGGTCGACGCCTTTCGACAGAGCGTGATCAAACAGTGCTTTCAGCAAGAAGGCAGCACGCTCGGGGCCTGAGTGGCGAATGGTAGCGTGGAGTGAATCGAGCCATTCTTGTGTTTCGTAGATATCGACATCTTGTGTCATACGGAACTCCCAGTCTTCTTATACATGCGCCCGGATCAGGCGCGGGTGAAGGCCTTGTGAGCCTGGTAACCCCTAAAATCTGGTCTTATCGATTATCCTTTTTACGATAATCGACAATATCTGACCCCGTTTTATAGGCTAAAAATTCTTGGTCTCTGGTCGTAATACTCCGAGGGTCAGGAGTAGCAGGCCCAGACGACGGGCGACAGTCTGCCGCGTCCCAAACAAGAAAACAACGCCTCCCCGTAGTTTTTTTACAACCAGGCAACGTTATTTCCCGTCAAACACGCAAAGAAATGAAAAGCCAAATATCGCCCTCCACACCCTATTCCCACTGAACTATAAGCACTGAGAATAACCAGAATCACTGCAAACTATGGATGATTTTAACGCCAGCATCGATTTTCGATGGAAATATCAGGCACGTTTTGCCTAGCCACTGGTAAATAATTTACCGCGTACCTTTTTCCGGAATTCACCCGGCGACTGCCCCTGTAACCGACGAAAGATCTTGATAAAGTAGCTGCTGTCGCCAAAACCCGTTTCTTGTGCAACATCCGCAACAGACAAGTTACTGTGCTGCAACAATTCTCGGGCGGCCTGACAGCGAATGGTCTGCTGATACACCAGTGGCGTTACTCCAACGACCTGTCTGAAGCGGCGCATAAACTGCCGTTCACTCAACCCGGCCCTTTCTGCGAGCAGACCGAGTGAAAAAGGTTCCCGCAAATACTGGCGCATCCAAGCCTGCACCAGTGCAATCTCTTCATCCGCGTGTCGTGCACCCTCACCAATAGAATACACCTTGTTTTCGAACGGTTGCCGTACCTCTGGAGAGAACTGCTGCTCAATTTGCAATGCCATCTCCCGCCCCCAGGTCTGACCAATAAAATGAATCACCATATCGGCCCCGGAGTTAACGCTGGCAGCACAATAAATACGCCCGGCCTGGGTCAACAAATGCTGGCGCTGTAACAGCACCTGTGGGTAATCGGCGGTAAAACGATCCTGATAATGCCAATGCGTCGTTGCTGGCTTGCCGTCAAGAATACCGCTGGCGGCCAACAAACAGACTCCGGTACCCACCGAGATCACACTGGCTCCTTGCCGATATTGTTCAGCAATCCAGCCAATAACGCTGGCATGGGTCTGTAACACTCGCCGAGGGTTGCGCCAGAGGGCCGGTACGACCACCAGACTGGTGGATTCAATTTCAGCCAGGGTTCGATCCGGACAAAGTCTCAGCCCCCCGAGACTGGATATGTCACCCGGCTCCGCCACTCCGGTTTCAATGTTGAAGCTCACGTTACCCTGCCGCGCTACTTTTAATCGGGCACGTACTGCTTCCAGCATTTCGATCGGGATTGCAATACTGGAAGTCAGCATTTGATCAACCAGCAATACCGTCACATGTTGCAACAAAGTGTCTCTCCCATGTTTCACATAACGACAATATCATTTTATCTTTTGTCCATATCAACCTACTAGGTGGAAATTTGATGCCCGTAAGATAGTGAAAATACTTTTTGGGCCTCGATTATGAAAAATCTGGCAGTAATAACCGGTTTTGGTGGAATCAATGCCGCAGGCCGCAGTTCGGGCCATCATGCGTTTCGCCGCATGATTCTCGACTCACTCACCGGTGCCAAACGCGAACAGACGCTTGCCAGCCTTGCCAGTCTGATGGCAACCACGGATGAAGATGCCATTCTGAATGGCACCCTGGTACGCGAATGGGACAATGTGCCATGGGATGCCAAGGCGGTGCCTTTTCACAAACCGTTCAAGGATGAAGACGGCAATCCCTGCTGGCGCCTGACGCACCGTCGCCTTGCCGTACAAAGCGCCGGTCAACTGCCCGCGGGTTTTGACCCGGCAACCCTGTATCGCTCACTGCACCACCCGCGTGGTTTGCAAATGGCCGTCTATGCCGCATCTGATGCTCTCGGCTCGCTGGGAATCGACTGGGAAACCCTGTGCCAGCACGTCGGCCCGGATGAAATAGCCGTTTATGCTGGCTCTTCCATGGGTCAGCAAGACAGCAATGGTAACGGTGGCATGATGCAGTCGGCCTTACTGGGCAAGCGCACCTCATCCAAGCAATGCGCCATGAGCATGAACCAGATGCCGGCCGATTTTATTAACGCCTATGTGCTTGGCAACGTTGGTACAACTGGCTGTATGTCTGCGGCTTGCGCCACCTTTTTGTACAATTTGCGCCTCGCCAGAGAAGACATAGAAAACGGCAAGCGCCGTGTGGTCGTAGTGGGCAATTCCGAAGCCCCCTTGGTGCCGGAAATCGTCGAAGGTTACAACGCTATGACGGCACTGGCGTCGGAACAGAAACTACGGGATCTGGACAATATTCCCGCCACTGCAGCGGCGGATCTCCGCCGCGCCAGCCGACCATTCGGTGACAACTGTGGCTTTACCATTGCAGAATCGGCGCAGTTTTTTATTCTGACGGATGACAAACTGGCGCTGGAGCTGGGGCTGACCATCCACGGCAGCGTTGGCGATGTTCAGGTCAATGCCGACGGCTACAAGAAGTCTATCTCCAACCCTGGTATCGGCAATTACCTGACCATGGGCAAGGTCGTTGGTAACGCCCGCCGCCTGCTTGGTGAGGATGTCTTGCGTCACGGCACCTTTGTCCATGCCCATGGCAGCAGCACGCCCCAAAACCGGGTAACGGAATCCCATATCTATCAGCAACTGGCCAGTGCCTTCAAACTGGAAAACTGGCCGGTAACGGCCGTCAAGGCGTATGTCGGACACTCCCTGTCCGCCGCCTCCGCCGATCAACTCAGCGCCACACTGGGAACCTGGGCCGAGGGGTTTATCCCCGGCATCAAAACAACCCACAAGATTGCGGATGATGTGCACCAGCAACAGCTGGAATTTGTCCTGCAGGACAAGCAGATCGACCCGGCCGAACTCCCGGTTGCCTTTATTAATGCCAAAGGCTTTGGCGGCAATAATGCCTCCGCCATGATTATTTCACCGGCCAAAACCCGCCAGCTGATCGCACAGCGTTACAGCGCAAGCGAGCTCAGTCACTACCAGAATCGTAATGAAACTGTGGCAGAAACTGCACACCGGTACGACAGCGACGCCACCGCAGGAACAACCCGTCCACGCTATCACTTTGGCGAAAGTGTGCTGGAGCCTGCCGATCTGACCATCAGCGACCAGGAAATTCGTATTTCAGGGTGGGATCAGGCCGTTCCTCTTTAAGGCCAGCCTGCGGTTACCTGGGTATTTGTCTGTCGCTGTTGGCATTGACACTTCTGAGCTTTACTCGTTTGCTATCACCAGCCAAGCTCAGAGGATCTCCAGGCAGCGCGCGTCCAAAGCACGGGCAAATCACTCAGGAACTGACGAATTTGCGGCTGAAACCTCATTGCTGGAAGTAAATGATCAGTAGACTATCAGATCGATTCACCCACTCGGGCCAAGGAAAACATGGAATACAAGATTATCTTCGGCGGGCAAGTAGGCGCTGGTAAAACGACCGCGATTGCCGCTATCAGCGATGTACCGGTAGTCAAAACGGAAGCCAGAGCCAGTGACGACGTTGCCTTGCGTAAAGACACCACCACTGTGGCAATGGACTATGGCCTGATCAATCTTCCTGGTGGCGAGAAAGTCCACCTGTTTGGCACTCCGGGCCAGACCCGCTTCAGCTTTATGTGGGACGTCCTGACCGTAGGTGGCTTGGGATTGGTGCTACTGATCGACAATGCCGCAGCCAATCCGGTTGAAGATATGGTCACCTATGTTGAAGCATTCCGTAAATTCATTGACAACAATGCTTTGGTTGTTGGTATTACGCGTATGGATCTATCGACCAATCCGCCGCTGGCAGCCTACATCAGCAAGCTGCAAGAAATGGGAATCAATGCACCGGTATATGAAGTGGATGCCCGCAAGGCAGAAGACGTCGAAGTCATGCTGATGAGCCTGCTCTCTATTCTGGAGCTGGGCTTGAAGTAGAAGCAATAGTTAACAGCAGTCATGGTTGATAATGGTTGAAGTAATGGCGCTACGTGGCAAATCAGCCTTGCCGGGCATCCAGACCCGATTGCACGACGCCTGTTCCAAAAGGAAACCAAGTAATGAATGAAACCTCTACACATCCCGAAGCGACGCGGATTTTTGCCATATTACGTAGCATGATTTCAAACTCCGAAGGGGCAATACTGGCCACTGCCACCATGACAACCGACGGTCTGATTATTGCCTCCGCACTGGGAGACGGTATTGATAGCGATATTTTTGCAGCCATGAGTGCTTCCTTGCTGGTACTGGCAGAGCGTGCCTCCCAAGAGGTAGATATCGGCGAACTGAATCAGGTGATGGTCATGGGTAGCCAAGGCGTTATGCTACTGACGCATATCGGTCAGGATGCAGTGCTTGCCGTCTCGACCACACCGTCTGCCAATCTCGGCCAGGTGCTGCTGGATACCACTAACGCAGTCACTGCGTTACGCAGCCTGCTCGACTAAAGAGACATGCTGACGGGCTTGATTTGTATAATCCATCGCACTAGTGTCTGCACAACCAACCGACTCAGGAATAGCACCACATGATCAAGGTTATTATCGATCGTCGTATCGCAGACGATATGGAATCGACCTATGAAGATGCCATCAAACACACCCTGCGGGCGATTCTGGAAGCGCCTGGTTACGTTTCCGGGGCCTCCTATAAAGACGCCAGAGATCACCATCACCGCATTATTATTACCAATTGGCAAAGCTTGCAGGACTGGGAACGCTGGGCAGTATCCAGTGAACGCCGCGAAGTCATTGCCGCAATCCAGCCAATTCTGATGCGTGAAGAACGTATCAGTATACTGACTGCCTGATTCAGACTCAGACGCTACTCAGCCAACGATGCTGCAGCCACTTCACCGCAGCATCCAGGGCTTCATCCAGCAACAATTCGCGGGTTTTACCAGAACGTTTTGTCGGTTGAAAGTCGTGATCACCGCTGTCCAGCCAGAGCAATTCAATCTCATCAGACCAGTGCCTCTCGCCAAATAATGCCGAGATCTCAGCCTGCTTGCCAAACGGATCCCTGCTGCCTTGTAAAATCATCAATGGCACAGAGATACGGTCAAAATGCTCGACTCTGAGCGTGTGTTCCTTGCCGGGTGGATGAAAGGGATAGCCCAATACAATAACCCCGGACAAATTAGCCGGAGCCAGGCCCGGCAACGCCAGCATCGAGGCAACGCGTCCACCCATTGACTTGCCAACGATCACCACCGGCTTCTCCATCGCACGAACAGCCTCGCCCAATTCCTCCACCAAACGATCAACTGGCGGTGGCGGGCGACGTTTTCCAGACACCCGCGACTGGGCCATATAATTAAATTCCACCCCGGTTACGGTAACGCCCCTGGCCTCGAATCCCTCTCTTGCCGCGACCAGAAAATCCGAATCAAGACCCGCACCGGCACCGTGAACCAGTATAATGTCAGGATTCTGGTGATTGGCTTCTGTCTGAAAACAAATTTTCTCTGTCATTTGGTGTTACCACTTTGGTCGCAATTTGCGCTTTTCAAGCGCTCGATTTATGTCGTTTTTGGCTTCATTGCGTTAGGTCAAGGTCAACAAAGACGTCAGCCTTATGATAACCATCACCGCTACAAACACCGGATTACCGGTATTTATAACGGAAAACAGCCCGAATAACAGTCGAGTAAGGCATATCACTTATTGATATTAATTCTCAATTACAATGGGCAAACAGGATGCATTCCCCGAATGCTATATCCCTGAAATATCAGGCAGTTGCCGGACGTTTATTTGCAAAGCGGCAATAACCGCCCGATAATGTGTCGCCAAAATTTAGAACCCTCAATCCCACGCTGTTATTGGAATCCAATCATGAGCACAGCAATCGACCATCCCGAATACAACTACAAGGTGGTAAGACAATTTGCCATCATGACAGTTGTGTGGGGCATAGTTGGCATGACAGCCGGTGTATTCATCGCTGCCCAGCTGGCATGGCCCGCACTCAACTTTGATACCCCATGGCTGTCTTTCGGACGCTTGCGCCCGCTGCACACCAACGCGGTTATTTTTGCATTCGGCGGTAGCGCCCTGTTTGCAAGCTCCTACTACATTGTGCAGCGTACCTGCCGTACCCGTCTGTTCTCGGACACACTGGCCAGTTTCACTTTCTGGGGCTGGAACACGGTCATTGTGCTGGCAGCCATTACCCTGCCAATGGGCTTGACTTCCACCAAGGAATACGCCGAACTGGAATGGCCAATTGATATTCTGGTTGCCATTGTCTGGGTTGCCTATGTGGTGAACTTCCTTGGTACGCTGGCTATCCGCAAGGAAACGCACATCTACGTGGCCAACTGGTTCTTTGCCGCCTTCATGATCATGATCGCGATTCTGTATATTGGTAACAACCTGGCGATCCCGGTTTCCCTGACCAAATCCTACTCTATCTACGCGGGCACGATTGACGCCATGGTGCAGTGGTGGTGGGGTCATAACGCTGTCGGTTTCTTCCTTACAGCAGGCTTCCTCGGCATCATGTACTACTTCGTTCCCAAGCAAGCTGGCCGCCCGGTGTATTCCTACCGTCTGTCCATCGTGCATTTCTGGGCACTGATTTCGATCTACGTCTGGGCTGGTGCTCACCATCTGCATTACTCTGCTCTGCCAGACTGGGCACAAACCTCCGGCATGGTAATGTCGCTGATTCTGCTGGCTCCCAGCTGGGGCGGTATGATTAACGGTATGATGACGCTGTCTGGTGCCTGGCACAAACTGCGTACCGACCCGATCCTGCGCTTCCTGGTGGTCTCCCTGTCGTTCTACGGCATGTCGACCTTTGAAGGCCCGATGATGGCCATCAAGACCGTTAACGCCCTCTCCCACGATACTGACTGGACTATTGGCCACGTACACTCCGGTGCACTGGGCTGGGTTGCCATGGTCTCTATCGGTGCCATGTACCACCTGATTCCGATCATGTTCGGCCGCAAAGCGGGCGAAATGCACTCCATTGCGTTGATTAATGCTCACTTCTGGCTGGCCACCATTGGCACCGTATTCTACATCGTTGCGATGTGGGTTAACGGCATCATGCAGGGCTTGATGTGGCGCGCGGTCAACCCGGACGGCACGCTGACCTACAGCTTTGTTGAATCCGTCTCGGCCTCACATCCCGGATATGTTGGTCGTGTTATCGGCGGCGCACTGTTCCTGACGGGCATGCTGATCATGGCTTACAACGTCTACATGACCGTGCGTGCGGCCAAGAAAGACATTGCCGCCACGGCAACCGCTCAGGCGTAAGGAGTTATTGAGATGATTAAGCACGACACTATCGAAAAAAGTATGCCATTAATGGTGGTACTGATCGTCATCGCTCTTAGCTGGGGTGGGCTGGTAGAAATTGTGCCGCTCTTCTTCGCCAAGGACACCAACACACCAGTTGAAGGCTTGATGCCATTAAAGGCGCTGCAGCTGGAAGGCCGTGATATCTACATTCGCGAAGGTTGCCATGTATGTCATACCCAGATGGTACGTCCATTCCGCGCCGAGACCGAACGTTACGGGCCTTACTCTGTGGCGGGCGAATCCGTGTACGAACACCCGTTCCTGTGGGGCTCCAAGCGTACCGGTCCGGATTTGGCTCGTGTCGGTGGCCGTTACTCCAACGAATGGCACCGGGCGCACCTGTATAACCCGCGTGACGTTGTGCCTGAATCCATCATGCCGTCCTACCCCTGGTTGTTTGAAGACAAGGTAGATGGTCGTGATACACCGAAAAAGATGAAAGCCCTGCGCATGGTCGGCGTGCCATACACAGATGACGACATCGAAGGTGCCAAAGCGGCCGTTGATGGCAAACCCGAAATCGAAGCTCTGGTTGCGTACCTGCAACAGTTGGGCACAGTGATCACTAAACGGTAATCCCATGGATATTAACGACGTGCGCGGACTGGGTTCGATATTCGCTCTGATAGCGATGCTGGCAGTTTCCTGGTGGGCCTATGGCTCCAGTCGCAGGAAACGCTTCGAAGACGATGGGGATATTCCATTTCTTGATGACGATGATGGCCTTCCCAAGCACGGCGATAAAGATCGGAGCAAGTAATTATGTTAAGTACTTTCTGGCAAGTATGGGTTTCCGTCATTGTACTGGGATCCATTATTGGCTGTGGTGTGCTGATCATGTACACCAGTCGCGGTATGCGCAAAGAAGAAACCGACCAGACCACCGGTCACAGCTATGATGGCATTGAAGAAATTGACAACCCGCTGCCACGCTGGTGGGTGTTCATGTTCTGGGGCACCATCATTTTTGGCCTCGGCTACCTGGCTTCTTTTGGTCTGGGCAACTACCAGGGCTTCCTGACCGTTACCGTAGACGGCAAGGAAGTTCCCTGGAGCCAGACCAACCAGTGGAAAGCGGAAGTTCAGGCGTTCGACCAGGAAATCGCACCTCTTTATGCCCAGTACTCCTCAACTCCGGTTGCTGAGCTGATTCATAACGATGATGCGTTACAAACTGGTCAGCGCCTGTTCAAAAGTAACTGCTCGGTCTGCCACGGCAGCGGTGCCAAAGGCGCACTTGGCTTCCCGAATCTGACTGACAAGGACTGGTTGTATGGCGGTGCTCCGGCACAGATCGTCCAGACCATTACCAACGGTCGTCAGGGTGCCATGCCGGCCTGGGGTGCCATTCTGGGTGATGAAGGCGTTAACCAGATGGTGAACTATGTTCGCAGCTTGTCTGGCCTGAAGCACGATGCCGCTTTGGCAGAGGAAGCAGCGCCCAAGTTCTTGCAAAACTGTGCCATTTGTCATGGTGCCAATGGCAAGGGGAACCAGATGATGGGTGCCCCTAACCTGACCGATGAAACCTGGTTGTACGGCGGCTCCAGCAAGCAGATCGAAATGACTCTGCGTTATGGCCGCAGCGGTAAAATGCCTGCCCACAAGGAAATCCTTGGTGCTAATGCTGACGCCAAGATTCACCTGCTGGCCACGTACGTTTACTCACTGTCCAACAAGTGATGTCATGATTGCCTCAGCCAACCGCTCGCATGACCACAATGTTGAGCTGCGGCAATGAACGGGAAAAAAGCGGCCAATGGCCGCTTTTTTTCGATATATCAACTGCGTACGAACTATATAATCACAGCATTATATAGATCCGCTGACGATCCGAAGGTGCCTTTTGGGCCCCCACCCGCTACGCCAGCCAACACAAGCAAACAAGGTGATTAGCTGTCATGAGTAACATCCCTGTCAAAGACGTCACACCCAAGTCCGAGAGCATGTACGCCAAGCGTGAAAAAATATATGTACGAGAAATTATCGGTTTCTTTCAGAAACTGAGAACCTATTCATTGTGGGCACTCATGCTGGGTTACTACGGCACGGTATGGATTAACTGGGGTGGTCGCCAGGCCGTCTACTTTGATCTACCGGCTCGCCAGTTCAATATTTTTGGTGTCACTTTCTGGCCTCAGGATTTTATTCTGCTGTCATTCGCGCTGATTATTGCCGCCTTTGGACTGTTCACGATTACCAACCTCGCAGGCCGGGTCTGGTGTGGCTACACCTGTCCCCAATCAGCCTGGTCATTCCTGTTTATGTGGATCGAAGAACGCGTGGAAGGCAGCCGCAATCAACGCATCAAGATGGACAAGGAAAACATATCCACCAGCACACTGCGCAAAAAAGCCCTCAAACATACCCTATGGCTATTTGTCGCACTCGCAACCGGGGTCACCTTTGTTGGCTACTTCTCTCCCATTCGTGAGTTGATCCCGGATATGTTTTCGGCTGCACTGAATGGCTGGGAGATTTTCTGGATTGCTTTTTTCACCTTGGCTACTTACATCAATGCTGGCTGGATGCGTGAGCAAGTGTGTATTTACATGTGCCCTTATGCCCGTTTCCAATCGGTAATGTACGATGCCGACACGTTAGCGGTTTCCTACGACATTAATCGCGGTGAGCCGCGCGGAAAACGCAGTAAAAAAGCCAAGCAGGAAACTGATACGACCCAACTGGGTGATTGTGTCGACTGCTCACTGTGTGTCCAGGTATGTCCAACCGGCATTGATATTCGGGACGGCCTGCAATACCAATGTATCGGCTGCGCCCTCTGTATCGATGCCTGCGACTCTATTATGGATAAGCTGAACAAACCCAAGGGGTTGATCCGTTACACCACAGAAAACGAACTGGAAGGCAAGCAAACCCACCTGATGCGCCCCAGACTGCTGGGCTATGCCTTTATGCTGCTGGTTATGCTGTCTGCTTTTGTTTATGCCATTGCCAGCCGGGTTCCTTTCGAGCTGGATATCGAACGGGATCGCGGCAGTCTCTATCGGGTCACACCCAACGATACTGTCACCAACAGCTATACCCTGAAAATGATGAATATGTCGCAACAACCCCGAACCTACCAGCTCAGGGTTGAAGGACTTCCGGCCGTCCATATGGATGCGCCCGAAACCTATGAAATCAGGGTTAATGAACTGCGCGAGATTACGGTCAACCTTGAAATTGACCCGGCGATTGCCAAGCTTCCCTCCAGTAAAACCGACATCGAATTTGTCGTGGTGGATCAGCAGGATGGCAAAGAAGTTGCCCGCGAAGAGAGCCGCTTTATCGCCCCAAGAAACTAGCGAGCCTCATCCCTGCTGTTGCTCAATGTGGGCTAGCGGGGCTAGATTTCAGTGCGCCCCGCGCTCTGCTCTGCATCAAGTCTGCTGACGATGACTTGCCGAGGACTCTAGAGACTCGCCGCCCAAGTGGTTACACTTGGGCGGCATTTTTTCGGGCAGCGGAACCCTGGAGCAATAATAGACCCCAACAGGCCCTGCCAGCAGTCGAGATCCCAGAGAGCACTATGAAATCAGATACCCAGCCTGCCCAACCCTGGTACAAAGAACCCTTAATGTGGCTGATTGTCGGAATTCCGGCCGTCACCGTTTGCTGGGGTATGGTCATGATTACCCTCGCAGTCAGCACCAAGGATTCGCTGGTAAGCGACAGTTATTACAAGGATGGCGTCAGCTATACCGAAAATATCGAAATGGACCAACACGCGGCGCGTCTGAACATCCGCAGCAGCCTGGTGTTTACCAACCACGAAGCGCGCCTGACACTGGAAGGACAGCTGGATAAAGAACCGGATGCACTGTTGCTAAAACTGATTCATCCGACTCTGCAGGATCAGGATCTCGACGTCATACTGCAGCGGATAGAGCCAGGTCTCTACGTCGGAGCTGCCGAAATAAAGCTACCTGCCCGCCGCTACTTGTGGTTACAAAGTCCTGATCAGGGCTGGCGAATACGCTCGACAGAACGACTGGAAGACAGCAAGGTTGTGCAATTAAACGCCCAATGACACGGCATTCCAATACCAGCCAGTGTTTTCATTGCGGTGAAAATGTCAGCCAGTCGACAGCAGAACGCTGGTCAGCCCTGATCGACGGCCAGTCACAACCGATGTGCTGTCCGGGTTGCAAGGCCATTGCCGAAACCATCGTCGCCAGTGGTCTGAAAGACTATTACAAGCACCGCACCGCACTGCCGGAACTGTCTCCGGCTGAGCTCGATGATGATGCACTGCAAGCCCGGGATTCGCTGACCTTGTACGACAGCGAGGCGATGCAGCGGCGTTTTGTTGCGCGGCTGGACAACGGTATGGCAGAGGCAACCCTGGTGATCGATGGCATCAGCTGCGCCGCCTGTGCCTGGTTGATAGAACATCGCCTCAATGCCTTACCGGGTGTCGATCAGGCCGTTCTCAACCTCTCCAATCACCGCCTGGTTGTACGCTGGATAGCGGAGCAACTGCCGGTTTCCAGTCTGATCGAACAAATCTACCGCCTCGGCTACCGCGCCTCGCCTTTTTCTGCCACCGTCGCCGAACAGCAACGCAATGACGAAGGTAAACGCAGCATCCGCCGTCTCGCCGTCGCGGGTATCGGCATGATGCAAGTGATGATGCTGGCGGTGCCGCTCTACGTTGGTATGGCCCAGCAATACGAAATTTTTATGCGTCTGGCGTCCATGCTGCTGACGCTGCCGGTTGTGCTATACGCTGCCCTGCCGTTTTTTGAAGCGGCCATCCGCGATTTGAAAGTCCGCCATCTGACCATGGACGTACCCGTATCCCTGGCCATTATTCTGGCCTTCTGCGCCAGCATCTGGAGCACATTCAACCAGGGGAAGGAGGTCTACTTCGACTCGGTTTGCATGTTCACATTCTTTTTGCTGCTGGGGCGTTATCTGGAAATGCGTGCCCGCCACCGCATGGGGAAGTCCGGCAACAACCTGCTGACCCTGCTGCCCAATGTCGCCTTGCGGCTGAGCGACGATACCCCGACAGCCACCGAAACGGTGATCGCCAGTGAAGAGGTCAAGCCAGGGGATTTGTTGCTGATCAAACCGGGACAGGCGATTCCGGCCGATGGCATTGTTGTCAATGGCCAGAGTTCCGTCGACGAAGCAGCACTGACCGGAGAATACCTGCCGGTTACCAAACGCCGTCAGGATCATCTGATTGGCGGCACTATCAATATAGAAAGCCCGATCACCATGAAAGTAACCGCAACCGGTGCAGAAGCCCAACTGTCGACCATTGTGCGCCTAATGGACAGAGCACAGCAGGAAAAGCCCAAGATTGCCCTGATCGCCGACCGTGTTGCCAGCCACTTTGTTGCCGCCGTTTTGCTGATTGCTTCGGGTGTGTTGCTGTTCTGGTGGTGGCAAGGTAATGATCACGCGTTTTTTATTGCCTTGTCTGTGCTGGTTGTCACCTGCCCCTGCGCCCTGTCGCTGGCGACACCTACTGCCCTGACCGCTGCGACCGGCGCCCTGCGGGAAGCCGGTTTGCTGATCAGCAAGGGCCATGTACTGGAATCTCTGCCAACCATAGATCGGGTTGTCTTCGACAAGACCGGCACCCTCACCCAGGGCAAACTCACCATTGAAGAAGTGGTATTGGCAGGTGACCTGGATAGAGAAAGCATCCTCGCCGTTGCTGCCGGTCTGGAAAAGTCCAGCAGCCACCCGATTGCACGCGCCTTTCGCCGTATTCGTCCCGCCACAGTGAGCGATGTCCAGCAACAGACCGGTGCCGGTATCTGTGGTTTCTGGCATCCAACGGCAGAACAGTCCCTGCCCGTTCGATTGGGTCGGCCCGATTTTGCTGTGCCAGCCACGGCCAAACCCGATACCAGTCATCTGAATCAGCAGGAGGGACAATGGCTGTTGCTCAGCGTCAATGAGCAAGCCGTTGCCTGGATTCGACTGGGCGACAGCGTCAGAAAATCCGCGACCAGCCTGGTCAGAGGCTTGCACCAACGCCAGATAAAAACGGCGCTGCTCACCGGCGACCCCGGTGCTTCTGGCCAACTGCTGGCAGCACAACTGGGTATCAACGACGTATGGATCGGTTTGTCTCCCGAGCAAAAGTTGCAACAGGTGCGCCTGTGGCAACAGCAGGGAGAACGCGTTTTGATGGTCGGAGATGGCATTAACGATGTGCCGGTACTCGCTGGTGCTGATATTGCGATTGCCGTCAGCGATGCCAGCGACCTGGCCAAAACCAGTGCTGATGCGCTGGTGACCAGCGGACGCCTGGACAGCCTGCTGCAGGCTCTGGACACCGCCAGCCGCACCCGGAAAGTGATATACCAGAATATTGGCTGGGCACTGTTTTACAACCTGCTTGCTCTGCCAGTAGCGGCCGCAGGTTACATTCCCCCCTGGGCGGCAGCCATCGGCATGTCGTTCAGTTCCCTGTTGGTGGTCAGTAACGCCTTGAGGCTGTCCCGGATATCCAAACCGGATGCTGCCGATAGCCACCCACAGACATAATGCCGGGTTATAACGGCACCCATTCGCCCAGCATGACGGACATAACATGGATATTATCTACATACTTGTTCCACTCTCGATCGTCCTGATCAGTATCGCCACCCTGATTTTTTTCTGGGCAGTACGTAGCGGTCAGTTTGATGATCTGGAGTCGCCAGCCCACAAGATTCTCTTTGATGACGACCCCGAGGAAACGACGGCCAGCGCTGAAAAACCGCCGTCAACAACAATCAACCCACCGCCTGTAGCACCAGACGCCACATCACCTGACAAATTGTCGTGATTGAACCACTGTCACTGCTCACCGCATTACTGCTGGGCTTGTTTGGTTCCAGTCATTGCCTGGTCATGTGTGGCGGTATTGCGGCAGCCATTGGCAGTCGCTCACAGCATCAACCGCTATTAACCGCCTTGGCTTTTAATGGCGGACGAATCACCAGCTACGTAGTGGCTGGGCTGATAGTCTCTGTACTTGGCTTATGGCTGCAGCAACTGAATGACCTGCTGACGCTGGTATTACGCACACTGGCTGCCGTGATGCTAATGCTGATGGGACTCTACATCGCGCGCTGGGCAAGCTGGCTGACCCGGATTGAACAGCTCGGTCAGCACCTGTGGCGTCTGCTACAGCCCGCCACCAAACCATTACTGGCACAACAATCAGTCAGCAGCCGCTTTCGTCTCGGATTGCTGTGGGGATGGCTTCCCTGTGGCCTGGTCTACAGTACATTAAGCTGGGTCGCCGCTAATGGCGATCCTCTCAAGGGTGCACTGGCCATGGCCTGTTTCGGACTGGGCACACTGCCTGCCCTGTTTGCCAGCGGCCTCGCCGCCAGCAGCCTCAATCGATTACTCAATCACAACGTCAGCCGTCGCATCGCCGGACTCTTGCTCATCAGTTATGGATTGTGGACCGCAGCGGCCATCTGGCTATAGTCAGCCAACTGTAATACCTTGACCAATGTCTTGACAGTCACCCTGTGAGCTAAGACCATACGAAAACTAATGGAAAACAGTTGTTCCGTTTGTCACGGAAAACCAGACACGGTGAGCTCAATGAAAACAAACCAAGTTGCACATCCTCCCTTGCGCGGCAATCAGCCCCACTGCCAGACTTGCTCCCTGAATGCTCTGTGTCTGCCACTATCGCTCAGCGACAGTGATATGGAGCGGCTTGACGATATTATTCGCCGTGGCCGACCCATCCAGAAAGGCCAGCTGTTATTCCAGCAAGGGGATGAATTCCAGTCGGTATTTGCAGTACGTACTGGTGCCCTGAAAACCTATACCCTGGCCAGCAACGGCGAAGAGCAGATCACCGGCTTTCACCTCGCCAGCGAACTGATTGGGTTAGCCGGTTACGATGCCGGAGATTACCCACTCACCGCCAAGGCACTGGAAACAACCACCGTGTGTGAAATTCCGGTGCACCAGCTGGAAAACCTCACCGACGAATTACCCGATCTGCGTAAACAGCTGATGCGCACCATGGGTAATGAAATTCGCCACGACCAGAACATGATGCTGCTATTAAGCAAAAAGAACGCCGAAGAACGTGTGGCCTCCTTTTTACTGGATATTTCCAACCGCTATGCCCGCCGAGGCTTCAGCGCGACTCACTTCCGGCTGCCCATGTCCAGGGTCGACATCAGCAATTATCTTGGTCTCGCGGTTGAAACCATTAGTCGGGTATTTACCCGCTTTCAGAAAAATGCGCTGATCGAAACCCAAGGCAAGGAAATCATTGTGTTGGACATGAACAGTCTTTATGAGATGGCAGGCCTGAGTGCTCACCTCGAATGCGACGACAAGGCCACCACAGAATAAACCAATCAGTAGCAGCAGGCAGCCCGCAACCGTTCGGCAAAACACCGGACATATGTGGCTGCTACTGCTCCGCAGTATCCCATGTGCACGCTGACTCACGGTTAACAGATTTGACAACCTTCCCTGTCAGTCATAGCTTGGCTGAATCGAACATCCAGCACAGCAACTCTTGCTGACGACAGCCAATCTATTCGCTAGAATTCGCCGCCTGATTTTTAGCCCGTGTTCCATCCCAGAACATCCAGGAGTTTTCCCAGCATGACTGCCGACGTCATCGATCGCAAAGAACGACTCGAATTCAACAAACTGCAAAAACGTTTGCGCCGTCATGTCGGCAAGGCCATCGAAGACTATTGCATGATTGAGGAAGGTGACAAAATAATGGTGTGTCTGTCTGGAGGCAAAGACTCCTACACCATGCTCGACATATTGATGAGCTTGAAGAAAAGCGCCCCGGTTAACTTTGAACTGATCGCAGTCAATATGGATCAGAAACAGCCGGGCTTTCCTGAGCATGTTCTGCCGGAATACCTGAGCAAGCTGGATGTGCCCTTCCATATTGTCGAAAAAGACACCTACAGCGTCGTCATGGACATTATTCCGGAAGGCAAAACTACTTGCGGTCTGTGCTCACGCTTGCGGCGCGGTACCCTGTACGGCTTTGCCGAACACATTGGTGCCAACAAAATTGCCCTCGGACATCACCGCGACGATATTATCGAAACCCTGTTCCTGAATATGTTTTATGGCGGCAAGCTCAAAGCCATGCCACCCAAATTACTCAGCGACGACAAGAAGCATGTACTGATCCGTCCGCTGGCCTACTGCAAGGAAAAGGATATCGAGGCGTTTGCAGCAGCGCGGGAATTTCCGATCATTCCCTGCAACCTCTGTGGGTCGCAGGAAAACATGCAACGTCAAAACGTCAAAAACATGCTGCATGAGTGGGAAAAAATCCAACCAGGCCGCAGTGACAACATCTTCGCAGCCATCTGTAACATAGCCCCCTCACAGCTGGGGGATCTTAACCTGTTCGACTTTGTTAACCTGCAAAAGCAGCAAGACCAGTCACACCTGGCCACGCGGCTGGATATTGTAACGATCGAATAGCGTCTGCCATGCACATACACCAATCACCCGTCTGAGAGTGCGGCCACGACTTGAATGGGTGAAAAACAGCCTGCTAGGGTAAACCACCACTCAGATGCCGGGTAACTGCGAATTGGTAATCTCCGGGCGCACCAACACGAATATCAAGTCGGTAACGTCGTCCGTTGACACTATCCTCTGCCTGGCTTTGCAACAGACAATGGTCTTTTTCGAGCTGTGCCACTGGCATCTCCACAGCAACGTCAAACTCCGTTGCCAATTCCTCAATGCTCCGGGTCGAAATCACCTCAGCCTCACTACCTGCCACACCAAATCGTATCCACTGTAAATACAGGCCGTGACCGGTTGGG
This sequence comes from uncultured Oceanobacter sp., assembly GCA_913061185.1. GTDB lineage: Bacteria > Pseudomonadota > Gammaproteobacteria > Pseudomonadales > Oceanobacteraceae > Oceanobacter > Oceanobacter antarcticus. The sequence continues at coordinate 22,269 of CAJXTI010000010.1, forward strand.
CCACGTGTACGGATCACCCGGACATAGCCACTGCCAGACGCCGATTTCCACGGACAAACACTGACCACGGTATCAATCATCACCGGTAGCCGGTAGATCCCGGCAAAATCGCCAGGGCCAAAGGGTGTTTCCGCGACAACCGCTATTGCGACACTCCAGCACCAGCAGGCCACTATCGCTGACACGGATCTTTGTACACTGCCTGATCTGTTCATAAATCCTCCCTGATCATCAGACTAGCAGCTAAATCAGGTCAGCCAGCGATGAGTGACCTCGCCGGGCTTGTTGTCCCACGCCGGTCGTGAATAAGTCACAGAGAGAATGGCATAGGTCTGTTCTCCCTTTGGCAAACGCACAATCACTTCATCATCCACGTACTTGCCAGCCAAACCACGGGCCAGCGGCGCATCCATACTGATATAGCCATGTTTGAGATCGATTTCATCTTCTCCAACCAGGCGATAACGATGAATCGCTTCGTCATCATCCTCCAGTTCAACCCAAGCGCCAAAATACACCCGGTTGAGATCTGCGGGCGGGCGATCAATCACGGTCAAAGCTTCGAGGCGTTTCAATAAAAAACGTACCCGACTGTCGATTTGGCGCAAGCGCCGCTTACCGTAAATATATTCGGCATTTTCTGAGCGATCGCCCAGTTTGGCAGCATCGGAGACTTCCTGAGTCACTTTCGGGCGTTCAATACGCCACAAATACTCGTATTCTGCCCGTAATGCCTGCTCTCCCTCTGGAGTAGAAAGCAAACTGCGTTGCGGCAGAGGTTGTTTGTCCAAAGGGGTTGAAGACGGGGGTTTGGAAGGTGCTTTCATACGAAACTATTGGCTGCATCAAAGTGGTTCAAACGAACATTGAGTGACTGCAAGCAGCCACCGAGTACTCACAAAATGATCACGATTACATGACAGCCAGGCACACAAACAGATTTATTGCGGCCGTCATGATGGAGCAACATCGACATGACACTTTAGCAGGTTACGACTACCGATGGCTGACTTCTCTATGGTTAAACGCAGCGCCAAAATCATGCTTGGAATCCTTCTCGTTATCGCTGGTGTTATTGTCACGCCACTACCTATTCCCTTTGGCCTCATCATGATATTTATCGGTCTGTCGCTGCTGGTCAGCACAGTTCCACGAGTGCGGGAATGGCTACGACGGCAACGGCACCGTTATCAGGAATTTTCCGGCCAGCTTAATGCCATCAAAGGCAAGCTGCCACGCTTTGCCCGCAAACTGATTGAAGACACGGATCCTGAGCGCCCCTGACGCGGCAGCCAGACCACAGCTGTGATATTCTGCCGCCATGCTGAACCTCAAACGCGAACAGATCAATCCACCTGACGAAAGCCTGGATACCCTGCAGCAGCTGCTCTCCTGTCAACTGCAGGATGGCCAGTGTCATACCGAATACCAGCTGATCCAGTGGCTCAAGCAGCCGGTTCCCGGCGTTTTCCAGCACGACGCCCTGTCCGACTCGCTGACCCTGTTTCGTTGTCACTTTCTGGTGATGCACTGTTTGTATCGACTGCGGCTGGAATGGCTCGCCCAGCAGGCTGGCTGGCTGAGTATCGAACCTCTGGGGGTGCAGTTACTGCCCTGGGATACCCGCCAGGCGAGCGATAACCAGCATGTCTGCGAAGCCGATTCGCTGGCACGCTATTACCTGGATCTGACTCACCTCAGTACCGACCGTGAAACCGTCGACAAGCTCTTGCGTGGCATCTGGCAACAAACCCTGACACCCGACCAGCGCCGCAACGACCTGCGCTTGCTGGAGCTGAAAGAAGGGGCCAACGAAGCGGATATTCGACGTCAGTATCGCCGCCTGGCGATGCGTCATCACCCGGATCGTGGCGGTAACGTCAGCCACTTCCAGGCGCTGCTGGCGGCGTATCAACGCTTGACGCTCTGACGATCCACAAAGTACGACTTATGAGAGTACCAACAATTGTACTAATCGTTTGCACTTGAATAACTCACTTGAATAACCACTCGAATAACAACTTGTTGTCATTCGCTCTCTTTTTCTCCAACACGATGAGCGTTTTATGAAGTATCTCGCCTTACTCGGACTGCTGCTGGCTGCCTCAGCCAGATCCGACCTGGTCATTCTGCAATATCACCATGTAGACACGGCAACGCCCGCCACCACCAGTATCAGTCCAGCTGATTTTGAGCGCCACCTGCAGCTGCTGGCGTCCCTCAACAAGACCATCGTTGATCTGCCGCAAGCGATGGCCGCATTACGCCAGGGCAAGTCGCTACCCGACAACGCCGTCGCCATTACCTTCGACGATGCCTATGAATCCATTTATCGCAACGCCTTCCCGAAACTGGCCCGACGCCATTGGCCCTTTACCATTTTTGTTAATCCGGGTGCCGTCGACGCCGAATACGATGGCGTCATCCGCTGGCACCAGTTGCGCGAGATGCAACAACAAGGCGCCACCATTGCGAATCACAGCATGGATCATCCGTATCTGATTCAGCGTCCAAAAAATCTCAGCTTGGACCAATGGCTGACCCAGCAGGTCGAAACCGCCGAACAGCGTATCAAACAGGAAATAGGTCATTCCGACCGCTTGCTGGCTTATCCCTATGGCGAGTATTCACTGGAGATCACCCGGTGGCTCAAAGCCCATGATTATCTGGCCTTTGGCCAGCATTCCGGGGCGGTCTCTAAGGCATCGCTTTGGCAGGCGATTCCTCGTTTCCCGGCAGCCGGGGACTACTCCGACCCGGACACCCTGAACGACAAGCTGCGAACCCTGGCCATGCCCGTCAGTGACAGTTCACAAGTCGATCCGGCACTGGGCCACGAAAACCCGCCGACACTGGTGTTGACGATCGAGTCAGCGGATATCAAACCCGACAGCTTGCGCTGCTTCGCTGGTGGCGAAGGGCAGATCAGCCACCAGACCAGCGTGTCGGGCAAGACCATTACCTTGCAAACCCGTGCTCACCATCCAATTATTCAGGGTCGCAGTCGTTACAACTGTACTGCGCCAAGCATCAGTAAATCCGGCTATTTTTACTGGTATTCCCAGTTATGGATCAACACGAGCGTGGAAAACCGTTGAGATGAAAACGATCCAGTTCCCGTTCCCGCAGCTGACAATCTGACAGGTGCAACGCCAACAAACGCCGAAAGCCGGGGCCATGATCAAAATGGCGGATATGGCAAAGTTCATGGACTACGACCAGTTCAATCAGGTTTTCTGGCATATGGATCAATGCCAGATTCAAATTGATGTAACCCTTGCGTGACAAGCTGCCCCAGCGAGTACGCATTTTTTTGACCCGCAGTACCGGTCTGACGACGCCATACTGTTGAAACCGGGGCCACCAGAAATCCAGCAAGGATTCAAATTTGGCTCGGGCCTGTTGCCTGAGCCATTGTTCCAGGATAGCTTGGCGTTGTACTTCTGTGACTCTTCTTGGGACTTTTAACAGCTCACCACCGATTTCAGGAAAAACAACGTCATCTTCAACCAGCGCCAAGGTGTGACCCAGGAATCTCAGCGCGCTTTCGCTGCGACTCTTGTTGGCCTTCCACTCACGACGACGCTGCACCAGCCACTGTTCGTGACTTTCCAGAAACCGGTTCACCTGAGTCTTGTTGGAGCCCAGCGGAATACGCAGATCGATTTCACCCGCCGGGTTCAGCACCAGTCGCAAACTTTTGCGTTTCATCGCCTGAATATGGAGAACAACCTCCTCTCCATCCAGCGGGACAAGCAATTGTTGTTTGTAGCCTTTCATAAGCCTGCTAGCATTGGCTCCGACTTCAGGAGCGCCGAAATGAATGATCTAAATGATATCCCAGCCATGACCGAGAACGAACTGGAAACCCTCGGGGTTTTGCTGGAAGACGAAGCGGAACGCCAGGACAGCTTCGATTTTTTTGCTGTCCACGGTCTGATTACCGCCTTGCTGACAGGTCCAGTCGAGTTCGATATCCAACGGGTATGGGATTGTGCGTTTGACGAAAAACTGGGCTTCACCAGTGTCGAAAAAGCCACTGTTACCGAGTTACTGGGCAAAATGATTCGTGAAATCCAGGCCTGGCTCGATTCTGGCCAAGATTTCCCCGTGCCAAGCGAACTGACTCTGGCAGATGAAGAAGACGAACCCCCCATCGAAAGCTGGGCCATCGGCTTTATGACTGGCGTTATGCTGCAAGAGGAAGACTGGTACAACCGCGATGAAGAAAATGTCGCCGAAAGTCTGTTCCCAATCATGTATGCATCTGGCCTGTTCGCCGACGAAGAAGAAATGGCCGATATTGATGACGACATCGAATTGTCCGATCAGGTCTGTGGTGGTATTCCGGCGGCCGTCATTGACCTCTACCTGTTTTTCCATAGCCAGAGTTAACGCTACCTCAGCACTGGCAACAGAACAGTATTAGCTTGCAATAACACAAAAAAACCCGGAGCCCTTGCAGGGTTCCGGGTTTTTCTTCGCCGTTCATAACAGACTGGACAGCTCAGGTATTATCCCTGACCCACACCTCGACACGACGATTTTTCATTTTCCCTTCCGCCCGGTTTACCGAGGCAACGGGCAGATATTCGCCATATCCCACCGATAATTTAGGGTAAATACCGTTTCGCACCAGCTCACGACGTACTGCCATCGCACGTAATTTGGACAACAATTTGGAGCGTTTTTCAGTTCGCTTCTTGTCACCAAAGCCGATCAATACCACTTCCGCATCGTTACGACCCTGGTTTTGCAGGTAGTCCACCAGGCGCTCAATGTCTTTCATCGCCTTGTTATCCAGCGATGCGCTGCCTTCACGAAAACGGAAGTTAATGGTCAGACGCTTGGCATCATTGGTGATTTCACGAAAATCCTGGGGTAACTCACCGTAAAACTCAGGTACCACTTCTTTTAATTCCTGCGAGATAAAACCGGAATCCGCAACCACCTGCTGGCCTTCGTTCTTCTGCACAAAATCCATAAATTCAACCACATACGGATTTTCCGGAGCATCGTCCGTATACATAAAAAGACGCCGAGCCAGAGCGTAGTCTTCCGTGGCCACGGTCAACTTGTTCGGTTTCAGCGCTTTGGCACTGCCGTCAGAAACCGCCAGCAATTTTGATTTCCGTACCGACGATAATCCGACAAAACCGATACCACCTTTATCGGCTGCAACCTCATCAGACAGCACAGCGTTCGATTCAAAGCGTTTGGCGGATTCAATCAAGGGTTTTTTACCCAGCACCATGCCCTGGAAACTGTCCCAGGTACCAGAGTTCTCGTCACGGGCATAGACATGGATAGCACCAGGACGACCGCCGACTTGCGACCAGTCTGAATAGCCGCCGGAGAAAATCTCGGAAATTTCTTCCACACTGAGCTCGCCGACAGGATTAGACGGGTTGACAACAATGGCCAGACCGTCAATACCTATGATGTGCTCAGCTGATGGACTGCGCATATCGGCGATGTCTCTCAGCAAATCGGCCTCCTTGCCCTTGATTGGACGAGAAGCCGCCGCTATGTCCGCAGCACCATTGGCAATCCCTTTAAAGCCAGTACTGGAACCGTGCGCAGCAATAGCGACTGTCAGGCGGGTACCGGTATCGGGCAAGAATCCGCTGACAACCTGCTCATTACTGACAAGCGTACTACGAATCTGGACGTCTTTAGCGCCTTTCTCTTCGAGGTATTTTCTGACCAGATTAGGACCCAGTTCGGCACCAATGGTGTTGGAACCATGGATAGTAAACAGATGGACTTCGCCATTAGCGGGCAAACCGGTGAAGGGTGGCAAAATCCCTGCGTTGACAGTTGCAAAACACAGCATGGCAAGCAGAGCCAAACAAGTACGAATTGGTGTCATAATTCTGGCTTCAGGTCGAAAGTTCGGCGCGATTGTATGAATATTCAATGACACTTTGGTTACAAGGTTGCCTGATTGACGTTCTGTTTAACGATCCGGCATTTCAGATAAAATCCCTTTCATTTCATAAGGTTAATACACCAAGAAGTCGATTTGATGAAAGCCACCGAGACAATATCTTGAGTAGTGCTTCACGATCACCTGCTCATGATCACCTGCCCTCGGGGGCGTTCTCAATGATTCGATCGGCCTGTTGAGTGGCAACGGCTTTCAGAACAAGGTAAAGGAACGCTATTGCCTGGTGAATTTTTTATCCACAACAGGCTTCGTTTTATCATTGAGAGCGCCCCTGGGAGCCTGTCGGGCTTAGTGCTGCCCCGCGCATTGCGGTGACTCGGGCACTGTTGACTGCTCTTGCCACTCCTGCGGCGAATACAAATGCAACGCCAAGGCATGAACCGGCTTTTGCAATACATCCGCCACCAGGCTGTACACCTGCTGATGTCGGGCCACCAGACGCTTGCCGGTAAATGCCTCGGAAACCAGGATCAATTTATAGTGCGAGTCCATCGCTGGGCCAGCGTGCATGTGACTCTCATTAATCAGCTCAAGATGAACCGGTGACAACGACGTCATCTGTTCAGCAATATACTCTTCTGCATTCATACAAACTCCGGTTACTACGCCTGTGATGTATGCGTATAATCCGCCGCCCCGAGCCGTAACTCAAGTCCAATCCTCCCCAGAGTGACCCGGAGCACTACATGCAAGATACCGATAGCAACAGTACCCAAAGCCTGATCGACAAATATTATCAGGAAGAGCAGGAACGCCGTCTGCAAGAAAAAACCCAGGCTGAAATCAGTGTAAAAATAGAACCTGCCGATCTCGCCATGCTGAATATGATTGCGCGCCGATTTAGCAAAAGCCGCGATGAAATCACCCGAGATGTCATGTCGACCGCACTGATCGACCTGTTCAGCCGCCTTGAATCCGGCGAGCGCAAGCTGCTGGCACGTGATGCCGATGAAGCCACACGCCAACTGGCAGAAGAAATTGCGGAAGAAAATGGCGTAACAGATGTCGATATCAGACAGGGCCAATGGACGACGCATGAAAAAAATATCGTCAAACTGGAACGTAAGCGCGCCAGAGAACAGGAAAAACAGCAAGAATTACTGGCCAGCGCGCAAAAAGTGCTGGATCAAACCGCGACCAGTGCAGTCACCAGCAAAGTGACTGCCACTACGGATACAGATGCAGCTGATGAATCGGAAGAACTTTCTGCAGAGGGCATGAAGCCCTCCAACGAGGCCGAAGCGACATCGGTGTTTTCAGCAGGCTAAACATGCCCGAGCGATGCTTGTTTGCTCGCGCTCCGGCATGTCGCTTTGTCGCTTTGTCTGATTACCCGGACAAAGCGACGAATTTACTCAGCGTCGATTCGACTGCCCGAACGAAGGCTTACTTGCGCCAAAGACGCAGTTCGCGGAATTCACCGGGTCCGGCTTCCATCCACAGCACTTCAGCCTGATCCGAAAAAACAAATTTGTTGCCAACCAGGAAACCGGCGCGACGCCGACCGGATACCGTTGCCGAGGCCTGACGGCCCTGACGCTTGGCACTTCGAGCGAAATCTTCTTGCAAGACATCCATACAATTGTCTCCAACTTGACCAATTCCACAGGAATTTTTCGACCACGGTCAGGTTATCGAGCAAATATGACATTCAAATAACGTCCAATTGCTCACGGGCGGTTGCTCTCACCGGGCCGATCGATACAATGTGCCGCCCTAATTTATTCAGGTCAACCGGATTACACACAATGGCAGTCCAATGGTTCCCAGGGCATATGAACAAGGCCCGCAAGAAGATCAGTGAAGCCATGCCGGATATCGATCTGGTGATTGAGGTGATGGATGCGCGCCTGCCGTTTTCCAGTACCAATCCCATGGTCGATGAACTGCGCCGCAATAAACCCGTGATCAAGCTGCTGAACAAGCAGGATCTGGCCGACCCAAAAATCACCCAGGCCTGGGTCGAGTATTTCAGCCAGCAAACCAACACCCAGGCATTACCCCTGGTCGCCGAAGACAAATCACAACTGAAACGACTGCTGACCCTGTGCCAGAAGATGGGCAGCGTTCGTACTGATCGTAAACAGGCCATGCGGCTGATGGTGATGGGCATTCCCAATGTGGGTAAATCAACCCTGATCAATGGTTTGGCTGGACGCTATATCGCCCGCACCGGCAATGAGCCAGCGGTGACCAAGTCCAATCAGCTGATCGACCTGAAAAACGGCATGGTGTTATCCGACACGCCGGGGATTCTCTGGCCCAAGTTTGAAAATGAGCACAGCGGTTATCGCCTGGCCGCCAGTGGCGCCGTCAAGGACACGGCAATCGAGTATCAAGACATCGCCAGCCACACGCTGGCTTTTTTGCTGGTGCAATACCCTGACCTGCTGATACAGCGCTACAAACTCAAGGAAAAGCCGGCATCGGCGGCAGAGGCACTGGAAAGTATCGGTCGCAAACGGGGATGCTTGCGACCAGGCGGGGTCATTGATTTACACAAGGCTGCGGAACTGGTGCTGCACGAGTTGCGCTCTGGCAAACTTGGCCGTATTTCTCTCGAAACACCGGATATGATTGCCGCAGAGCTGGCCGAGATTGAAGCACGCCAACTTGAAGAGCAAGCCCGATTGGAAGAACAACGACGCTTGTTGGAACAACGCCATCGGCGACCACGAGAACCCGGCTCTGACGCCTCTGAAAATCCATAACCCGGCAGACTCTGCCGGGCTGGGGCGTCATTGTTGGTTACTGTTCTTGGCTAACACGCTTGGCTAAAAACGGTTGGTTAAAAACGGTTGAGCGGTAACTTGAGATAAGCGACCCCGTTATCCTCGGCTTCAGGCAACGCCCCGGCGCGGATATTGACCTGCAACGAAGGCAGGATCAATCGAGGCATCTCCAGACCGCGATCTCTCTCGGTGCGCAAGGCAACAAACTCTTCCCGGCTAATACTGTCCCGAACGTGGATATTCTGATGCCGCTGCTCGGCAACCGTCACCGAACTGATCAATTCCCGCCCGTCTGGTGGATAATCGTGACACAAATAAAGCCGCGCCTCGTCGCCCAGTGCAAACAGTTTCTGTATTGAGTCATAGAGGGTATTGGCATCGCCACCGGGAAAGTCACATCGCGCAGTACCAGTATCCGGCGCAAACAAAGTGTCGCCAATAAACGCCAACTGATCATCCACCACATAACTGACACACGCCGGGGTATGACCAGGGGTAGCCAAAACCCGAATCTGATGATTGCCCAGGATCAGGCTGTCGCCTTCTGCGACCAGCACATCAAACTGATGGCCGTCTGCGACAAACGATTGCGGCTCATTAAACACTTCCCTGAAAATCCCCTGCACTTTCTTGATCGGTTGCCCAATCACAATATCCGCGCCGAACTTGCGGCGCAGATAGTCAGCCGCTGTCAGGTGGTCAGCGTGCGCATGGGTTTCCAGCACATAAACCAGACGGCTGTCTTGCTGCGCCAATTGCCCAAGAATAGCGTCAATGAACCCGGTGCTGGTGCGCCCGGATTTCTGATCAAAATCCAGCACCGGATCGACAATCAGCGACAGGTGATGCTCTGTGTCTTCCAGCCAATGGGTGTAAGTGGATGTATCCTGATGATAAAAACTCTGGATTCGCATGTCAGCCTCCGTATTCTTGAACTCAAAAACAACTATATTAGAATATTCTTATTTAGCAATACTTGATATACACTGTCACTGGTTCCTTCCAGCAGCCTGATGAGATTGCGGTTATGTCACCATCTTCTTTCGACACCCAACGCCAGCCCGCCGTGCGTCTGCTCAAGGCCCTCGCCAACGAACACCGGTTAGCCATACTCTGCCTGCTCAGAAGTGGAGAAATATCCGTTACCGAACTGGGCCGTCAGCTTCCACTCAGTCAATCTGCGTTGTCGCAGCACCTCGCCTGGCTACGGGGAGAGCATCTGGTAGCCAGCCGCAGAGAAGCACAATGCGTATTCTACTGCCTCGTCGATGACAAGGCTGTGCGTGTTATCCGGCTGCTGAATGAATTGTACGGAGACGATACCCCTCATGTTTAATACCCTGCGTAATTATCAGCGCGAGTGGCTGTCTGCCGACTTGGCAGCGGGCCTGGTTGTAGCAATTCTGCTGGTTCCCCAAGGCATTGCCTACGCCTTTCTGGCTGGCCTGCCGCCCCAGGCGGGACTGTATGCCGCGCTGTTACCCTTGTTTATTTATGCCATGCTCGGCACCAGTCCCAGCCTTGCTGTTGGCCCTGCTGCCATCGTGTCATTAATGACGCTGGAGTCCCTGCAACAACTGTCTACCCCTGGCAGTGCCGAATTCAGCCAGCTGGCGGCGGCCTTGGCTGTATTGACCGGGCTGTTTCTGCTGCTCTTTTATTTGATCGGTCTAGGCCGCTGGACAACGTTTATCAGCCATTCCGTCATTTCCGGTTTCTCCAGCGCCGCCGCTATTGTCATTATTATTAACCAGAGTAAATCACTGACCGGCATGTCAGTACCCCGGCAGGAAAGCCTGGCCGATACCTTGTGGTACGTACTGCAACATCTGGAACAAGCGTTACCGGCAGTCATGCTGCTGTCTGCTGCGGCGATTCTGCTACTCAAGGCATGGCCAAGTTTATGCCGCATGCTGATTACCCATCGCTGGAAAATGATGAGCGAATTATTGGGCCGAAGCGGCCCACTGGTCTTGATTGTGCTAGGAATTACGCTGGTGCCAGCGCTGAATTTACCCGCCGAAATTGTTGGTGATATTCCCTCTGGGTTACCTCAGCTGGCACTTCCACACCTGAACAGTGAGCAATGGCAATCCCTGCTCCCTTCCGCGTTGCTGATCGCACTGATTGGTTATCTGGAAAGCCTGTCCGTAGCAACCGCGATGGCCAGGCGGGCGAAAACCTCCGGACTGAACCCTAATCGTGAATTGCTGGCGTTGGGCATTGCCAACCTCGGTGCGGCGGTTTCGCAAGCCTATCCGGTTGCTGGCGGATTTGGACGCAGTATGGTTAACCAAGCGGCCGGAGCACGCAGTCAACTGGCGGGTCTGATCACTCTGGCAGGCATCATTCTGGTACTGGTCGTTGCCACCAGCTGGTTCACCGTCCTGCCCAAGGCATTACTCGGTGCCATTATTGTGGTGGCGGTCATTCCACTGATCAATTTTCAGGATGGCCTGCACGCCTGGCGCTTCCAGAAAAGCGATGGACTGGTATGGCTGGTCACCTTTATGGCGGTATTGGCAACCAATGCCGAATTGGGTATTTCACTCGGTATTTTGCTGTCCTTAGTCCTGTACCTGCGCCGTTCCAGTGAACCGCATATCGCCGAAATCGGTCGTTATAAAAACAGTGATCATTTCCGCAACGTCCAACGTCACCAAGTCAGCACCTCACCTCAAGTGCTGATGATCCGGGTCGACGAAAACCTCTATTTCGCCAATACCCATTATTTGAACGAGTATATTATTCATCGCCTTGAGCAGACTGACGATATCCGCCATGTGGTCTTGGTCGGCAGTGCGATCAACCATATCGACTTTAATGGCTACGAAGGATTATTGGAATTACACCAGCAGTTACAACAACTCAATATTCTACTGCACATGGCTGAATTCAAGGGGCCTGTCATGGACAGACTGGAAAGCACCGACTGGCTGGAGCGCATCAAGCCAGGGCAGGTCTTTTTTACCGCCAGTGACGCCCTCAGAGAACTGGGTCATGTCTGACCGTCACCCTTTCTGCTGCCCCGACCATTCCTGCACCGGACAAAACCCGCAGAACCAGGCAACGCCTCAGTCCTTGCCCTCAAAACGGGTGGATTCCGAACGCCCGACCTATGCAGTATCCGGCCATCGCTCAGGCCCTCGTTTTCGGATTCGATACCGTGAAAGCAGTCATCCTCAAGGTATCTGTGTATTCTGCCCACCGGCACCAAACGTGTAAGCCACCCACAGAATATGCTCTTTTAAACGCATTCCTTAACTTTTGCGCTGAAATGTTTATCATCCCAGCAAACTCTTTTAGTGGCTTTTCCCATGCTTATCCTGACCGCAGTCATCGGCATCGCAGTTATAACCCTTCTTTCTCTCTACGCCTGGCACCTGACCCATAAGGTCAGACAGGTCGAGGCAGAACAACAGGCGCAAGCTGCTACCGCAGAACAGCAGCTGCGCCGCCATCAGCAAGGTCTGGTTCAAGATGTACGTTTTTTGGCCCGGGCGATACTGAGTGATCAATGTGATATCACCGAAGGGGTATTACGACTGCATCACATTATCAGCGGTCTTGATCCATTAGTCTGGCAACATGACAAATTAACTGTTTTACGCACCTTCCATGAGCAGGTCGCCGATATGCCTATCCTAGATGCCTATAAAAAACTCGCACCCAAACAGCAGTTTGCTATCGACACGCGGCGCATTCACCTGGAAGGCGAATACAAGGCTTCTATTGAACACGCATTGGGATGGCTGGTCGAATTCAAGTTTCCGGATCTTGTTCTGCTGCACTAGCCAGCATTCACTAGCCAGCACTGGAACACCAAGCGTCTACGCCAACAGTACCAGGACAGTCATCCCGCAAAGCCAGCTGGCTAATGAGCGCCCAAAGACGTATTCATATGAACGTTCCAATAGGTTCCAACAATCCGCTAAGGAGTCTGTATGACTTTTCGCACCGCACTGATGGCCCCGCTTGTGTTTGCCTGCCTGCCCGCCCTGGCGGACTGGCAGGTTAATAACGATTCGATCGTCGCCTTCCAGACCACCAAGAACATTAACAAAGTTGAAAGTCACCAGTTCAAACACGTTTATGGTTCCGTCAACAGCAGCGGCGCTGCCATGATCAATATCGATCTGACCAGCGTTGAAACCGGTATCGAGATCCGCAACAGCCGGATGAAATCCATGCTGTTTGATACCGATAAGTTTGCGACTGCCGTGCTTCAGGCCATGATTCCCGACTCCGTCATGACCTCACTGGAGCAAGGCCAGCCCACTCGCTTTACCCTGTCTGGCTCACTGTCGTTACATGGCAAGCGCGTCCCGGTCAGTACAGAAGTATTGGCCACCCCGGCTGCCGATGATTCCATGGTCGTCAGTAGCCTGGCCCCCGTTCTTGTTAATGCCGCTGATTTTGGGCTTGAAGGCGGTATCGAGGCGCTACGAAACGTCGCCAGCCTGGCATCCATCAGTCAGGTTGTACCAGTGGAATTCACCCTGATACTGAATCCAGAGTAATCCGGCTCGTCAGATCCAGCGCACAACGTCCCGATTGTGCGCGCGATCCCGTCCATCAGGTAACGGCTCATCACCCAAACACGCAGCTACATCGGATGAAATTTGTTAAACTGCCCGCCACTCTGTTTAAATCTCGCCTGGTAACTGTCTTTGATTCTGGTTTTTGACTCCGGTGTTGGTGGCCTTAGTATCGTCAGGGAAATACATCAATTACGTCCCGATCTGACAGTCCACTATCTAATGGATACTGCCGCCTTTCCTTATGGTACTCACGAGGATCTGGCCCTGACCCGACGGATTGTGTGCTTGTGTCAGCAAGCGGTTCGTGCGCTGCCGGTAAAACTGCTGGTTATTGCTTGCAACACTGCCAGTACACTGGCACTGGACTCACTCCGCCAGGTACTGGATATTCCTGTAGTGGGCGTCGTTCCCGCCATCAAAACGGCCGCAGAACAATCAGCGAACGGCGTTATCGGGCTGTTGGCAACGCCGGCGACTATTGGTCGCTCTTATACAGATCAACTGATAAAGGACTTTGCCGGGCATTGTGAGGTAAGACGGCTAGGTAGCCGACCACTGGTTGAGTGGGCCGAAACCCTGATCCGCTCACCCGACAGCATCCACGACGTAATGGCAGAACGAATCAGGCAACACCTTTCTCCCTGGGTGGAACAATCGCCTTGCCCTAGCCATATCGTACTGGGTTGCACCCATTTTCCACTGCTACGGCCATATCTGACCTTGCTCTGGCCGTCGATCAACTGGGTAGACTCCGGCGCGGCGATTGCTCGCAGGGTAAACCACTTATTGGGAGCGGCACTGCAGACCGACACTAAAACCGCTATCGGTCATCTCTATTTGTATCAAACCCGTGGCATTGCAGACGCAAAACATCTGAGTCAGTTCTGGTCTACTGGTTATCTGCCAGAGAGTATCAGCCCAGACTGGATCCAACTGAATGTGCCACAGATCATTGGCAATACAGCAAACACAACGTGTACAAGCAACCACCTTGTATAACTATTTATTAATTGAGTATAGTGCTCAGGTATTTCGGAAATCTGGATAAAACATGTCAAAACTCGAAATCCTTTACAGTGAGGTTCTGACCGAACTGGGGGAAGACATCACCCGCGAAGGCTTGCTGGATACACCCAAGCGTGCCGCCAAAGCCATGCAGTTCCTGACCAGTGGCTATGACGCCAATCTCGAAGAGGTCGTCAATGGTGCCGTTTTTACCAGTGACAATGACGAGATGGTCGCGGTGCAGGGCATCGAGTTTTACTCTTTGTGTGAACATCATGTGCTGCCCTTTATCGGGCGTTGTCATATTGGTTATCTGCCCAACGGCAAGGTACTCGGGTTATCAAAATTTGCCCGCATCGTCGACCTGTTTGCTCGCCGCCTGCAAATCCAGGAAAACATGACCAAGCAAATCGCTGAAGCCGTCGAAGAAGTCACCGGTTGTCGAGGTGTGGGGGTCATCATGGAAGCGCAGCATATGTGCATGATGATGCGAGGGGTGCAAAAACAGAACTCCATGATGCGCACTTCCGTTATGAAAGGTGACTTCCGCAACAATGCCGCCACCCGCAGCGAGTTTATGCGTCTGGTAGGAATGTAACCCTGCATCACCCATCACATGACCGGCAGTAGCCACCCCCACATATCAATAATGTGGCAGGCCTTATAACAAATCCTGACAAACTTCTGATCAAGTCTGAAACTCGCCGTACATGGCCGTAATTGAGCACAGACTTGTCAGGAGATACGCCAGACAACTGACAGATAGACTCAGCCAGCAACAAGATGATTGGTGTGTACTTTTTACAGCCGCAGGAAAGCAACAATATTTATTATCAGAAAAATCTCGAAAAACACGTCATTGCTACTGTACGAAACACATCCCCCCGGATGCCACCATCCATCTTATATTCTACTTGTCACCTAAGGTAACAAGCGGAAACAAAGCCATTGTGAAAAAAAATGTAATTGCGATTAATCATCACAGAGCGTAGATTCAGATGTGAGAAAGGAGAAAACAATAAACAATGAGAGGTAATGGAATATGAAAAATCACCTATTGGCAATTGCCATACTGCCTTTTCTTTCAGCAGCCTGCATGGCCGATAACACCCCGGTTACCTCATTAGATGGCAACCATACCCTGCAACTGAAAAACTCATCATCACGTGATTATTTTTATATCACGGATGCGTATACCAGCTCTATTTATAATGACCAGTCCAGCGCCGGCATACAGCGCCTGGAACTGACGGTCAAATCAGACCTTATCAGTGGCCGAGGAGTGGGAATATCTCTTTATGACGCCATTACAATAGCCACTGAGTGGGAGCATTTGGCAAAACTGGAAAGTCGACTGAATGCCTTGGTAAAAATGCTGGATACCCGCCTTCAACAAGGCGATTCAATTGTGATCGAATATACACCAGGGCGCGGCTCTGAAGTTATTGTCAAAAATGAATATATGGGTATTATTCAAGGTCATGACTGGTTCAATGCCCTGACCCAGGCATCCATGACAACAAAGACTCCCCTGGACACCCAGATGCTGCAAGCACAGACTCGTCAACTCGATTCCGGTATAGCGGCGACCATTTTGTAGACTTATCATCAACCGGTTTGATGCTTTTTCCTTAAGGGTATTCCCATTCATTTGGGCATTAAAAAAGCGGCAATAGCCGCTTTTTTAAAAAAACATATGATTACTGCGGTCAGAATTTATAGCCAGCAGTCACTAATATGACCAGAGGATCAATTTCTACGTCCAGAGCATCATTAAGTTTGGAATCAATATCAATTTTGTATAAAGCAATATTCGCTAACCAGCTAGCATCTATATCATAGTTAACGCCCAAAGAATAAGCCAAACCGGTGCTCTTATCCAAGTGCTTTGCCGCCATACCTTCATCAAAGAAGAATGTGTGGTTCAAACCCAGACCAACATAGGGCTGAAGTGCTGATTCCGGAGATAACGGGTAATACTGGACAGAAATCGTCGGTGGCAACTGTTTGGTTGTCGCAACCTTGTTGCCATTGGAAGTGACTTCATGTTCAAAAGGAGTCGCCGCCAACAGTTCCACACCGACCTGCGGGGTCGCCATATAGGTCAGAGTCAGACCCAGCTGAGTGTCATCCTCAATCTGATAGTTAGTACCTTCAATGGGATCATCCTTAGGCTTGACCTGAACCAGACCCGCCTTGACGATAATATCACCTGCTTCGTAAGCCATGGCCGGGATAGCAGATACCGCAATAGCAGTGGCCAGCAAAGTTTTGATCAGTTTCATTTTGCACTCCTTGATTCCGTGCGCTTGATAGATGAGTGCAGAGTACCTGCCTTCTGGTGCACAATTTTGATGCAAATCAAGCATTCAACGCCCCAAAAAAAAGACATTTAACAAACTTGTGGCAGGTCAAGTTGAGCCAGTCACCCTGATTTGTGGATGCCGGTATGGCACGCTTCTTTCATCGCCAGACAACAAAAAAACGTTAGCTGGGCTACAGTTAGGTAATCCCTGATACTATTACCAACCGTTCCTGCTGGCTGGCCGGTTTCAGCTTGGCGCTGGTACGGAGGCTCTGCCCCATTACGTTGAACAGCATCAAAAAAGTGCCAAATCGGTCTGCAAAACCCATCAGGACATGGCCCTGCTGAAAATACTGACCAAAGGGTTCCCACTAATGGCGGCTTGTAATGGCAACTTGGTTTGGCCAGGAAATTTTTATACCGACGACAAGCAAATCGCTACTTGACCCAGACCTGAAAGCTGGCCAAATAGCGATCAGTACTCCCAGAGCATTATTCTGAGTAACATCCGGAGAAAATCATGGAGTTGACATTTGATTGAGCAATTTTCTGCGGCATTTGGTACGCGGATAGGAAGGCGACTGCTTTCATATCTGCTGCTGGCAAATTTCCTGATCACCATGCTTTCCTATGGCTGGATGCTGATCGACGACTACCAGCGAGGCACCCAGCGACTGCAAAACAATTTGTTAAAGCTGGAAGCCAGCTATGAAAACAGCCTCGCAATCAGCCTCTGGAACTTTGATGCCGAGCAATTGCGCACCCAACTTGAAGGGATGCTCAATTTTGACGGCGTTGAGTACATTGCCATCGACAGCGCTGACTTCGGTTACATAGAAACGGGGCTCAAACCCAACGAAATCGATATCCGCCACCAGTTTGAAGTCTATTATGAAGACAAGGGTAATCGAACCTTTCTTGCAACTCTAACCATTCTCGGCAGTTATGAGCAGCTGCGCCAACAACTCGAAACCCGTGCGTTTAACATGTTATTGGTACAGTTGTGCCAAACCATCGCCATCTCACTGATTTTGCTGTTATTGATCCATCATCTGATTACCCGTCATATACGCTCACTGTCAGACTGGGCCAGAACCTTTTCGATTCAAACCCCCGACCATCCTGTTGCACTTCAGCATCGTTCCCGCGTTGCTCCGGAAAAACGGGATGAGCTGGATGCCCTTGCCTTTGCCATCGAACAAATGCGCCAATCATTACTCAGTGACATGCAGTTGCGTGATCAGGCCAGAATCGAACTGGAAGATACTCATAATCACCTCAATATGGCGATTGAAAACACAACAATGGGCTTCTGCCGCTATCTGGTTCGAGAAGACCGAATGGAAACCAACCGCAATTTTTGTTATCAGTTACGCACAGACCAGGAAGCGCTGAACCGTATCGACAATCCGTTGCATGCAATATTGGAACGCTTGAACTCTGATACTGGTGTTGAACAGCGAGAGCGCGTTTACCAGCTGCTGCAAGGACGTATCAAACGAGTGCAGGGCAAGTTTTCATTACTCAAGTTTAACGGCCAGGAAGGTGTGTTTGATATCAGTTTCCAGGCCATCCGCTTTCACAATAACCGCCCGGAAGAAGTACTGATTTGCAGTGTTGACCATACCGCTGAACATTATGCCCGCAAGCAGCTGCAAGAATTGAATCTTCGAATGGAAACGGCATTACGCCAGCAACAGGATGAATTCCAGCATCTGGGCATGGTGCAAAGCAGCGATCTCGACCGTTTGCGGCGAGAGTGTGACCACCTGCGCCACCAGATGGCCAACCGACAACGTCCTTCACTGTTGTCACTGGTCACCCCTTCGCTTGAAACAGCCGAGAAGGCTGCAGAGCCGACCCTCGCGGCGCCACTAAAAGTGACTATTCACGCTTTCAATGTGCTTACAGGACCAGCGAAGCAATCTGTCGATCTGGTGAAATTTATCCAACGTCACCTGGCTCGGGCGAAATCAACGGCTGCTCTGATAACACCACTATCTCTGATTATTGATGTCAAACTGGCGTTGATTGAATTTCTGCTTGAGCATTTACTGATAAAACCATCAAAACAAAGCAATATCATACCAGCACTTACACTCGCACTGCACAACCAGACGCTGAGTATGACCGTTGCGTTGCGCGCTGGAACCCAACCGCCACCGCACTCACCCTGGCCTCTACTCTTGCAAGGAATCTGCGAGGAAATTGTCGATATGGAGATCAACGGCCATATTCTCTGGACTGATGATTCATCCTGCTTCACCGCCACCATCAAGTTAAATCTGGAAGATCTCTAGCAATGCACATTTTCCACCTCCTACATCGCAGCGCTCATGCATAGCCGTGCCCCCTGGGAAGTCTTGCGTCTTCTCAACCGGGCACACCCGGTCGGCAATCCTGCTGTAGCCACTCCGGTGTCAACCTTATTATCAGACTCACGGCAACAGCTGTTTGAACACGTCAATATAGCCGCGATGAGCACACTGCATGGAGATCAGCTGGGGCCAGCCGATCAGGAAATGCTCTTCCAGATTCTTCAGGCCAGTATTGACGGACTGGAAATGGCGTCCTGGTGGATGCGCTATACCCGGCTGTTAATGACAGGACTCGACATCAAAATGGCAGCAACAGCAAGCACCCTCAATCTTACGATCAGCATTGCTCCAGAGCTTCCGGATGAACTACCAGCCAGAGTCAAAAACGACCTGCATCAATACATGTTGGGGTATATCAACGCCCGGCTGCTCAGAGGCATGATCGACCTTGGCCTGGTTGATAGCCAGCTGACCTCCCTGAATACGCTCCGCCAGACTCTGACACTGACCTTGCCTTCCTCTGATCAACGTCCGTCAACGATTCCGTCGATAAAAGCGCGCTGTCAATGCCTGCAACGCCTGTCCAACCAGCCTGCCAGCAACGATGATGCCGGAGTCCAGGTCTGGCAATGGTTACAAAGAGAACCTGACGCGCCTGGCGTCGATGCCTGTGCCAAAGCATTGCAGATCAGCAGCCGCACCCTCAATCGCAAACTCGCTAATCTGGGAACACGTTACCAGTCATTACAGGAATTGCACCGCAGCTCGCTGGCACTTCAGGGTATCGAACAAGCAGATCTGCCACTGCGATTACTGGCACAACAACTGGGTTACGATAACCCGGCAAACTTTGGCCGTGCCTGCCGACGCTGGTTCGGTCAATCCCCCAGAGCATTACGCCGAGCACTGCAGTCTGGCCCCCAATATGAACTTCACCGGTAATTTTTGGTCTCACTGAGTCATCTATACAACGAGAAGGTGGCCCGCATGCACACGCCCATTCATACGCTGACTGATTTGTTTCGCCAGCTTGGCTTACCACACAGCGAAACGGAAATCAGTACTTTTATTGATCGTCACAAACCTCCTATTGGCCAACATTCCCAGCTCTCAGAATTGTCCTTTTTTACGACGTCACAACAGCAGTTCCTGAGCGAATCACTCAACGAGGATGCCGACTGGTCGGAAGTGATCGATACCCTGGATACGCTACTGCGACAAGAACCTGATATTCGCCCCTCGTAAAGTCAATCAAGCGGTCTGCAAGCCGGAGATAGAGGTATTTTGGTAATAAATTCGGTTGCTGCCAGTCGCTGCAAACCGTACATTCCACTTCCCGGTTTTCAGATAAGAGGTAGCTGTGGCCTATCCACATTTTATTGCTGTTGACGCCAGCTCCTACGAGGAAGAAGCGCATCCCATTGCCATTGCCTGGTCAATGGCGGATGGCTTGATCAAGACAACACTCATCCAACCCGATGATGGCTGGAATGACTGGGACTATGCTCTCGAAGATATACATGGCATCAGTCAGGATACGCTCTACCAACGTGGAGAAACCACTTGGGCGATTGTGCGTGAGCTTGAGAACGACTTGGAACAAACCTGGCTAATGACCGATGACCCCGAGCGTATAGAGCCTTTGCTGTCCAAAATCTACGAGGCTTGCAACCGCGAACTCAGCATCGAACTCGGTAACCATGGTGAGGATATCACTGACCAGACAGCACTGGCGGAAGCCACAGACCAGTTATTTCATCACCAACTGACCTGCGATGAACGCGTACTGATCATGCTACAGCTGTGGGCCAAACAGCATGGACTCACCGACAAACTACCCGAACAGGATCTGGAGCAGGACTGACCAGGGCAGCCCCGTCCAGACGAACAACTTGCGACTACGGCACGCAGCGTGCATGAGAGGGACAAGGATCATCCTCTGTATGACCGATCAGACTTTCATGAACTTGCCGGGAAGCTGCTTCGCCGCCAAGCCCGGCATGGCTGATCGTATCCAGCCCTTGCTCCCGCAACGTCTGCGCAACCTGTACCATCGCCTTGAGTGCAGGTTTCACCTCTTCCCAACGACGGGTTTTCAAGCCGCAATCCGGGTTCACCCAAAGGTTGCGTAGCGGTACAACGGCAGCCGCTGCTCTCAATATCGAAGCCATCGCCTCAGTATCCGGTACATTCGGGCTGTGAATATCATAAACACCTGGGCCAATACCATTGTGATAAGGCCGACTGGCCAGGCCGTCCAGCAATTTACGCGCTGAACGCGCGGTCTCCAGCGTAATAACATCGGCATCCATAGCTTCGATCGCTGGCAGAATATCGTCAAAATCGGCGTAACACATGTGCGTGTGAATCTGGGTCTCAGCAGCAACAGCGGTGGTTGCATAACGGAAGCTATTGACGGCCCAGGCCAGATAATCCGCCCGCTCGGCCTGCTTTAATGGTAATGCCTCACGTAATGCCGGTTCATCCACCTGGATCATGCCGATTCCAGCAGCTTCCAGTTCGGCAATTTCGACTCTCAGGGCAGCCGCAAGCTGATAGGCGGTTTGAGACCAGGGTTGGTCATCACGAACAAACGCCCATTTCAGCAAGGTCACTGGACCGGTCAACATTCCTTTCACCGGACGCTCACTCAGGCTGGCCGCATAACGACTCCATTCCACCGTCATGGGTTGCAGTCGCTCAATATCCCCAAAAATCAGCGGCGGTTTGACACAACGGGAGCCATAACTTTGTACCCAGCCATGGCTCGATACAGCAATGCCCTCCAGCAACTCACCAAAATATTCCACCATATCGTTACGTTCGGCTTCGCCATGCACCAGTACGTCCAGGCCGATGTCCTCCTGAACCCGGATGCAGTGTTCTATTTCCGTCAGCAAGCCCTGATGATAGACCGATGGGTTGATATCGCCCTGGCGAAACCGTTGGCGCAACTGACGAATCTCAGCCGTTTGAGGAAATGAGCCAATCGTTGTTGTCGGCAATAACGGCAACTGCCAGCGCGCTTGCTGACACTCAGCTCGCTGCTCATACGGCAGGCTGCGTTGCCACTGCTGGCTGGCCGCCGTTTGTGCCACCAACTTGACCGCAGGCTTGTGAACCATGAGCGACTCGTGGCGATCAGTAATACAGTCTGCTTGCTGCTGCCAGGACAGGCGGTTTAATGTCGCTGCGGTGTTGAGCCCGTCACGTAATAGACTGCCCTCTTCCAGTTTTTGCTGTGCAAATGCCAACCAGGGTAATACCGCCGGAGTCATACGCCCGTCCGTTGCAACTTCACTATCAACATCATAGGGTACATGCAGTAACGAACAGGAGGTCGAAACCCAGAGACGATCGCCAAGTTGTTCAGCGACCGGCTTCAACAAGCGGTAACAGGCATCCAGATCCGTACGCCAGATATTGCGCCCCGAGATAGCGCCAACAGACAGCACCTTGTAAGGCCCCAGCTTATCCACCAGCGCGCCAAGATCATCGGTTCCTGCCACCTGATCGATATGAAGCCCCTGCACCGGTAACCCCAGCGCCACAGACTGATTACGTTCCAGGCTGCCAAAATAACTGGCCAGAAGGATATTCAGACCGCCAAAACGCAGGCTGTGATAAGCCGGTTCAAATGCTTGCCGCCAGTCATCTGGCAGATCCAGTGCCAGTACAGGCTCATCCAGCTGCACCCAGTCGATACCTTGTTCTTTCAACAAACAGAACAACTCACTGTAAATCGGTAAAAGTCGTGGCAACAGGCTCAATCGATCAACACCCTCTGCACTTTTAGCCAGAAAGAGATACGTCATCGGACCAAGAATGACCGGTTTAACCTGATCAGTCAGCGCCTGGGCGGCGCGGATCTCATCCAGCAACCACTCAGGCTGCAACTGGAAGGTATCGTCAGCGCGACACTCAGGCACCAGATAATGGTAATTGGTATCAAACCATTTGGTCATTTCCGCAGCGTGGCAGGGTGTTCCTGACGGTGCCCGTCCCCTGGCCGTCAGAAACATCTGATCAATCCGATTATCCGTGGTTTTTACCCGTTCTGGTAAATGTCCCAGCAGTACCGACGTATTCAGTACGTGATCGTAAAGAGCAAAATCCCCGACCGTGAGCCAATCAACGCCAGCGGCAAGCTGACGTTGCCAATTGGACTCACGGATGCGGGTTGCTATCGACAGCAACTCTGGCTGACTGACGTCACCAGCCCAATAACCTTCCAATCCACGTTTAAGCTGGCGTTGTTCACCAATACGAGGGAAACCAGGAATATGAAACTTCGTCATGTTTTTTCTCTGAATCATGAAATTAATGCTGATTCTGGCAGGATTTATTTATGAGAAAAAACGAAATAAATTGAACTTATATTGAGAAATATTAATTCAGAGCAACAATGAACAAACCAGTAGTACTTCTGCAAGACTATCCAATCACCTTGTCCCCCGGATAACGTGTGATCCAATCACGGCCACCGTCCGTTACATCGACACCCGCTCGGTTGCAGCCGCAGCAGAACCTCCTGCGAGACACAAATCGGCAGGATGTGCCTTGCGAATAGTCAGCAGCACATGGCCAAGCGTCAATCCCCATTTACTCATACGGGTTTCGTTGACGATGGTTTTCTCGTTCACCAGAAACATCCAGTCATCCATACGCAGCGTGATCTGATCGTCATCCGCACCGTAGTTCAACAGGTAGTTCATATGCAAACTGTTACCAGCAAAGGTCATGCGAGCTGGCTCCACCACGTCATTAGCCGTCGCCATATAGGCTCCATCACGATCCGGCACGAGGGTCCAGATGCGTTTTTCATAATCCCCCAGATGCCGATCAGCAAACTGAAAAACTTCATCCAGGGTACCGATGCCCGCTGAATCCCAACTGGCCAAGATGCGGGCATTAAAATGGCGGGTCACCCTGCCGCGATAATCTTTTACGATACCATCCGCGCATAGCCGCCCATTAAAAAATGTCTTGGGTATCAATGTCGGCGTGTTGGCAACGTACTCCTGAACGGTGATGCTGCTGCACCCGAGAAGCCCCACAGAGGCAGTGGTAAGAACAACCATAAAAATAACCGGTTTCATAAAACACTCCCTTAAAGCGCTGCTGTCATTCGGTGATTGATACACCACAATCAAGACCAAAAACCTATACAGTATTATACAACAACAAAATCAGGAATCTGCAAAGCCGTCTGCAAAAGGGGAAAGCCGCTACAATGAAACTCAGTCGTTCTGGCGGGTACGCTTGATAAAATGCGCCTGGCAATCAGGAGAAACCAGCGTATAGATACTGTACTTCTTTTCGCCAGCCTGAATATAACTGGCAACTTCTTTTTGCCGACTGGGCCAGTGGCGCTTCAACACCAGCGCGGGGTGAAAAACGACAGCGGCCTTGAATAACTTCTTTGCCAAGGTGTCACTGGCGACCACGGCATCACGATCGTTGCACTCGGGTTCAGCGTTCGCAACATCAACCGCAATGATCATCACCATGCCAAGACAGAAAGAACGAACAAGCCACATAACAGCAACCACTACACAGTCATCAGAAAGTTGCTTTACAGCCTAGCAGGTTATAGTAAGTGATGGCTTTTACAGGGAATGGGCATGAGTGCCGACAGCCAGAGCCAGGCAAAATTCACAGTGCAGGTACAGAGCAGAGGATGGGTAAACAAGAAGGTGGCAGCAAGTCGGTTGGGCTAATTTAACCGCCTTACTGCCATTTTTTAACGTCACACTAACCACGACAGTTCCACTTTATGCCGGGGGACACGCGCCCCCAACAATGTTCCAGCACTTACCGATCAATACGCAGTGAAACCCGACGTTCCTGCTCCTTCAAGCCTTCCATGGTTCCCACCAGCAGCGACAACAGTAATGCCACTACCACCACAGCAATCAGTACTGCCAATACGCCGGGGTCGAGCGTCGCCTTATACTGCAAAAGCGACAGGCCATCCGCAGGGGAATGGCTATAGTTCATATGCATTGCCGCCATACCGGTATAGTGCATGCCACATACAGCAACTCCCATCACCATGGCACTGAGTATTCTCAGCATCAGCGTATGGACATTAAATGCCAACCATAACGCACAGATCGAAGCACCCACCGCAATCAGGATGGACGCCCCGACCAGAGCCGGGTCGTAAATCATTTCACCCGGCATCACCATCGCTTCCATTCCTGTGTAGTGCATGGAAGCCACACCAAGCCCGGTGATAAGACCGGCACTCAATAACCGCATCAGGCTATCCGGGTTACGCCCTACAACATACAAGCCCAACCCGACAACCACGACGGCCAACACCAATGATGCCAGTGTCATTCCCAGGTCGTAACCAAAATCAACCGGAGTATCAAATGCCAGCATGCCGACAAAATGCATCGCCCATACACCACCCCCACCCAAGGCAAAAGCCGATCCAACCACCCAGAACCACAGATTTTCCGGGCGCGATGTGGCCATACCTTTGGCAAGTTTCAGGGCGGTATACGAACCCAGTACAGAAATACAGTACGAAAGTGCGACCAGCGCCAAATTGTACTCAGAAGCCATAGCCACCTCACAGTTCAGAAAGCGTCAGATCGGATAACCGTTCCACTTTCTGAGTAAAAAACACGACGAAAAAACCGCCAAATCAAATGCCAGACATCATTTCGAACAACTCTGACGCAACTATTGTATAGGTTTTATATAATATTGAATAGAAACCGTACATTAAAAATGTAGCACAATTTGTCATAAGCACCTCAAAACGCATATAAAATCTGACATAAATCAATAAATCCAACAAGCCATGTATCGACAAAATCAAAAAAATAGCGTTAAGAGTTTAAAAAATCGCGGTCATTTCATACAATTCAGAACCAAAAAGTCATAAAAAACCCATTCTTAATGATAAAAAATCAGAAAATGATGCAATACATGTACAAAAATAGGGGTTTTAATTCTTAACAAAGTTACAAGATGGGGGAGAGATGGGGGAGAATCCCCTGGTAATAAAAGAGGGATGAAGCGCGAAGACTGCCGTCTGATCAAAAAACCAGCGGCAGTCAGATCAAATCGAATGGCTACAGAGAAGCGGCCAGCACACTGGCCTGTCGAATGGCTCGTTTGGCGTCCAGTTCACCGGCAAATTCAGCCCCTCCCACCAGATGAATACCGGTTACACCGTCTGTCATCAGCGCTTTTAGATCGTGGTAAAGCCGATTCACGGACTCCTGCCCGGTACACACCACAATGTGATCGACTTCCAGCAGACGCTCTTCAGTCTCATCTCCACGTACGATACGGATATGCAAGCCCTGATCATCGATACGGTCGTATTGTACCCCTGCGATCATTTCGACCTGCTTCATCTTCATGGTGGCACGATGCACCCAACCGGTGGTTTTATTCAGCCCTTTACCCAGCGCCGACGCTTTTCGCTGCAGCAGATACACCTTGCGGGGCGAGGCATCCACTACCGGAGCAACTAATCCGCCCCGTGCCTGACTGGTGACATCCACGCCCCACTCAGCATGCCAGTGCTTCGCATTCAGTGTGGTGGATTGCCCTTCCTGAGTAAGATACTCGGCGACATCGAAGCCAATACCACCAGCACCCATAATGGCTACTCTTGAACCCAGCGCCAGTGGTTCACTCAACAATTGTTGATAAGTAATTACCCTGGCATTGTCCAGCCCTGCCACCTGCGGTATACGCGGCTCAACACCAGTGGCGATCACCACGTCATCAAAGCCGGACTGGCTCAAGCTGTCTGCCTCCACTCGCGTCGA
This sequence comes from uncultured Oceanobacter sp., assembly GCA_913061185.1. Taxonomy (GTDB): domain Bacteria; phylum Pseudomonadota; class Gammaproteobacteria; order Pseudomonadales; family Oceanobacteraceae; genus Oceanobacter; species Oceanobacter antarcticus. Next base: position 48,919 of record CAJXTI010000010.1, read on the forward strand.
CAAGCGCAGGTCGATCCCCAGTTTCTGAATCATGGCCTGGTAATAGCGAATGGTTTCGCGAAACTCTTCCTTCCCCGGAATACGGGATGCCAGATTAAACTGGCCACCGATAAAATCCCGCCCCTCAAACAGAGTGACCTGGTGGCCACGCTGGGCAGCCACAACAGCGCAGGCCAGCCCGGCAGGACCCGCTCCCACCACTGCAACCCGTTTCGGTTGCGTGGCCGGTTGCCATACCAGCTCGGTTTCATGACAAGCACGCGGGTTCACCAGACAGCTGGCACGTTTGTTTTCAAAGGTATGGTCAAGACAAGCCTGATTGCAGGCGATACAGGTGTTGATCTCGTCTTCACGACCTTGTTCGGCTTTCAGCACCCATTCCGGGTCTGCCAGAAACGGTCGCGCCATAGCAACCATATCCGCCTGGCCTTGAGCCAGGATGGCTTCTGCGGTTTCGGGCATATTAATGCGGTTGGAGGCGATAACAGGAATCGATACTGCCTGCTTCACTTGCGCGGTCGCCGCCACAAAAGCCCCCCGAGGCACCGAGGTCACAATGGTCGGCACCCGAGCTTCATGCCACCCGATGCCTGTATTCAGCAGAGTAACACCGGCTTTTTCCAGCTCATGTGCCAGCTCGATGATTTCCTCGGCGGTAGAACCACCATCAACCAGATCCAGCATCGAAAGACGAAACATCACAATAAAATGCTCACCGGCTCGAGCACGAATCTCGCGGATCACTTCAATAGCAAACCGCATTCGATTGCGATAGCTGCCACCCCATTCGTCGGTGCGCTGGTTGGTACGTGCATTCAGCATCTGGGTAATAAAATACCCTTCCGAGCCCATAACCTCGACGCCGTCATAACCGGCTTTTTGCGCCAGTCTTGCCGCACGGCCAAAATGCTTGATGGTGGTACGAATCTGCCCGGCAGTCAGCTCCCGTGGCTTGAATGGCGTAATCGGCGACTGAATCGCACTAGGCGCAACGTTTAAGGGCGTATAGCCATAACGGCCAGCATGCAGGATTTGCATCAGGATCTTGCCATCATGACGGTGCACCGCGTCCGTTACCTTGCGATGAAACGGCACTTGCCATGAACTGATCAGCTTGGAACCAAATGGCAACAGGTCGCCGACCCGGTTCGGTGCAAAACCACCGGTCACGATCAAGCCTACCCCGCCTTTGGCCCGCTCCTCAAAATAAGCCGCCAGTTCATTGAAGTGCCAGGGACGGTCTTCCAAACCGGTATGCATGGAGCCCATCACCACCCGGTTTTTGAGTTGCGTAAAACCAAGATCAAGGGGCTGGAACAGATGGGTATAGCGGCTCATGGGTGCATGCTCTGATTATTATCGTTACGCCCAGTGTAGTGCGTACTGGCGGCCAAACAATAACCATACAGAGCAAATAAAAAACCCAACGGAACATTGGCCGCGTTTTTATCGCCATTATCCCAGCGTCCGGCCTACATCAGCAAGATCCATACACCGCCAGCAAAAAAGCATAGCGACGTAACATAACGCACACGATCCAGCGGAATCCGCTGTAGCAATGCCTGGCCAAACCAGATCACCGGCACATTCGCAATCAACATCCCAAGCGTCGTACCGAGCGTCACCAGCATGGGCTGTTGCCACTCTGCAGCCAGTAAGACCGTTGCAATCTGGGTTTTATCACCCAACTCAGCCAGTGAGAACAGCACCAGAGTGGCAAAAAACGCACCGAACGCCAGAAACCGGGATTCGCCGCCATCGTCCTTGTCCGGAATCAGCACCCATAACCCCATCGCCATAAAACTGCCAGCCAATAGCCAATCAATCCAGCCATCACTCAGCCATAGCTCAAGGCGATCACCGAGCCACACTCCGAACCAGGCAGACAGGCCGTGATTGACCAGCGTCGCCAGCACAATCGCCAGCACAATCGCCCATTTATTACGGAATTTGAGCGTCAGAAACAGCGTCAGCAGCTGGGTTTTATCACCAATTTCAGCCAGCGTGACCGCAACAGCAGAAGAAAAAAAAGCGGAAGAGAACAGCGAGTCAGGAGAATCTATCATTTATCGTTACCGGGCAGCAGACACCAAAGACGAATGCTGGCAGCCACCCATGGAACCAGTATTCGTCTCAGGTCTTGTCCAATACCAAGGTATTTCCTGCACCATGAGCATGAGGCCCAAGTATGTTGACGCAGGATACGAACGTTGTTTTTTACAAAATAAAAATAACCAACGCTCGTCAGACTACTCCCCCAAGAGAGGGCTGCAATCTAGCGCTGAACGCACGGTTTGTCAAAACCTTAAGCCGCCGCTCCGAGCAACTTAGAGCCATCGGCAAGATAACGGATTCGAACATACTGCGATGACTCAGTGACTGGTACGGGATGCACGCTGACGGGCATCTACTGTGCGTTCCGGTTCAGGCAAGGAGGCAACAACAGCGTCAATACAGCCCAGAACTTGTAATACCGCCAACAGATTGGACAAGCTGACGCTATCGGTTCCTGCTTCCAGACGCTTGATTGTCGAGCGGCTAACACCCGCCTCACGAGCCAACTGCTCCTGGCTAAGATTCGCCACCAGCCGCGCAGCTCGTACCCGCAAACCGACTTCAGCCAACAGCCCTGACACACTCAATTCTTGATAACTCATAACAAGGCTCACTATTTTTATAGCCGTGGTGTTTGGGTTCACTGTCCCCCTGAATAGCCGGTCAATACAGAGTTCAAAGTCAAGCAACCTGCAGATTAGCCTGACCAACCGGTCTCTGTAGGTATAGCTGAAAAACAGACGTTCACCATAAAGAACCCCGAACACCGCAACCCGTGCTATTGAGTAAACCTCAAGGTACACTCGCGGCCCGATATTCAGTCGTTGGAATTCCCATGGCCATCAAGGCAACCATTTGTAAAATCGAACTGGCCGTGTCAGACATGGATCGCCACCACTATCAAACGTATAACCTGACACTGGCGCAACACCCTTCCGAAACTCTGCTGCGATTAATGACCCGAATTGCGGTGTTTGCCTTGAATGCAAGTGACACCCTGGAATTTACCCGTGGACTCAGTACCGATGACGAACCGGAACTGTGGGTAAGAGACTACAGCGACCAGACCCTGCTCTGGATTGAGCTGGGCCAGCCGGATGAAAAACGCATTCGCAAAGCCTGCCAAAAAGCCCAACAAGTACGCATCTACGAATATCATGGCCGCACCGCATTGCCGTGGTGGGACAGCCTCAAAAACAGCTGTACACGCTTCAACAACCTCAGCGTCTACAACCTCGACGCCGATGCCATAGAACAGTTGGAGTCGCTTTACGATCGCACCATGCGCTTACAGGCCAATATCCAGGATGGCACACTTTGGCTGGGTAATGACCAGGGCAGTATCGAAATACAACCCCAACAGCTGCACCCTCTCAGTGACTGACATCACCCGGCCGCCATGCTATTCATCAGCCATCCCAGCAGTAATACCTGCGGCACGGTCACCAGCGGCAGGAAAAGAGCGATTTTCCAGCTGCGGGTGGTGTCTTTAAGCGACATGATCTCGGTGTAATCCGTCGCGGCACCCGCCATCAGGAAGGTAAAGCCATTGCCCGGTGCGGCAGCACGGGTGACCAAGTCGGCTGCAATCGGACTGGAACCCTCCGAGCAGACCTCAATCACCGTCGCTGCCAGCAGGGTTAGTAGCAAGCCTCCGGCACTGGCACCAAACCAGACACCGAAACTGTCTTCTGGCACAAAAGCCCGCACCAGCGCCACCAGCACCACACCGAGAAAAACCCAACGCAGTACAGTTTTGGATTCTTTCAACCCTTGCCAGAACATCATTGCCAACCCGGATAACGTCCAGTCTTCATCTTGCCAGACTTGCTTCAGCGTTGCTCTGACATGAACCTTCTGGGGTTGTTGATGATTAGGATTGGCGGGTAGCACACCGGTGACCACCAAACGGTCAAAAATCAAACCACTGACCCAGGCAATGGCCAGCGAAGCAACGATAAATACCAGCGTCCATTGCAAACCGATCAGCCCAATCAAAATCAGCGTCAGCGTTAATGAATTCCACGGACTGGCAATCAGAAAGGCCATCACCTGACCAATACTGGCACCACGCTCATACAACTTCATACCAATCATCAGAATGCCGTGATTACACAAATCCAGCATCAGTCCCGCCAGAGTGGCGCGAAAAATCCCCTGCCGCGAACCTGCCTGCCCCAGCACCGACATCACCAGTTCACGAGGAATACGCCCCAGCAATCCAACAAACAAGGACGCCGAGATAACTCCCCACCACATGGCGTTCACCATTTCGAACGAGGTGTGCAACAGGGTCGCCAGCCAGCTCGGGCCAACCTGCCCCAATAGTAGCCAGCCCAGGTAACCTGCCACCACAAAGCTGCCACTACCCCACAACACCCAGTCGAATGTTTTGGCTGGCCCGCAGCAGCCAGTGTCGTCTGCTGTCGAACCTCCACCACAACAGCTGGCAGCCACCGGCGTACTGGCAACCGTTACACTGCCGCAACAGCTTTGCACCGCCACGCCCGCTTTTACAGCAGATTCACCGGCAAGCGGCGAGCTGTTCCCACCGCAACAACTTCCAGATTCACTCATATTGCGCTTCACCGCCCCCCTGCAAATCAATGCCAAATATTCTCATCCACGTACCTTGCCGAAATAACGCAGCAAGACCCGACAATTTCGCCCAACCCGACTATCCTTACACTATCCATACTCAAACCGGATTTATCCATGCCGAAAAAGGCGCAGCCACGACAGCTTTCGGTAAAAACGCTTTATACACTTCTGGTCATCAGCTATTTGACACTCCTGTTTGTCTGGCTGGCCGGATTCCGCTACTGGGTCAGCTATCCTGCCGACATGGCCATGGCAGCAGCCCAGCAACAACGCGGCATAGAAAGCCTGGCACAAGCCTTGTCACTTGCTCAGGAACAGCTCCAGATAATGACCAACGACCATGCCCAGTGGGATTACAGCTGGGATTTCATCCATAGCAGCCACGATACAAACGATAATCTGAGCGCCAATTTTATCGTGTCGACTTTTGCCTCATTATCACTCAATGGCGTGATGATTCTGGATAGCACCCAGACTCTGCGGGCTGGCTATCGCTACAGCAACGGACAGCTGGAGCACTACTCGGGCACCACCGACCACTTGCTGCCACCGATTCTACAAACAGTTTTGCTTGGCAGCACCCCAGCCACTGCCATGACACTGATCGATGGTTTCCCCACCATGATTGCGGCCAATCCGATCTCCCGCTCCGATGGCACAGGCGAAGGTGTTGGCTGGATGGTGTTTATGAAACGTCTGAACAACACCATGTTGGGCGACTTTGAACGCATTACCCGTCTGAACATTGCCACCGTTGCCATCACCGACCCCGCCCTGGGATTTGATGAGCCGGTCACCAGCGCAATGATCAGTGCCATACGCTGCTTGCAAGACCCGTTCGAGCAACCCGTATACTGCCTGAAAATCACCGACCCGGATCTTAGCCTGCCGCATCTCTTGAATATGAATACCCTGCAGGAAATGCTCATCATTGGTGCAATTCCCGCATCCTTATTCTCAATCATTCTACACTTGATTATCACTCCTCTTAAAGTCGCCAATAGCCATTTGTTACGCAACCTGAAATTGGGGCATTTAAAAGAATTGCCGCTCACCCAGTCGTTTTACATCACCGAGATAGCCCAGCTGGCCAACTCACATAATCAGTTGGTAGCTACTATTCGGGATCAGAACCAGCGCCTTGAAGTGCTCAGTCACACCGACGCCCTGACCGGAGTGCGCAACCGACGTGGATTTGACCGTATGCAGGAAAGAGCCTGGTATCGACTCTGCCGCAATCCGTTATCCATGGCACTGATCATGATCGATATCGACTACTTTAAGCTTTATAACGACCGCTACGGTCATCAGCAGGGAGACCAGGCATTGCAGCAGGTTGCGACGGCACTGTCGAAACTGGCTCGGCGAACCGACGAGGAAATTGCCCGCTTTGGCGGCGAGGAGTTTGTCTTGCTAGTTTATGCCGACAGCCGCGAAGAGCTTGAGCAGTTATGTACTCAAGTAACCAATGCCATCAGAATCCTGGCAATACCCCACCCGGATTCCGATGTCAGCCACCGGTTGACCATCAGCATGGGAGCCGCCTGGATTCACCATGGCGGGCCATGGCTAGGGTTTATCTCCGCCGAAGAATGGTTACAACTGGCAGATCAGGCACTGTACCTGGCCAAAAACAACGGCCGTAACCAATATCGGGTGATTGATGTTGCCTCGCTGCGACCTGCGGCAGGTAGCGATTCAGCCGATGGCGATTCAGCCGATGGCGATTTAGCCGACGGCAATACTGCTGACAAGGGTTTCGCGGGCAGACAGTCAACATCCTGGCCAGAATAGCTAGAAAGAATCGCCTGCGCCTGGAACACCAAACCCTGCTGTGTACTGCTGACTGGTTTACAACGTCACAGTTACCGCATCGGCACTGCGTTTTGCCTTGTCACGCGCCAGCGCTTCAGACTCAGCTCTTGCCAGAGCGACCCCCAGACGCCGCTTGCCCTGCACCTCCGGCTTGCCAAACAGGCGCAGCTGGGTGTCCGGCTCCATCATGGCAGTAAACAGATTGCCGTATTGCATCGTCGTTGAACGTCCTTCTACCAGGATCACCGCTGACGCAGAAGCCCCGAACTGACGAATGGACGGGATTGGTAATCCCAGAATCGCCCGTGCGTGCAAGGCAAACTCTGACAGGTCTTGCGAAATCAGCGTGACCAGCCCGGTATCGTGTGGTCGCGGAGAGACTTCACTGAAAATAACCTCATCCCCGCGCACAAACAATTCAACGCCGTACAACCCCCAGCCACCGAGTTCAGTGGTCACGGTGGTGGCAATCTCCTGCGCCCGTAGCAAGGCCGCTGCGGTCATTTGCTGCGGTTGCCAGGATTCCTGATAATCACCGTCTTGCTGGCGATGGCCAATCGGATCACAAAAACTCGTCACCGTGCCACCGCACCCATCACTGTGACGGACAGTCAATAATGTGATTTCAAAGTCAAAATCCACAAACCCTTCGACAATCACTTTCCCCTGCCCTGCACGACCACCTTCTTGCGCATAACGCCAGGCCGGAGCCAGCTCTGCAGCCGTTCGAACAAAGCTTTGTCCTTTACCAGACGAACTCATGATCGGCTTGACCAGACACGGCAAACCGATCGTATCAACAGCCGCGTAAAAATCACTTTCTGAGGCCGCAAAACGATAACTCGACGTAGGTACTCCAAGTGTCTCTGCCGCCAGACAACGAATGCCTTCACGATTCATCGTCAACTGAGTTGCACGGGCAGTTGGCACAACCCGAAACCCTTCACTTTCCAGCTCTGCCAATGTCGCCGTCGCAATGGCTTCAATTTCCGGCACGATCAAGGCTGGTTGCTCTTGCTGAATCACCGCACGCAAGGCCTGACCGTCAAGCATATTGATCACATGACAACGATCTGCAACCTGCATCGCCGGAGCGTTGGCGTAGCGATCCACCGCAATCACCTCACACCCCAGGCGCTGTAACTCAATGACCACCTCTTTGCCCAGCTCTCCAGAGCCACACAACAGCACTCGGGTCGCGGTAGCTGAAAAAGGGGTACCGATAACCGGGGCATTCAGGACAGCAGCAACATCAGACATAATCAGACTCTCTGGCAAGCAAATCAGCACCGGGCCGGATCATCCGCCTAACGCCAATAAAAATGAATAACAACAAGAAATACCGACTCAGGAAGAGGGGGCTATAACAAACACATTACCTGATACCAGCTCCCGCTGATGACACCGCGTCAGTACATCGCGCTTGTCACTGTTCGACATCCGGCCCCACTGGCTGATTTCCATACCGGAGCGATAACACCCCTGGCAAATGTCCTGGTTATCCAGCACACAGACATGAACACAAGGGGATTTTACCGGCAATTCAGTTCCGGCAGATGGCGTCGTATCCGTAGACAAGAGCGGCCTCCAGCAGCAGTAAGCGAAGGGGTGAATGCTACCCGTTGGGTCTGATCAGAACAAGACAGTGTCGATTACACGTCTTCAGGGTCTTCTGCGGTAGCGGGTACAACCGTACCCAGCGCAATCTCAGCGGCAAAATAACGATTCAGCATCTCCGCAGTAATGTAGGCCGTCAGCCCCCAGATCCGAAAACGTTCAAATATCCAGGTCGGCATACGAATACCATCCCGCTGGAAATACCCGGATGGCGGCTGATCAAAAAATGCCAGCGGTACATGAAACAGGCAATCCAGCTCACGCGGGTCTGCCGTTAACGCCACATCATGGGGAATCACCGCCAATACCGGCGTCACCAGAAAACCGTATTTGGACACCACCTGATCCAGCATGCCCACCACCTGAACATACTCGGGAGACAAACCGACTTCTTCATGGGCTTCACGTAATGCCGTTGCCACCAGATCATGGTCGGTATCGTCGCGTTTGCCGCCTGGAAAGGCGACCTCACCCTGATGGGTGGGCATATCGGCAGCTCGCCGGGTCAGTAACAATGATGGCTGATACGGATGATCAGTAACTGCCACCAACACGGCGGCTTCGCGCAAACCGGCACGGGAAAAACGTCTGGGTTGATGGCCTTGCCATTCCCCGGACAAGCGGAAAAAAAGATCGGATTGATTCATGATTAACAGTCTAGTAGGGAGACCTTTCGATCACCAGAAAAAGCTCAAGACAAGATTTCAGAGCAGGCTAATAAGTTGAAGCAGATTATCGGCCAAAGTAGATTTTTTTGCTCAAACCTGCGTGACAATACTGTCAAAAATATTTCTAAAGTAAATTCAACAGGTTAGACAGGTTAAAAAACAAAGCGACAAGATTCTTTACATCTTGTTACTGAGGTAGACTAGATTTCACAAAGTGCAAGCAAGTTCCCAAAAATTTCCAAGAGGCCAGTGCTGTGAAGATGCCATCCTTCGACGAACTGAGAAAACTCGCCGACAGCAACCCGGAACAACTGGAAGCCTTAAGACAGCAAATGATCGAAGAAACCATCAACAACGCTCCGCCAGCTTTTCAGCGGCGTCTGCGTGGGCTTCAGTTTCAGGTCGATATGGAACGCCGCCGCGCCAGAAACCCGATGGATTCCTGCATCCGCGTCTCAAAAATGATGCACGATCACCTGTACCAGATGCGTCAAACCATCAACAGCGCAGAAGTCGATACCCGCTCGGCCCTTGCTGGCTTCACCAGCGCATTACCCAGCAACCAGGCAATCATGGAAGCAACCAGCGTCAAGGCAACAATCAACCCGAATAGCAGCACGGTGATTCCGTTTCCGCAGCTTGCCAATAACTAACAAGGTATACTCATCCCGTGGCAGCCATACCGACTGCCCATTGTGTGATCGCAGCAACAATTGAGGACGGGATGAAATACTGCAGCCAATGTGCCAGCATCATAGAACGGCGCATCCCTGAAGGGGACAACCGCGAACGCGACATTTGTAGTGTTTGCAACACCATATTCTATAGCAACCCCCGGATTGTCGCGGGTACATTACCCGTGTATCAGGGCAAAATACTGCTGTGCAAACGCGCTATTGAGCCACGCCTGGGGTACTGGACGCTGCCGGGCGGTTTTATGGAAAATGACGAAGGTACCGAGCAGGCGGCATTGCGAGAAACCTGGGAAGAGGCACGTGCAGAGGTGACCATTTCGTCGTTGTTCAGCATGATTTCAGTGACTCACATCAGCCAAGTACATGTGTTTTTTCTGGCCGACCTGCCTCGACCCGAGTTTGCATCCGGCCCGGAAAGTCTGCAAGTTGAACTATTCGCCCCCGCCGACATTCCCTGGCAATCCCTGGCGTTTGCAACGGTCGAACAGACATTACGACGCTATCTCGACAACCCGAATCCACCTCAGCCGCACATTTTCAACATCAGCCGTAACCAACTGAGTAGCGAATAAATTACGACGATCGCTGGCCCGGTGGATACCTCCAAATACCCTGGTTCTTTTCAGGGCAATTCTCAGGGCAATTCCGCTTCATCCACCAGCCGCACCAGATCAAACGCTGGCTCTTCATAGGGATGCGCCAGCCGCAACGCCGCCAGCACAGCACGAATATGATCATCCGCTGACACCAGCTCAACACGATACTCTGTAACCGTTTCTAACGTTTCAGGCTGACCCAGATAAGGATTCGCGGCTGCCGAGGGACAAAACTGTCCACTCCCCAGCACTTGCCAACAACACTGACAGTACTCGCCAATCTGACCGCCTCCCGCCGCAAAGACCGCCTGTTTGACCTGTTCCAGATGGCTTACAGGTACATAAAAGCCTAATTTGTACATCATCATAATGCCTCAACAAGTCGATCACACACACCCATTCACTGAGTGGTAAGCTGCTCCAGCCCATTAAGAATATGCAAGGCCTGCTCACGGCTATCACCACAAAAATCGGCTTCAGCCTTGAAGCGGTCACATACGGCTGGCCGCTCTGGTGAGCCAAAGATACAACAGAGATTATCCGCCGACAGTTGGGCGCAGCGTTCTCCTGCCAACTTGCCATTAGGCATACCCGGAATCGGCGAGCTGATCGACGGTGCGATACAACAGGCTCCACAACCAAGACGGCATTCCACTGGCAATCTCCTCAAACAGGTATAAATAAGCAACCAAAGCCGGTTCAATGTAACCGACCGTTGCAACCAAGCCTGACAGTATAGCGCTCAGATTCAGACAGAGGAGTCGCTATCGAGGCTTTACTGACCGAGTGTTGTATCATTACTGATCGCTGATAAACACTGTATTAATATCCAGCATAATATTCTCACACTCTTGCCATCCAGCGCCCTGTGGTTTAGCCTTCCCGGCACTCTCCATGTATCCAGGACGTCATGCCATGAAGGCCATCGTTTTTCGCTCGGTCTGTACGCTAGCGCTACTTGCTTCCAGTCAACTGGCCTTCGCGGCAGACACCAGCAAGGATGACTTTACCAATTTCCGGTTTGGTATTGCGGCCACCACCCTGGATATCGATCCCGGAGCAGATTACTTTCCCAGCTCCGACGACACCGGCGTTTCTCTGTTTGCAGAGTTTCCACAAACGGATCACGCGGCATCTCGCTTCCTTATGTACCGCATACATCAGGACGGCAAGGACGTCACCGGTTTTGAAACCCAATTAATGTGGGGTTGGGGATTGTCTCAGCCCGGTTTCCGGCTTTACACCGGCCCGGCCTGGCACCGCGAAAAAATCGTTCTGCAGGGCAACAGCGGCCGCCAGGTTGGTGTGTTTAATGGCTGGGGCTGGCAGATTGGTACAGGTTACCAACTCGGTGCTGTCACCCTCGATATTGCTGGCACCTTCCGGGACGATCAGGATTATCGTAATCAAAACCGCCGGAGCGGCGCTGCCGGGCAACGCCCGAATGTCTGGCTCACCAGCGCCCTGATCAGCTATCGTTTTTAACTTGTGAGCGCTTTCACTTGAACGCTGTTACCTTGGGAATCTTATGACCAACCCTGTCACTGTCCGCTATATGTCCCGTTCCGAAATCGAGAGCCTGATGTACAGCCTGACTGCTGCCACCAATAATGAGCAGGCCCAGCTGTTTGAGGCTATTGCGCGCCGCTTGCTGGAAATCATCGAAGAAGATAATCGCTAGCGGGCGTTCTCAATGATAGAGCGCAGCCTGTTGTGTGGGCTTGCTCTGAGAGCACCCGGCAGGGCCGCTCCAATAATTGAGCACGCCCTAGCCGCCCCGAAATCCTCTTCGCGGCGGAACTTAACCTCCTAGCTGCTGTTCCAGCTGCTGGCAAAGCGTCTTCAGCGCCTTGATTCTGGCGAAGCGTTTATTGTTGGCTTCAATCAGATGCCAGGGAGCCACTTCGGTACTGGTACGCTCGACCATATCATTGACGGCTTGCTCATAATCAGCCCAGCGCTCGCGATTACGGTAGTCATCATCGGTAATCTTGTGGCGCTTGTAGCTGATTTTTTCTCTTTCTTTAAAACGCTTGAGTTGCTCATCCTTGTCGATATGCAGCCAAAATTTCACCACCACCGTACCGTGTTCAACCAGCTGTGATTCAAAATCATTGATTTCACTGTAAGCCCGTAACCATTCTGCACGGCTGGCAAACCCCTCCACCCGCTCTACCAACACCCGCCCGTACCAACTGCGATCGTAGATGGTCACCCGCCCATCTCGGGGAATATGGCGCCAAAACCGCCATAGGTAATGATGTGCGGCTTCTTCATCGGTTGGCACCGCAATTGGAATAATCTGATAGTTACGCGCATCCAGCGCGGGGACGATGCGCCGAATCAGGCCGCCCTTCCCTCCGGCATCCCACCCTTCCAGAACGATCACCATGGAAACCCGTTGCTGGTAGGCGCGACGTGCCAGCAGCGACAGTTGTCCTTGCCAGTGTTCCAGCTGCTGGTGATAACTTGTCTTGTCGAGTGCCAAAGTCAGATCCAGATTGCCCAACAGGGTTTTCTGACGATGAATCAGCGCTACAGCTTCAGCATTTTCATCTTCCAGCGGGGTATCTGAACAGGTATGTAACGCCTGGTGGTGCTGTATACGCTCAAGTAAATGTTCGGCAACCGTGATATCACGATAATGCGGATCGGCACTTTCAATCACCACCCAAGGCGCTTCTGCGGTACTGGTTTGACGTAAAGTATGCTCAGCAATTGAACGGAAACTGTCGTACAGCGCCAGATGACGCTTGTCTTTTTCCGTCACCCGCCAGGCGGTTGCCGGATCCGCTTCAAGCTGCTGCAACCGCAACTGCTGTTGTTCTTTGGAGAGATGCAGCCAAAGCTTGATCACCAGTGCGCCATCTTCTACCAACATGCGTTCAAAAATACGAATATGGGCAAGGTAGCCGTCCAGCTCAATGTCATTCAGGGTTTTGGCCACCCGTTTTGCAATCGGATCACTGTACCAGGAGCCGATGTACAGACCGATATGGCCTTTCTGTGGCAAGGCTTGCCAGAAGCGCCAATAATCCGGACGCTCACGCTCATCCTGAGTTTTGTCGTCAAACGCCAGCGTGCGCAGGTAACGAGGGTCAAACCATTCGTTCAGGCGATTGACCAGCACGGCCTTACCCGCACCATCACTGCCAGACACCAGTACAATAACCGGAAAGGATTCATCTAATAGCGCCTGCTGCATCTCCAGTAACCGGGTACGTAGCGACGGAACCTGTTGATCAAATTCCTCACGAGACAACGACTGCCCCAGTTCAGCAACCTCAAACATACGCTCTCCATCCTTTTGTTTACCTGTTGAGCATAGAGCCAGCCCGTTATGAATGCGAGCACAGCCATTACCGTCAGGTGGCCAACCATGACGTCAACCACCAGGATCAGATGCCCGCTACCGTTATACCAATACAGGTTGCTTGTGTTTTGCCAAACCAGCCACACGCTGGAAACAGAGATTCAATTAAGCAGGAGACTGGAAGAGAAAGGTGGCTCAAACAGGAAATAGAACTGAACCCCGAACAGGGCAAAGGCAAGAGCAAGGGAAAGGGAAAGGGAAAGGGCAAAAAGACACAAAAAAGCCCCGGTTGGGCCAAATCCAACCGGGGCAATCTTCCTGAGCACAGAAGATTCGTAACCCTATTCGTCAGAACCCAGCACGCCAAAGATTTGCAGCAGGCTGATAAACAGGTTGTAAAGCGATACATACAGCGACACGGTCGCCATGATGTAGTTAGTTTCGCCACCATGAAGAATATTACTGGTTTCGTAAGCAATCAGGCCGCTCATCAGAATGACAAACATACCGGATACCGCTAACGACAAGGCTGGCAATTCAAAAATGACCGCACCAATCGATAATACAAACGCCATAATGATGCCGACCATCAGCGTCTTGCCCCAACCAGACAGGTCTTTACCGGTCGACAGCACCCAGCCAGACATACCGAAGAAAATCAGACCGGTTGTACCCAGAGCACTCATAATGATGCTGGCGCCACCAGGAAGACTGGCGTACATCGACAGGATCGGCCCCAGGGTATAACCCATAAAACCGGTCAGGGCGAAAACAGACAAAATCCCCAGCGCGCTTTCCTTGGTTTTGTGCACCAGGAACAGCAAACCAAAATAACCGACCAATGTCAGAATAAAACCGGGATGTGGCCAGCCCATTGACATTGACGTACCGGCCACCGCTGCGCTGAATAACAGCGTCATGGATAGCAGCATATAGGTGTTGCGCAGAACCTTACGGCCATCCACAGAGACCGCTTGATCCTGAGCTGATCCCATCGGCAACGACGTCACGTCGGCTTGCGATGGTTTGGAATTGAGATAATCTGGACGACTCATACAGTTTCTCCTGATGAATACTATTTAGAGCAGTTTTGCATTGTGAAAAGCATTGTACGGAGCCGCAATAAAAAATAATATTCGAATTATCTTATATTCATTGCTCGGTTTTTTCGACCTATGCACCGTATCAACTACAAACATCTACAGTACTTTCATAGCGTTGCGACTGAAGGCAGCATCCAGTTGGCGGCTATACGACTCAACGTCACGCCCCAAACGATCAGTGGCCAGTTAAAAATGCTGGAAGAAGATCTGGGTGTCGCTTTATTTGCCAAGTCGGGACGAGGCCTGGAGCTGACCGATGCCGGTCGGGTAGCACTGGACTACAGTCGGCAAATTTTTCAGCTCGGTGATGAATTACAGGAAGTGATGAACCTGGGCATTACCGAAAGACCCACTGAATTTCGGGTCGGTATCGTCGACGCCCTGCCCAAATCGATAGCCCATCGTCTACTGAGTCCAGCGATGTCGCTGCCAGGCACCATGCGAATTGTTTGTCATGAAGAGCAAATGTCAGTGCTGCTGGGAGAGCTCGCTGTCCATCGGCTGGATCTGGTACTGGCAGACAGCCCGATTCCACCAGGGATGAATATTCGCTGCTTTAACCACCTGCTAGGACGCAGCCGTCTGGCCTGTTTTGCATCCTCCGGGTTAATACAACAACAGGGCAATCAGAAATTTCCCGATGTTCTGAATGAAGCCCCGGTATTGCTACCAACCGACACGGCATCCGGATTACGAACCGACCTGCTGAGCTGGTTTAACCGTACCGGCATTGCGGTAAGAATCGCCGGTGAGTTTGACGACTCAGCCCTGCTAAAGGCCTTTGGCAGCCAGGGACATGGCTATTTTTTTGCCCCCGACGTCATCCGCGAGGAGATTTGCGCAAAATACCAGGTGCAGTGTGTGGGGACGGTGCATGAATTGATGCAGGAATTTTATGCCATCTCAGCAGAGCGACGCATCAGTCACCAAGCAGTAGCAGCCATCACCCGTCAAACACCGCTCGGCGAGATCAACTAACGCCCGGAGCAGACCTGCCATACTACTCGGCCACCAGTACCTCTGCCCGCCAGTTCGCAGAGCCATTACCCAGAGCCTGAGCCAGACGGGGTAACACTGCTTCCATACGTGCCTTCAGGGTATAAGGCGGATTAATCAGAATCATCCCCGATGCCGTCATGCCACGAGCATCGGTGTCCGCCGCAACACCCAGTTCAAACAGCTGGATATTACGCAGCCCCGATGAGCGGAATTGCCGTTCCATCTGGTCGATACGACGGCGTTCAACCACCGGATACCAGAGCGCATAAGTCGCTGTCGCCATCCGTCGATGTGCTGCAATCAGTGTGGTGACGGCGGTCTGATAATCGGTTTTGATTTCATACGGCGGATCCATCACTACCAGGCCGCGCTTGATGGTCGTCGGCAGTAGCGCAATCAAGCCAGCAAAACCGTCTTCGCCTCTGACTTGCACCCGGCGATCTCGGTACGTCATCTGCTCCAGTATGGCCAGATCCTGAGGATGCAGTTCATACAAAAAAGCCCGATCCTGCCCACGCAAATAAAACTGCCCTAACCAGGGAGAACCCGGATACACCGGCTCTCCAGCACCCTTCTGGCACTGTTCAACGGCATGAAGATAGACCTTCAACTCCGGCCAGTCGGCCGCCGACAATCGACCAATACCGGTGAGATATTCGTTATTTTTTGAAGATTCAGCCGATTCCAGCAAGTAGATACCAGCACCCGCATGGGTATCGATATAGACAAAGGGCTTGTCCTTGCGCTGCAGGTATTCCAGTACCTCCACCTGAATCAGATGTTTGAGTACATCGGCAAAATTGCCAGCATGGAAAGAATGGCGATAACTGAGCATAAGCACTCCGGTCTATTAACGATAACACCAGCGAATCCCCATGAGCGGGTAAAAGGCACCGGAGCCATAAACAATAATGCCGCTGCTTCCGAACAGGAAACAGCGGCATGTCAGATCAAACAACAGCCTGTCAAGGGCGGTCGTCGACCTCTTCTTCGGTTTCTGGTGGAATCAGATCCTCACGACTGAGGTTCATCAGCAACAGAATATTCGCCGCCACATAAATCGACGAATAGGTACCAACTACCACACCGATCATCAACGCCAGGGCAAAGTTGTGGATCAGCTCACCGCCCACCACCAACAAAGCCAACAGCACCAGCGCCGTGGTAATCGAAGTCATCAGCGTACGATCCAGCGTCTGGTTCAGCGATTCATTCATAATGCCAATGGGATCACTGCGGCGCAAAATACGAAAGTTTTCCCGAATCCGGTCCGCCACCACAATGGTGTCGTTCAGCGAGTAACCAATCACCGCCAGCACAGCAGCCAGCACCGTCAGGTCGAATTCCCACTGGAACAGTGAGAACAGCCCGAGAATAATCACCACATCGTGGAACAGTGCAACCACGGCTCCAACTGAAAATTTGAACTGGAAGCGGGCTGCGACATAGATCATCACTACCGCCAGCGCCAGCAGCAACGCCAAACCGCCCTGGTCGCGCAATTCTTCACCAACGTTGGCACCGACAAACTCACTGCGCATCAGCGTCAACGGATTGCCCTCAGCCGCAGCTTGCAGCACCGTCAGTACCTCATTGCCGAGACTATCGCGGAAGGCTTCCGACATCCGTACCAAAATATCGGTTTCAGAACCAAAGTTCTGCACCGTCACATCCTTGTAGCCAGCATTTTCCAGCGCCGCAGAAATATCATCCAATGGTTGAGGTGTGGCGTATTGAACCTCCAGCAGCGTACCACCGGTAAAATCCAGCCCCAGATTCAACCCTTGCACCGCCAGTGAGCCAATCGACACCAGTAACAACAGACCGGATAACCACATCGCACCCAGACGCAAGCGCATAAAGTCGAAGGTATTATTCATCAGACCTTACCTCCGATAGACAGGGATTCAATACGACGGCCACCATAAAGTGCATTGGTCAATGCACGGGTCAGCATAATGGCGGTAAACATGGAGGTGATAATGCCGAACGACAGAGTAACCGCAAACCCTTTCACTGGCCCAGTGCCTGCCGCAAACAGAATCACCGCCACAATCAGGGTGGTCAGGTTGGCATCAAGGATAGTAACAAACGCCCGGTCGTAGCCTTCGTGAATTGCCTGTTGCGGTGAACGCCCGGCACGTAACTCTTCGCGGATACGGGAAAAAATCAGCACGTTGGCATCCACTGCCATACCAACAGTCAGTACGATACCGGCAATACCGGGCAAGGTCAGTGTTGCCCCGACGATACTCATCATGGCAATCAGCAAAACGATATTTGCCAGCAAGGCAACATTGGCGATCAAGCCAAATGTCCGGTAGTAAACCAGCATCAACACCAATACCAGCCCCAGTCCCAGGATCACTGAGTTAATACCCATTTCGATATTTTCTTTACCCAGGCTCGGGCCAACCGTGCGCTCTTCAACAAAGTACATGGGTGCCGCCAGTGCCCCTGCGCGCAGCAACAAGGCCAGCTCGGATGCCTCAGCAGACTCCAGACCAGTAATACGGAAACTGGAACCCAGTGTGCTCTGGATCATGGCGAGGGAAATAATTGATTTTTCCACCACCTGAATGGTTTTTGGTGTTTCCACACCGTCTACGACTTCATACGTGGTTTTCGGCTTGCGCTCGACAAACAGCACAGCCATACGACGCTTGATCGACTTGCGGGTAACCTGAGTCATCACCGCGCCCCCTTTGGAGTCAAGGTCGATATTGACTTGAGGAAAGCCATTTTCATCAAAGGAAGGCTGCGCATTGGTCACGCTGTCGCCGGTTGTAATAATGGTTTTTTCCAGCCGAGCGGTACGGAATTCATCACTGCGGAATGGGTATTCCTCAGTCGTAAAACGATTGGCACCCGGATCGGCTTCAAGGCGGAATTCCAGATTGGCGGCCTTGCCAAGAATCTTCTTCGCTTCTGCCGTGTCCTGCACACCGGGCAATTCCACCACAATACGGTTACTGCCCTGACGCTGCACCAATGGCTCGGCGACACCCAACTCGTTCACCCGGTTACGCAAGGTGGTCAGGTTTTGTTTGAGGGCATAATCTTCCATTTCCTTGATTTTCTGTTCAGTAATGGTCAGTTCCAGGCCGTACTGATCGGAAATCCTGGTTTCCTTGCGCAAAAATTCAGGATACTCGCGAGCCAGAAAGCTGCTTGCCTCATCCCGGACTTTCGCATCGACAAACTGCAAGACCACCTGATTGCCTTCAATCAGCACCCGGCGATACTTGATCCCCTCTTCCCGTAGACGCGTACGTAATTCTTCACGGTAATTTTTTACGCGACTGGCGAGATAATCTTCCATATCCACTTCCATCAGGAAATGCACACCACCACTGAGATCCAGTCCCAGTGTCATGGGGCCAGCACCCATCGACAACAACCAGTCAGGTGTTGTCGGAGCAAGGTTAAGCGCTACGATATAGTCATCACCCAACTCGCGCTGTACCAGATCCTTGGCACCCAGCTGCTGGGAAGAACTGCCAAGCCGGAACAACGCACTGCTGCCGTTCACTTCATCAGCCAGCAAGTCGACATTGTTATCGGCCAGAATGGTACGCACTCGTGACATCACGCTGGCGGACATTTCGGCACCGGCACGGGTAGGCGTGACCTGCACCGCCGGATCGGGCGGATACAGGTTAGGTGCGGCATACACAACCGCAAGCGCCAATACCACCAGTATCAGCAGGTTTTTCCAGAGAGGGTACTTGTTGAGCATAATCTGCCCTTATGAAAACTCGATTCGGATATGCCAGCGACCGCTGGGCGGGCACTGGCATCATCAGGAAGGATCAGCCCAGAACGTCTTTGATTGTGCCTTTGGGCAGCACCATGGTCACGGCTACTTTTTGCACTGGCAGTTCAATACCGTTAGCCACTTCCATAACCACAAAGTCTTCAGTGACCTTGGTCACTTTGCCCAGCATGCCGCCAGCCATCACTACTTCATCACCCTTCGACAGGTTGGTAATCAGATTTTTGTGCTCTTTCTGACGCTTGCTCTGCGGACGCCACAGCAAGAAGTAAAAAATCAGCAGAAAACCACCCAAAAACACCAGCTGACCAGTAACGCCCATCGGCGCATCAGTACCTTCAGCCATGGCAAACCCGGAAAAGGTCAACGCCATCACAGCAAACAAAGCTTTCATGAAATACATTCTCCAAAAACAACAGACGCACCCTAACAGGGTAAAGCGACATAATTTTTACGGTGTGCGCAAACCAGGGCTGATCAAGCGATCCTGAGCCTGTGCATGAAGATACCCGCCGATATCCGACTCTGTCAGCCAGCTTGCGATATGGGGTTAAAACCCGCTAAGCACAAGTCTGATCGTCAGTATTATTTTCCAGCGGTGGTGTTGTACCGCCGCGTTTGGCGTAAAAGTTATCAACAAAGGCCGCAAATGTACCTTCTTCGAGGGAGCGGCGCAAACCGGCCATCAGTGTCTGGTAGTAATGTAGATTGTGGATACTGTTCAGCGTTGCACCGAGAATTTCCCTGCATTTATCAAGGTGATAGAGGTAAGCACGGCTGTAATTCTGACAGGTATAGCAGTGGCATTCCGGATCAACCGGCCCGGTATCACTGCGATTGGCAGCATTACGCAATTTCACCACGCCGAATGACGTAAACAAATGACCGTTACGGGCATTACGGGTTGGCATCACGCAATCAAACATATCGACACCACGGCGAACGCCTTCGACCAGGTCTTCCGGTTTGCCAACCCCCATCAGATAACGGGGTTTGTCGCGAGGCATCTGCGGCGCGGTATGCGCCAGTATTCGCAACATGTCGGGTTTCGGTTCACCCACACTCAAGCCACCAATGGCGTAACCATCAAACTCAATATCAAGCAAACCTTGCAAGGACTCATCTCGCAGAGGTTCATACATGCCGCCCTGGATAATACCGAACAGCGCGGACGGATTATCACCATGCGCCGTTTTTGAGCGCTGCGCCCAGCGTAATGACAAACGCATGGAATCCGCCGCTTCTTGCTCCGTGGCCGGGTATGGTGTGCACTCATCAAAAATCATCACGATGTCAGAGCCCAGATCACGCTGCACGGACATCGAACTTTCTGGCGTCATCAACACCCGATCACCGTTGACAGGGGACTGAAAGGTCACACCCTCTTCGGTGATTTTGCGCATCTCACCCAGGCTGAACACCTGAAAACCACCCGAATCCGTCAGGATCGGCTTATCCCATCCCATAAAATTGTGTAACCCCCCGTGCAATTTGATCACCTCAGTGCCAGGGCGCAGCATCAAATGAAAGGTATTACCAAGAATAATCTCTGCCCCAAGCGCTTCCACCTGCTGCGGATTCAAACCCTTCACCGAGCCATAGGTGCCTACCGGCATAAACGCTGGCGTCTGGATGTCACCACGGGGAAACGACACCGTACCGCGACGCGCATGGCTGGTCTCGTCAGTCGTGTGCAGGGTAAAACTCATGGCGCATTGGCGCTTTGGGGTCTCGGACGTCATTCAGATTCCTGTGGGGCATTAAAGTCGGCGGAAAGACCGGTCACTTGCGGACGCGTCAGCAACATGGCGTCACCATAACTGTAGAAGCGATAACCGGAAGCTACCGCGTGCCGATAGGCATCCAGTGTGTGCTGCTGCCCGGCAAACGCCGAAACCAGCATAATCAGTGTGGATTCCGGCAAGTGAAAGTTGGTCACCATCATATCCACCGAACGGAACGAATAACCGGGGTAAATGAAAATCCGGCTATCGCCATAAAAAGGAGCAATTTCGCCACTCTGACTGGCACTTTCGAGGCTGCGCACCGACGTAGTACCAACGGCGATCACCCGCTTGCCTGCCGCACGGGCAGCCTTGACCGCAGCGACAACGTCAGCATCCACTTCGATGTATTCAGCGTGCATCTGGTGCTCCAGAACATTCTCCACCTTGACCGGCTGAAAAGTTCCCGCACCAACATGCAAGGTCACAAACGCCATATTGACGCCCTTGTTTCGCAAGGCCGCCAGCATGGGTTCATCAAAGTGCAACCCCGCCGTCGGAGCTGCAACCGCTCCCGGTTTCTCGGCATACACCGTTTGATAACGCTGGCGATCAAAATCGCTGTCTTCGCGCTCCATATAAGGCGGCAGCGGCATATGGCCCGCTCGCTCCAACAACGCCAGTAACGCCTCATCGGTAACAAAGCGCAAATGAAACAGATTGCCTTCCCGGCCCAGCACTTCCACAACACATCCGGCAACCGACAAGGTTTGACCGGGTTTTGGGGAACGCGATGCACGAACATGGGCCATGGCTTCATTACCATCGAGCATGCGCTCGACCAGTATTTCCACTTTGCCACCCGAGCTTTTCTCGCCAAAAAGCCGGGCCGGGATCACACGCGTATTATTAAAGACCAGCAAGTCACCACTGGATACCTGCTCCAACAAATCCATAAAACGCGCATCGGTAGTCTTACCGCTGACACCATCCAGAATGAGGAGGCGTGAACCACTACGTTGAGGCGTTGGATAGCGAGCAATCAGCTCATCCGGAAGTTCAAAACTGAAATCACTGGTTTTCATGATATTTATGGATCGCAGAAAATAAGGGGCAGTCAGACGGAGTACCCGTACCAACAGACAATGACCGCAAGGTTACCCAACAAGTCCCGTTAAGTTAAGAAATAACTTTCAAAAATATTTGACAGGAAAAATTTCGACTGTAGTATACGCGGCCACTGACAGCTACTAATTCAAGCCAGAGTGGCGAAATTGGTAGACGCAGGGGATTCAAAATCCCCCGCCTTTGCGGGTGTGCCGGTTCGAGTCCGGCCTCTGGTACCAGAATCCTTGTAGTTGTCAGGCGGATTTATCTGTAAGCCCAGGTGGTGGAATTGGTAGACACGCTGTGTTCAGGTCGCAGTGAGCTATGCTCGTGGGAGTTCGAGTCTCCCCCTGGGCACCATTTGATAATTCAACTCTGAAATTTTTTCTGCTGCTTTGAAAAGCAAAGAAATTCGGGTGTTCGAAACCCCTCATTCCGGTTGTACTCTAACAGCTTGGAAAACACCAATCTGAGCACCTCTCTTGTCTCCTAATCGCTCAGAAGCCCGCATCTTGTAAGGGACATACTCATCAGAGACCTCAACGGTGCCTTGTTTTTGAGAGTTTCTCCGTCAAAAGCACCTTGTTTCGTTCTATTTTTTGTCGTTCTGCCTCTCCAGATTGTGCGCCATGTTTGAATGGCTATATTCCAGCAGCAGATCCATCGTCTTTGCTATTTTAGGATGCGTTGCCACGGTATCTATGGATAGGGTCTTGCTTCGATGTCATTGCATTATTCTGAATCGGGGTAATACCTGCTGTTCCTGACCGAGTTATTTCTCCCTACGCCGCAAGACACTTGGCTCCAGACCTAACACCTGACAGGCTTCAGCAATCGAGTAACCTTTTCGGTAACCAACGTCTTTTGAGCTGTAATCCTACTGCAACGGACTGACGTTTTGACTCATAGACACCCATTATTGGCGCCAATATAACGCCAATAATGGGTGTCTAAAATCATTGAACGCCCTTGCAGGCAGGATGTTAGTTACACTGCAGCCGGTACGCTTTGGTGAACACGCCGATGACGCTCCCGAATCCGCTCCGGGTTGAGCAAGACTCTGGCCAGTGCAGGCAGTAGCACCAGCGCTCCAAGCATGTTCCAGAGGAACATAAAGGTCAGCAGGATGCCCATGTCTGCCTGGAATTTGATCGGCGACAGCATCCAGGTGGCAACGCCAATGGCCAGTGTGACGCCAGTAAAGCTGACGGCCTTACCGGTAGAGCGCAGGGTTTCCAGGTAGGCATCTTTGAGCGACAACCCAGAGATTAACAGCGCCTCCAGCCGGTTGTAGATATAAATGCCGTAGTCAACGCCAATACCAACACCCAAGGCAATCACTGGCAGTGTGGCGACCTTGACGCCGATTCCCAGCCAAGTCATCAGCGCCTGTCCCAGTATCGATGTCAGTGCTAATGGCAGCAGGATACAGGCGACGGCGGTGAGCGAGCGGAAGGTCAACAGACACAGGCAAAACACCACCACGTAAACAAAGATCAGCATGGTGTCCTGGGCGTCAGCGATCACCTGGTTGGTGGCCGCTTCGATCCCGGCATTACCGGAAGCCAATTGCAAACGCATCGGAACCGCGTCTATTTTGCCTTCGGCAATGGCGTTTTCGATGGCATCGGCACGCATACCAAAATAGATTTCATCCACTTGATCATCGTACTCGACCTTGAACGCTTCCACCGCATTCACCACCGTTTTCAGCGTCTCCGCCTTGTGATCATTCAGATAGATAATGACCGGAGCCATGGAGCAGTCAGCGTTCAACAGCCCACTCGGCGCCCGCTGAATAGAGGTATTCAGGATGGTCTGGTTGCGCGACAAGGCATACCAGTTGAGGTTGCCTTCATTCATCGCTTTGGTAACCAGCTTGGAGACCGTGACCAGCGACAGCGTAGACTGCACGCCGGGTACGTTTTCCATTTGCCACATAAACCGGTCCAGTACATCCATAACCTTGAAGGTATTACACATTTCGATCGGTGTTTCGGCCATCACTACCATCACATCCGAACTGGTGGAATAATTCGCCACCATAAAATCGTTATCCTGGTTGTAGCGGGAATCGGCACGTAATTCCGGTGCGCCCTTGTCCAGATCTCCAATTTCCAGATCCTGGCTGTAATAAAAGCCGCAGGCTCCCAGCACTAACGCCAGTGAGATTGCCACGACGGCATAGCGTTTTTCAGTAAAGTGACTGAGCCACTGCCAAATCACCGGGTTGGCTTTTTCTGCCTTTTGCGCTTGCGCAACGCCAGAGGGACTGATGCCGATATAGGACATGACAATCGGCACCAGCACCAGGTTGGTCACGATGATCATGGCAACCCCGACCGAGGCCGCAATAGCCAGCTCCTGAATCACGCCAATATCAATAAACAACAACGTCAGAAACCCCATGGCGTCACTGAGCAAGGCCAGCATGCCCGGTACATACAAGCCACGAAACGCCTGACGCGCCGAAGACATTTTATCCAGCCCCTGGCCGGAATGAATGGCAATGCCGTTAATCAGCTGTACGCCATGACTGATGCCGATGGCAAACACCAGAAACGGCACCAGCACCGAATAAAGATCAATACTGAAGCCCAACAGTGCCAGCGCTCCGAGCTGCCAGACTACGGCAATCAGCGATGCGATGATTGGAACCAGCGTGCCTTTCGGACAACGAGAGTAGAGATACAGCAATACCGCCGTCATCAGCATCGCCGCCAGAAAGAAGTAACCAATGGAGACCGCGCCATCCAGCAGATCACCCAGCTTTTTTGGCGTACCAGTGATGTAGATGCGTATTTTGTCAGAGCTGTACTGATCGCGAATCCGGTCTTCGAGCTGATGTGACAACGCCTGGTAACTGAGCTTTTCACCGGTTTCCGGATTGAGATCCACCAGCGGGACGTTAATCACGGTGGAAGAAAAGTCATTGGCAACCAGCCGACCGACCTGTCCCGATTTGAGAATATTCTGCCGTACTTGCTCGATACTGGCCGGGCTGCCATCGTAATTAGCCGGAATCACCGGCCCACCCTGAAAACCTTCTTCGGTTACTTCGGTCCAGCGGGTATTCGGCGTCCATAACGATTGCATACCAGAACGATCGACACCGGCAACAAAAAAGACATCGTCGTTAATTTTGCTCAGTGTTTTCAGGTAGTCATCATCAAATATATCTCCCTCCACGGCGGCCACCGCAATCTTGATATTGGCCATACCGCTTTTCATATCATCCTTGTGCACCAGGTAATTCTGGATGTAGGGATGATTCAGAGGGATGTACTTTTCGATACTGGAATCGAGACGAATCTGGGTCAGGCCAAATGCAAACACCAGGGTCAGCACACCAAGCACCATCAACACCAGCGAGCGATTATTAAACAACACTCTCTCTAACAAGGGTTCAGTTTCCGGCGAGAGAATAAAGTGTTCGGGTTCGGTCGAATAATGATGTTTCTGAGTCATGATTACTGCGCCTCCGCGGCCAGTTGTCCGCCGGAGGAAACTCCGTCTGCTGTGGTCATGCGGGCAGCGCTGATCAGCTCGCCACGACGATTAATACGCTGTACACCGGCTTCGCCCACCAGCACAAAGCCCTCTTCAGTCACCGCCAAACCAGCAATGCCCTTGCGCCCTGTCAGATTGATCACCTGGGTGTCCTGGTGTTCCAACCGAATCAGAGTACCGGAATTCCCCACCAGCACCCGTGTGCCGTCTGTCATGGCCAGGCCCTGAAACAACGTTTGTTCGTTGTTAAGCGCCAATTCTGTCCAGCGATTGCCCGCATCGGTCGATTGAAACAGATGGCCACGTAGTCCCATCAGCGTCAGAGTATTACCGGAACTGATCATGCCGAACAACGAGCCGTCGTACGGAGACTCCAGAGCTTGCCAGCTATGGCCTTGATCGGTAGAAGTAAGAATAAGCCCCAGCTCACCCACGATATACAATTGGCCATAGGCGGCCTGTACCAGGCTGTTGAGATGGGAGCGCTCTGGCAAAGGCAGACGTGAGGTAAATTCCGTCCAGCTTTTACCGCCGTTACTGGTTTCAAAGGCCATGCCATAAGCACCAACAGCAAAGCCATGTTGGGCATCAAGAAACAGCACATCCAGCAATGGCTTGGTTGAACCCACGGAGACGTCGTACTCGGCATCCTCAACAGCAAAGGTGGCGGCTTCCAGTGCGGCTTCAGCGTCTTCGAGTACCTCATCACCAACATCTGACGCCATTGATACAGCAGCTTCGGCTTTGGCAAGTAACCGTTCGGAGGCAACGACCATGGCATCATTGGCGGCAAAACCATCCAGCTGTTTATGCCAGCTCATGCCACCGTCAGCCGTCGCCAGTACGACGCCATCATGGCCCACGGCCCAGCCAGAACGGTCACCAACAAAGGTAACGGCCGTCAGTGTCACACTGACCGGCACCTGCGCTTGCTGCCAAAATTGGCCATTGTCATCGGAATACAGAATATGGCCGAAGGCACCCACTGCCACCAGGCGATCACCGGCATGGGTAATATCGAGTAGTAACGCGGTATGCGCTTTAACGCTGGCTTGCGCCGGGGTCTGTAAGGGATCAACCCACTCTGCCAGTACGGTCGTCGTCCCCAGAGAGAGGGTTACCATGAAAAAACACGCCTTGATAAAACGCATCAAGAACTCCGTTATTATTATGTTGAATGAGACAGAAAACTGCCCTTATGTGAATTAAAGGAACAGGTCTATATCCTTAATGTGTGGATAATCGCATGACTTGGGGTATTTGCCAACCTGGCACCCACAGAACTCAAACCTGAACTCAACCCGGAACCTGTTATCCCGGAACCTGTTATCCCGGAACCCAAGCCAGAACGAACCCAAACAGGGTAAGAAGCAACCAGCACGTTGTCCGTCCAGCACAACAGCGAATGGGCTCGCCCCATTCAGTCGATATCCACCGTAATCCCCTCTACAGCCTGGTCAAAGCGACGCATCCCTGCTTGCCCGGACTCCAGCCCGGTCACGCTATAGCTGCCGGTATCGAGATCGTGAATAACAGTTGCTGCAGGCAGCACGGCGGGTAACTCATAAAAGCTTTTTAACAGCGCCAGGCCGAGTCGTTGCAACTGGCCATCAGCGCCATAAAAATCGGCCAGAGCAATCTGCCAACTGTCTTCATCAACATAATAGACCCGTTTGCTATAGGGGTTTGTCGCGCCTTTTTTCAGGGTTCCATCCACCACCCAAACACGATGTTTTTCGAATCGCAGCGCAGCGCTGGCCAAATGTCCCGGTTGCAGTAACACGGCATCATCCAGAGCCTCAAACCGATAATTATTGTAGGGAATATAGAGCTCGCGCTTACCCAGTAGCATCCAGTGATATTGCTGTGGAGAACCGCTAAAAAGCGACACATCATCAGCGCTGCGAAGGTCGGTGTTCCAGCTATCTGGCCACCCGCCCTGCTGGCGACGATAGCTATTTTCCACGCCCTCCCGCAATTCCAGTTGATGCGTCGTCCGCAACAATCCTTGTCCAACGGCACTCCATTGACGCTGGAACAGAGTCAGATCCTTGCGTTTACTGCGACCGTTGCGGCGGTCGGGTTCGCAATGGGCCAGAGGCAACAGACAGCGGTCACGCTGGAAATAATACGGATAGTCTTCTTGCACTCGCCAGTTGATGACGTGCTGCTGCTCGCCAGACACCTGAATTTCACGCCAGCGAGCCTGTAGCTGCTCCCCTCGCCAACTGGCCAGATGATTCCAGATCACCTGCTGACCATTGTCCGGCAGCGGAAATGGGATACCGCCCCAGGCATAATAAAACCCGGAGCCATCCCGACTGGTTTCTGTACGTATGACATTTTTATAGGTTTGCTCATACACCGTATCCGGTGCGGCAGCCGTTCGATGAGAGGGGTAAACCGACAAGTAGGCACTGCCCGGATAACGTTCCAGCAATGCCTGCAAGCCGGGAGTTACAAAGTATCGATAGTCGGACAGGTTATCAGCCGATAAGCGCAACAGCTCGGTTTCATCGGCAAAGGGATCAATATGCGGCTGGCCAATAGCCAGATAACCGAGAGGAGGCATCCGCAACCCACCACGCCAGACCGGAATATCAGTGCCATTACCGGCGCGTATTGCGCCCAGTGGCGTCAGCTCATCAGACAGACGAGTCGCACGGGCCAGTCGCTCTGTCAGCTGCGCATCGTCCAGCTCGGCGGCAAGATAATCTGTCTGTTGACTAACACCTTGCGCCAATGCGCCAGGTGCCAGCCCCGCCAGCAACAGACATGTCAGCAACAGCCAGTGCCACAAACAGATAATCCTCAGGCCAGGCTTTTACTGACCACTTCGTAGACATCACGAGACAGGTCAGGCTGGGCCGCCACCCGTTCCAGTTGGGCCTTCATCTGTTCAGATAGCTCAGGGATCAGGCGACGCCACTTGGTCAGCGGTGTCAACAAACGTGAGGCAATCTGTGGATTGGTGGTATTCAGTCGAATAATCGCATCGGCCAGCAACTGATAGCCGCTGCCATCTACTGCATGAAAATGGCACAGGGCCTGATTGGCAAATGCACCAATCACCGAGCGGATCTTGTTCGGGTTACGCCAATCAAAGGCTTCGTGTTCCAGTAACTGCTGAATACGACTGAGTGTACCGAGATCTGCAGAACCGGACTGTACCGACAGCCACTGGTTCACCACCAGTGAATCGTTTTGCCACTGCAGATAGAAAGCATCCAGACTTTGCTGCGCCAGCTCGTCATCACCGCTATTGATTAACGCCACCAGCGCTGCCATCTGATCGGTCATATTATCCGTGCTGCCAAACTGCGCCAGCGCCTGGCGAATACCGGCATCCGACGCCACGCTCCAATAACTCAGAGCGAGGTTTTTTAACATCCGGGCTGCCATTTGCTGTGGCTCCGGCTGATATTCCGCATGACTGACCAAACGCTGATAACAGGCGGCAAACTGCTCGTTCAGGGCCATCGCCATGGCCAGACGAACCCGCTTGCGACCCAGGTGAATCGCATGAGGATCTACCGGATCACTGAATTCAGCAATATAGGCTTCCGATGGCAAAGTCAGCAGGTAGCTGACCATGGCAGGATCGAGGGTTTCGTCAGTCAGCAACTGCACCATCACCTGCCGGGCATCTTCCGGTAATTCGAATTCATCCAGTCGGGCCTGATCAATCCAGTCCAGCATCAACCGCTGACCGGCATCCCAGCGATTAAAGCCGTCGCTGTCGTGTTGTAACCGGAACAACAGTTCTTGTGGCGACTGTTGAAACTCGACTTTGACCGGTGCCGAAAAATCACGGAATAACGACAACACCGGTGGTTGTGCCAGCCCCGAGAACACAAAGGTTTGTTCGGCTTCGGTAAAGTGCAGCACCTGGCTGGCGCTGGTCCAGGTTTCCATACCGGCGCTATTGAGCGCTGGAGCCACCTGTACCGGCAAGTCCTGACCATCGGCAGCAATCAGACCCAACTGCACCGGAATCCACATGGGCTGCTTGCCGGTTTGCCCTGGAGTGTCCGGGCATTGTTGACGCAAGGTCAGATACAGTGCCTGCTCATCTTCGCGATAATCGACAGCAACGCTGACCACTGGAGTACCGGCTTGCTTGTACCAGAGCTTGAACAGGGTCAGGTCAACACCATTGGCGTCTTCCATGGCGGCGACAAAATCGTGAATGGTCACGGCCTGACCATCATGGCGATCAAAATACAGATCCGATCCCTTACGGAAGCCTTCCGCCCCAAGGATCTTGTGGATCATCCCCACCACCTCGGCGCCTTTTTCATAAATGGTAACGGTATAAAAATTGGCGATCTCGATAAAGGAATCCGGCTGCACCGGGTGCGCCATTGGGCCACCATCTTCGGCAAACTGTACCGTACGGACCATCTTGGCATCTTCAATCCGCTTGACCGTAGCCGAGTGCATATCTGCCGAGAAGCTGGCATCACGGAATACGGTAAATCCTTCCTTCAGGCTGAGCTGGAACCAGTCGCGACAGGTCACCCGGTTACCCGACCAGTTGTGGAAATATTCATGCGCCACAATGGCTTCAATACGTTGATACGCCGCATCGGTAGCGGTCGCTGGATTGGCCAGCACACAGGAGGAGTTAAAGATATTCAACCCCTTGTTTTCCATCGCACCCATGTTGAAATCATCCACGGCCACAATCATGAAAATATCCAGATCGTATTCGCGACCGTAGACTTCTTCATCCCAGCGCATCGAGCGCTTGAGCGCATCAAGGGCGTAGTCGGTTTTATCGATGTTCTGTGGCTCAACAAAGATTTTTAACGTCACGTCACGACCACTCATGGTGGTGAAACGGTCTTCTTTATTCAGCAAATCACCCGCCACCAGGGCAAACAAGTAGGCAGGCTTGCGGTGTGGGTCAAGCCAGGTGACCTTGCGACGACCATCCGCCAGCATCTCATCCGCCGTACAGTTACCGTTCGACAGCATTACCGGATAACGGCTGCCATCGGCAATGATATGGGTGGTGAACACCGACATCACGTCCGGGCGATCCAGATAGTAGGTAATGCGGCGAAAACCTTCGGCTTCGCACTGGGTACAATACATACCGCCAGAGCGATACAAGCCTTCCAGTGCGGTATTGGTAGCCGGGTAGATTCGCGTCACGATGGTAAGGAAATGCTGTTGCGCCAGACCGGTGATGCTCAGCGTCTCATCCGTCACGGTATAACGGCCGGTGCCCAGAACGTCGCCATCCAGTGTCAGTCCCAGTAATTCCAGCTGCTGGCCATGCAGCTCCAACACACCGGACTGAGCACCTGCGCTGTTGGCTTCCAGCGTTAATACGGCAGTTACGACGGTCGCATCGTCCTGCAGATCAAAAGTCAGTTCCGTCTGGCTGATCCAGTACTCGGGCTGGCAATAATCTTTCAGGTAAATACTTTGAGGTTGAGCGTCACGCATGTATCTGTTTCCTTCTGAAGTCGGTTCTCTCTGCAACCCTGACCATCTGATCATAAAACGGTCGTTGTTATCGAGCAGGAGTATTAGTCAGATCGCGTCAATATTTAGTCAGAGTGACCTGATAACTGG
Organism: uncultured Oceanobacter sp.; assembly: GCA_913061185.1. Lineage (GTDB taxonomy): Bacteria > Pseudomonadota > Gammaproteobacteria > Pseudomonadales > Oceanobacteraceae > Oceanobacter > Oceanobacter antarcticus. Next base: position 80,083 of record CAJXTI010000010.1, read on the forward strand.
TGTATTTGCGCAGGTTGATGACGCCGCTATCCAGCATCAGATACTGCCCCTTGATGCCGAGCAGCCGGCCCTGCACGTCTGGTGTCTTGTCCAGATTATGGCTGGTTACCCTGGTCGGGTATTCCAGCACAGGGTAATGAAATCTTTGCGACAGTGTGGCATCAGCGGATAACCATTCAATGGCGTGTTCGCCAAACTGCTCGGCCAGCCCAAGGATACGACGGTCAAATTCATCAAACAGGGCGTCGCGTTCAGATGCCAGATCCAGCAAGGGGTTCTGACCTTTCAGCATCGTCCGCCAGTTGGTCTTGTCGGCCACCCGCTGACGCAGCAGATCTTCCAGCACGCCAGACACCCGCCGACTGGCTACTTTTGCAATCGCCATCCCCTGCACAGCACCTTGATCCAGCCAACGGGTTGGCAGCTGACCAGCACGGGTAATGCCTACCTTGATACCGGAAGAATTGGCCAAATAGACGTAATGGGGCTGAAAGCAGACCTGCTCCGCCCACTCCGGCTCACGGCAGGTACCGAGGTGAAAATGGCATGTTTCCGGGCTCATCATGCAACGATCGCATTGCGCCAGCTTGCTGAAACACGGATAACAATACCCCTGACTGAAACTTTTACGGGTGTGGCGGCCGCAAGCACAACAATGAATCGTACCGTTCCAGCTCAGCGCCAGACGTTGCCCCAGCCAGGCGTTCATATCGATCTGGTCGCGCCCCAGTGACAGCTGATAAGCCACTTGCCCTTCGGCATCGGCGGTCGCGGTCATCTTGCTGAGGCTGCCATTGTAGCTGTCTGTCATGCCGCTATTGCAGTGTCAGCGGCTGAACGTTGTCATCGCGCCCAATAATATCCACATTGCCGCTGGCACAGGCGCCACCGACATAACCGACCCGCTGATCGGCTGGTACCTGGTGGGTTATTTCATAATGCAGAATCGCTTCCAGGCACAGCTCGCGCTGGCCTTGCTGCAAGGCAATGCCATTAGGCCATTTGCCCAGCGCCACGGCATTTTTCAGGTTTTCATAGACGTCCGGCGTCAGGGACTGAATCAGATCTTGCAAGGTCATAGGTTACCTCCAGACAATTTTTTACGTATTGGGCGTTGCGGGTCGCCGGGCTGGCCACACGGTCGCCAGCAACATACCGGAGATCAGCCCACCCAGATGAGCACCATGGGCGATACCGGTCAGACCCGGTACCAGAGTGTCCCCCATCATGGTCAGCAGCAGCCAACCGGCCATCACCGGCAACAACATCGGTGGCACGGAGTACGCTATCTTGCGTTGATACTGGCGCCAGCCAATCCAGCCCAATAGCCCCAGAGTCACACCAGACAACCCACCAAAGCCGGGGCCGCTGTACCACCATTGCGCCACATTGCCCACCAGCCCGGTAAGCAGCGTCAACAACAGCAACATCCGCGAACCATCGTGCTGCTCGATATTACGACCAAGAATCCACCACCACATGCCGTTAAACACCAGATGCATCAGCGAAAAATGCACCAGTAACGGCTTGAGCCAGGCTAATAGCCCGATATCCAGATAAGCGGCAAAATTCAGCCGCTGATCCGGCCAGAGGCCATCTCCCGGCCGAACCCAAGGCAACCAGTCGGTGGATAGCTGCATCCAGCCAAAGATCAGCACCAACAGCACAGAAACACCCAGTGTCACCGGAATTCTGGTTAACATCAGAATCAGCGACACCAGCGGCCGGGTGCTCACCGGCTCGATTTCTGGGGCATCCAACTGACCTTCCCGCCACTGTTCGACCCAGGCCCGAACCTGGGGAATATCGGCCGGATTAGCCAGATAGATGTGCTGCTGGCCATCCACCATCACTACCCGATGAGCGATACGATGTGCCCATAATTGTTGTGTGATCGGCGACAGGTCGACCGTCGCGCCTGCTACCAGTACCAGCAAAGCTTCCATCAGCGCTCGTTTTTTTCCACTCTGACCCAGGTAAATTTACTGGGTTGCAATTGATGTTCGGTATCCATGCGGTAAGCAACCAGGCGGCCATATTTGACCGCACTGTAATCAATGCAGGCCAGGTTGCTGCTTAACGGCGAGGGGATACCTGCCATCCAGTAATGACCAAAAAACAGCGGCTTTTCCTCAGCACTGTAAAACAACAGCTGACGTTTTTCCGCGTCACTCAGCAGCGAATGCTGCAGGTCATCTGGCAGCGGATCCGGTTGAAAAAGGACATCACTGTAGCGACTCGGTTCATGCTCCCAGAATTTGGTGCGAAAAAACTGCCTCACAAAACCATCATTGGCGGTCATGGAACGTCCTTGCGGTAATTTCAGCGATGTACCGCGCAGCATCCGATCCAGGAACTGATGCAAGAAACTGGACGTATCAACCGATTCCACCAGCAAATCGCGATCCAGCTGGTTACCACCATAACGGGCAATATATTCCGCAATCATGTCGCTGTCCCAACAGGCATGCACCACACGAAAATGGTCGTATTCGGCAAACAGCGGCCGTTCCAGAAACCAGTCGAGCATTTCGTTCAACTCTTGTGGATAATTGGCAAACTGCTCCATGGTGGCTTCGACGATGCGGGTATTACGACGGGTATGCTCGCGTAAAAACGGCTGACGCATACCGGCCGGTGCTTTGGTACAATAGGTAATCAGATTGTATTCATGATTCCCCATCAGCATTTCTGCTTCACCGGCATCGACCATGTTCTTGACAATTTCGCAGGCCAGGCGGATGTGCGGGCCACGATCAACCACATCACCAACAAAGACTGCCTTGCGGTTATTGTGACGATAAACACCGTGCTGCTTGCGGTAGCCCATTTGCTCAAGCAAAGTCACGAGGGTCTGCCCACAGCCGTGTATATCGCCGATCAGGTCATATCCCTGATGCATGTTCAGTCTCCAAGGTTACTGCTCCAGCCCAGTTTGGTGCGGCAGATTTCGTAGAAGTTATGCCCTTTGGGGTGAATCAACTTCAGCTTGTGCGCTTTTTTGCGAATGGTAATGGTATCGCCCGGCGCGCACGGAATATGGGTCTGGCCATCACAGCTGAGCGTCGGGTAAATATCCAGGTCGCCATCAACATGGATTTTGATTTCGCTTTTGCCATCCACCACAATCGGCCGACTCGACAAGGTATGAGGAAACATCGGCACCAGCACCAGGGCATCCAACTTGGGATGCATGATCGGCCCGCCTCCCGACAACGAATAAGCCGTAGAGCCGGTTGGCGTCGAGACAATCAGGCCATCCGAACGCAGGTTGTATACATACTGCCCTTCAATATACAGATCGAAGGCAATCATTCTGGCCGACTTGCCCGGATGTAATACCACGTCATTCAGGGCAGCGGCGGCACCAATCGGATTACCATCGCGCTTGACCTCGGCATCCAGCAAAAAGCGCAATTCGCTGGTGTACTCGCCCTGTAAAACGGCCAGCACCTCATCGCACATGCCTTCGTCCGGACTGATGTCGGTAAGAAAACCGAGACGCCCACGGTTAATCCCCAACACCGGAATATGATATTTGGCTAATGCACGGGCAGCACCCAGCAAACTGCCATCGCCGCCGACAACAATCACCAGATCACAAATCTCACCCAGCAGATTAACCTTGCTGACCTGCATATTGTGACCAGGAATCACCTCGGCAATACGATCGTCCAGAATGACGTAGTACCCTTCATCGGTCAGAAAGCGGGACAATCGCTTGACGGTTTCAATGACCTTGTTACTGTTCAGGCGGCCAATCAGGCCTATATTGCGGAATTCTTCCATCACCCTAACCCAAGTCGTTGTTATCGATGCGGCCTGTACCCGGCGCTGTTATGGTACCCAATCCTGCCAAGCTGATACTGCCAGTGTCGGGAATGTAAAGGGGACATCTATTTAATCCTGCACGGCTCTGCGCGAGTGTTGCCGTTGTTCAGGGCAAGGCGGCGAATGCAGCGAAATGACGCGTCCTTTTCACATTCGTCAACACCGCACTGGACGGCGGCAACCCGCGCCCTGCGGGGGCTGCCGGATGATCTCGACTCGGTGTCGCCGACGTTTGACTTGACCCGTCAGGCCTGCAAGTTGGCTTCGTAATTCGAAACCATCCGCTAGCCCAGAGTGAGCACCGGATTAAATATATGTCCCCTGAAGGTCACGCTGGCAGGTTGTATTATTGACAAGATCCGGCTTTGCTTTTATTTCACTTCCCACCGCCGTGGGGCCGGAGGTTGGTTTCAGATGTCTGCGATTGGAATGGTCATTGCGCTTGCACTGCCGATAGCTCTGTTGATGTTGGGAATGGTGTTTTACGGTCGGCATCAGCAGAAGCAGCAGTCGAAACGGATGCAAGCCCGTCTGATTGCCAGCAGGGCAGAAGAATTGCAAGAAGCGCTGGAATTTCTGATGGTGGTGGACAACCTTCAAGAGCTGCAGCTGTTGGTGCTGGAACGGGTCGAACAGCTGTATCAGCTGGCGCGTGAAACCCGGCCAGAGGGCAAGGTTCAAGTTGACTCTGAGGCACTGCCACCAGTTGATATTGAATCCCTGCGACATAAGATACTGGAGAACAAGGAACCCAGAATTGTACTCAAGAGTGATCGTGAAATCCGCTTTGCCAAGCAGCAGTTCAGCCGAGTGTTGAAAGCACTGGGGGCGATGGCGAAGCGCAAACAGATATCGGCCACCACGTTGAACGAATATCGTCGTTATTTACGGCTGACGTTGCTGGAGCGGGAGGTCGATACCTTTACTGCCCAGGGAGATGTGGCGGCAGAGCGTGGCGATGTGGTTACCGCCAGTGGCTACTACAAGGCAGCACGCAAGTTGTTGATTGAATTTGATTTGCAGTACCCGGAAAAAAACGAACGTATCCGGGACTTGTCGGAACGTACCAATGCCCTCTTTAATGGCGGGCTGATAAAAGAAGATAAATTGTCGAAAGCACTGTCCCGTGAAGCGGATGTTGAGCGAGACCCTCACGGAATTCCGTCGGATCCGGAGGAAAAACGCAAATATTGAGGGTGGTTTTTACTGGTGTTTTTCTCCCGCACGGATTGTCTCACGGCTGTTGAATCATTTTTGTCTCTGTGTCGCTGCCTGAACGTTGAGCCTTTTCCGGAGATTGCCGGAATGGATGTCTCCGGGGTTGCTGTATTGCGGCTGGATCGTATTCATCCGGTACTGTCGGGCAATAAACTGTTCAAACTCTTGTGTCACTGGCAGCCCTGGCAGGCGAGTCGCCAGCCTGGCTGGATTACTCCAGGCGGTGTCTGGTCTAATCACCTGCATGCGGTGGCTTTTCTGGGGCAGCGCCTGGGAATACCAACTACCGGCCTGATCCGTGGTTATGAACATCTGCCGCTGACCGCAACCCTGCAGGATTGCGCCGACTGGGGTATGCAGTTGGTCTTTCTGTCCAAAGTTGAATACCGGCAACGCTATCACCAGGCTTGGCAGCGTCATTGGTCACGCGTGACAGACAGCTATTTTATGGGTGAAGGCGGTGCTTTATTGACTGCTAGAGAGACGCTGGCCGTTCTGGAGAACGGCAAAGATCCTGGTGGGCAGGCGTTTGATGAGCTTGCCAGGGTTTGCAGCCGATATGATCAGGTCTGGCTGGCCGTTGGCAGCGGCACAACCGCAGCACATCTGCTGCCGCGTTTGCCGCCGCATGTGGTGCTGATGGCGGTGAATACTGTGGCTGATGACGGTGCTATGGAACGGCGTTGGCAGCAAGAGTTCGCTGACAGGCAATGGCAGCTTGTTGCCTCTGTGGCGCGCCGGTTCGGGGCGCAATCCGACGTGTTGCGGGAACGTATTCTTGCTTTCGATCAGCAGGGTTTGCCGCTTGACCCTGTGTATGGCGTTGCTCTGGTAGAGACTTTTTTGCAGCAGCGGTCACTCTGGCAGGGCAAATCCGTGTTGCTGATTCATGGTGGTGGTTTGCAGGGACGACGGGGTATCGGCTTGGACATTGACTGCTGAGCAAAATCAGTCTGGCCAACGATCCGCAACCACCATCCAGCGTTGCTGTTCGGCCCATTGCTGCTGCCCGGTTGACTGTTGCTGCAGCGGTTTTACCCGAGCAAGGCAGAGCGGAACCTGCAAGTGACGAAAATGGCAGCCAAGCAGCTGGATGACATCGGCAGCACTGGCAGCAACTGGCGACAGTACCGGGCTGAGCCATTCGTCTCTCGCTAAAATTACCCAGAAACCTTCGGTGATATGGTTCGGCACGGCACTGGCGTGACACCAGCGGCCTTGCCAATGCTGTCGATTGACTTCTTGCGGAAGTTGCGCCGTAACGGTGCTGTCGGCAGGATAAAACAGACAGCCGCGAAACACCGCTTCGGAGTCTGTGGGGTGCCAGCCTATTGCTGCCAGCTGCTGCTGTGCTTCAGCCTGGCGAGACAGCGGCAGCTGTTGTTCACGGGTATGACGTATTTTGTTGGCCAGTCGATCACGCCGATTGGGGCCGATCCAGTCGTTGCCGATGCCAAGATAAAACTTCAGCGCCAGTTCAATATGGCAGTGCTGCTCACCAGTATCGATCAGCAAATCAAGCTCACCTAATGTACGGCCATACTGGGAAATCTGGATGTTGGCGTCCCAGCGCCAGTCGCTGTGTTGTAACCATTCGTGCCAGAGCGACTCGAATATCAGGCCCAGACGACTGTGTTTGGAGTGCTTGATACGCTGCCAACTGGCAGGCGAACCGGCTTGCTGCTGCAGCTGGGGAAACCATTGTGGCTGTGCGGCTGACCAGGAGCAGTCGAGCAACGATGGTGACGTCAGCGCCCATGTCAGATCACGCAGATGCTTGTCAGTCAGTTGGAAAAAGGGGTCGTCAGGCGTTTGCATGCGTCAGGTCAACAAGCCTTTTGGTAGTTGCTGTGATATAAATCGCGCACTTTAGGGGACATCTATTTAATCCGGTGCTCACTCTGGGCTCTGTCTCTTATACACATCTGACGCTGCCGACGAAGAGGATAG
>CAJXTI010000011.1 GCA_913061185.1 uncultured Oceanobacter sp.
CGTTTGTCGGCCTGGTATTGATCGACGGTTTTCTGAAATTGATGACGAGGGATGACGTTGAGTCGCTGTGCCAGTACGGTGTTAGAATGTGCCAAGCCCGGTTCTTCTGAATGATGTCTGTGGTAAGCGTCATTTTACCGGAAACGGCATGGGAATCGGGCTTCTTTCTTTTGGCGGGTTAGTTAACCGGACAGTAGTGATCCCATCACCGTTTTATGACTGGCAGGAGAATGTTTATGTCGGAGCAGAGCAAGGCCAATGGTCTCAAGGTACGTACCGAAGTCATGGGTGCCGATTTTGTCCAGCGGGCGCAGGAGAATACCACCGCGCTGACGGAGCCTTTGCAGGACTGGATTAACGAGCATGCCTGGGGGTCGACCTGGCAGCGTGACGGTTTGCCGCGCAATGTACGTTCGCTGGTCACGATTGCCATGCTGACGGCGTTAAAGTCGCCGACTGAGTTAAAAGGCCATATTCGTGGGGCGTTGAATAACGGCTGTACGCCGCAGGAGATTCGTGAGGTGTTGCTGCACAGTTTGCCGTATTGCGGTGCACCGGCAACTCAGGAAGCGTTTCGGGCGGCGGCAGAGGTACTCGACTTGTCGGCCTTTGAGAACGACTGAATAACGTGTGTTGATCGCGTTGGCAAACATCTTGCTGTACTCCTGATAACGTCATTTTCCGGAGTCGGCCATGCAGGTCAGCCCAGCCTTGTCTTCAGCATCTGTGGTAACCAATCCGCAGGATGTATACACCGATCTCAACAGTCTGCAGGGCATTCGTACGCTCGGTAAAGAGGACAAGAGCGCGGCGTTGATGGAAGTAGCGCGGCAGTTTGAGTCGATGTTTATGAACATGATGCTCAGCTCGATGCGGCAGGCTAATGCGGTTTTTTCTGAAGATTCGCTGATGGGTTCTTCCGAGGGGGACTTCTATCAGGGTATGTACGATAACCAGCTGGCCTTGCAGATGTCGGGCCAGCAAGCCAGTGGTAGCGGGGCTTCTGGCCGTGGGCTGGCAGATATTATCCATCAACAGCTGATGAGTAACTTTGGTGATGCCGGAGACGCTCCAGAGCTGGATCAGGCGAAGCTGTTTGATCGTCGGGTCGCCAGTGTGCCGCTGCGCGAGGCGCTTGCCGAAGTCGACCGGGTGTTGCAGCAGGGCGATGCTGCTGCGGTAACCAGGCGGGAGCCAGTGTCGCAAGCCTCCGTATTATCGCCGGAATCTTTATCCAAAACGCTGGCCAGCGTTGCCTCTGGCAGCGGCAGCAAGGGGCAGCAGTTTGCCTCTGCCGATGAATTTGTTGCCGCTCTGTATCCTCATGCCGCAGTGATTGGTGCTGAGCTGGGGGTTGATCCTCGTGCGATTGTTGCCCAGGCGGCGCTGGAAACCGGCTGGGGTAAACATATGATTGCCGACGCCAAGGGCAATAACAGTTTTAATTTCTTTGGTATCAAGGCTGATCAGCGCTGGCAGGGTGAAGCGGTGGACGTAACGACTCATGAATACCGTTATGGCACTCGAGTGAAAGAAACCGCCAGTTTCCGTTCCTATGCTTCGCTGGAAGCTGGCTTGCGCGATTACGCTGATTTTCTGGCCGGGAGTGAGCGTTATCAGCAGGCGCTGGGCAAGGGGTTGGACGGCGATGAGTATGGTTATGCCTTGCAACAGGCCGGTTATGCTACGGATCCTGAGTATGGCGCAAAAATCCGCCGTATTGCTCGCAGCGAAACGTTACAAGGGCAGGGCGAGGTACAGCAACCGTCGCCGGATATTGGCCCGGATTCCAGCAAAGCTGCTGAGGTCGATAAGAATAAAGACCGTCCGTCGGTCAGCGGAGGCGAGTAATGACCGATATTCTCAATATTGCCATCTCGGGACTGAAGGCGCAGCAAACGGCGCTGGCGGTCACTGGTAACAATATCACCAATGCCACGACCGAAGGTTACAGCCGCCAGGTGGTCAGTTTTGCTGAGGGTAACAGTCAGTTTCGTGGCGGCAACTGGCTAGGGTCGGGGGTCAGTGTTGATTCTGTCAGCCGCATCTATAATGAATTTTTATCCGATCAGGTCTGGTCGGATACCGCCTCCTTTCATCAGTATGACACCATGGCCGACTACGCCGCTCAGGTAGACAGTTTGCTGGCAGACAGTGGGACGGGCGTTCAGCCTGGTCTCGAAGCGATGTTTGATGCGATGCAGACGGTGGTAGATGATCCGTCGTCACTGGCGGCGCGGGAGGTGTTGTTGACTCAGTCAGCGGCGTTGACCGATCGCTTTGATGTGCTCAGTGATCAGCTGAATCAGCAGAATCTGGTATTGAATGGTCAGATGGGGGTGATGGCGCAGGAAATCACCGCGATCGCAGAATCCATTGCCACGCTTAACCAGGATATTCAGTTTGCAGTCGGGATGGCCCAGGGCGAAGAACCCAACGCGCTGATGGATCAGCGTGATCGGTTGATTACTGAACTGTCGGCGCTGGTGGAGGTGTCGGTGGTGGATCAGGGCGACTCGCGCCTGAATGTGTTTATCGGTAAGGGCCAGGCGTTGGTGGTCGGCAACGATTATAACCGGCTGGTGGCGGATACGGGCCAGAGTGATCCGTCCCGCAACGATCTTTATCTGCTCAGTGATGATGAAGCCATTCCCGTGACGAATGAGATTACCGGTGGTTCGCTGGGCGGTACGCTGGCGTTCCGCAACGAGGTACTGGATCCGGTGGTCAATAGTCTCGGCAAGGTGGCGCTGGTGATTGCTGAAACCATAAATGCGCAGCACAAGCTGGGGCTGGATTACGAAGGTTTGGTCGGTGAAGACTTCTTCCAGGATATCAATGAACCGGCGCTGACTTATCGCCGTGCACTGGGAGATGATGGCAATGCCAACCCAGATGATCGGTTGGTATCCGTGCATATCACCGATGCGGGCAGTGTCAGTAGCAGTGATTATCAGTTGGAATTTATCGGCCCGGACAATTTTAACTACCGTATCCGCCAGATCGACAGTAACGAGATTGTGCAGAAGGGGGCGATCTCCGGTGCATTTCCAGACGTGCTGGCAGTGGATGGTTTTGAGATTCACCTTGAAAGTGGCAGTTTTCAGGCCGGGGATGAGTTTCGCATCATGCCTACCCGTAACGAAGCCAGCAATATGGAACTGGTGATTACCCGCGCAGAACAAATCGCTCTGGCCTCACCGATTATGACGGATGCCGCGATTGGCAATCAGGGCAGCGCAGCCATTAGTGCTGGCAGTGTGACCAGCCTGGATACTGCCGCCTTTGATGAACTCGGCCAAATGACACCGCCGTTGCTGGTGAGGTTTACCTCGGCTTACCGCTACGACGTGCTGGACAACAGTGATCCGGGCAAACCCGTGCCGCTGTTTCCGCCGATCAGTAACCAGACCTATATTCCCGGTATTACCAACAGTATTAATCTGGGCGAGCAGGGCCAGCTGGCGATGACCAGTTTCAGTGGTCAGTTGCCGGTGCGTGCCACTTATCAGCCGCCAGAGCCAGCGGCAACGGTCAGTGCTGGTAACGGCCTGGCGGCTCAACGGTTTTCAATTTCTTATAACGATCCGACCAGTGGCCAGGCTGAATCCTTGCCGGGGCTGAATACGGCTGCCAATAGTTCGGCTCGAGCCATTGCCGAGCAGCTGAGCGAATACGATGGCATCGAGGCGTCTGCCCGTACTACGGTGCAGTTGAGTCATTTTAGCGAAGACGACAACGGCTTTCTGGATCTGGGTGTCACGCTGAACGGTGTGGTGCTGACAGAAGCGCTGGGGCCAAGCCAACGCAAGTACGACGATAGCTGGCCGCAGACGGTACCGGATCCGGTTACCCCGGATTTTCTCGCCGGGCGCATTAATGCCAATTACGCTTTTCAGGAATTGGGTATTGTTGCCAGCAGCGATGGTGAGACATTGACCATCACGGCACTCAACGGCGATGACCTCAGTCTCGATATCAGCGGTGATCATGGCGATGGCTTCGACGTCAGCAATGGCCAGGCGATTGGCCTGACCCAGGTGGGGGAATCCCCCTACGATATTCTTAATGAATACGAAGGTTACGACTTCAGCCAGGGCGGGCCATATCGCTATGCTTTCGAGATTGAAAACCAGGGCAGCTTTGAGATTGAACTGAGCGCCAATTACGGCTCTGGCGAAGCATTGTTGAGCGGTGTTCGTCAGGCATTGGAGACCGCCGGATTTGCCTTTAACGGCGAGCTGGATGTGGCGATTGATGAACGTGGCAATCTCTCGTTTCAGCCCCGCATGGCGCTGAATGGCACTGGCGTTTATGGCTCCAGCAAGCTGACCATGGGAGGACAGCTCAAGGTGGTGCTGGATGAAGGCATGACGCTGGCCACCAATACGCCGGGGAATAACCTGTTTGCCGCCGAGCCGGTGTTTGAATCCACCTATCGGGGGATAGACGTCAGCATTGCTGGGGCTGTGGTGGCGGGCGATGAATTTACCATCGGCTTCAATGAAAACGGTATTTCCGACAGCCGTAATGGCGTGGCTCTGGCGGGTTTACAAAACAGCGATACCGTTAATGGTTCCAGTACCTATTCCGAAGCCTATGCCATCGTGGTCGAGCGGGTTGGGGCAACCACCAGCCGAGCACAGACCAGCCGCGATTCCAGTGACGTGCTGCTGACCACGTCGCAAGCAGCCTACAGCAGCGCTTCTGGCGTCAACCTTGATGAAGAGGCCGCTGCGCTGATGAAATACGAACTGGCTTACAACGCCAATGCCCAGGTGATTCAGGTGGCACGCGATATGTTTGACACTCTGATTTCAACCTTTTGATAACACACAGTGAGTCCCCGGCGGGGCCAATGGCGAGGTATCTGGTATGAGAATAACCACACTGCAAATGCATAAAACCGGCCTGGCCAATATGCTGGATAACCAGCAACAGTTGAATAAAACCCAGCAGCAGGTGGCCAGTGGCCGCCGGGTATTGACGCCATCGGATGACCCGGTTGCGGCTACCAGAATTCTGCAACTGGAGCAGGATCTGGCGCTGCGTGAGCAGTTTGAAACCAATATGACGGCCGCAGACAATCGCCTGCAATTGGAAGAAGTAACGCTGGGCAGCATCAGCGACAGTTACGCACGGCTGAAAGAGCTGACGGTAGAAGCCGGTGGCGGTACGCTGACCAAAAGCGATCGGCAGGCCATTGCCGCTGAAGTTGAGCAAATACAGCAAAGTCTGGTCGGGTTGTTTAATAGCCGCGATGCCAATGGTGAATACATGTTTGCCGGTTTTCAGGGGGGGGAAGCGCCGTTTCAACAGATGCCTAACGGTCGTTATGAATATCAGGGCGATGGAGGCCAGCGTTTCCTTGCGATTGGCACCACCACCACCGTTGCAACAGGGGATTCTGGTAAAGACCTGTTTGTTGATGTAACAGCGGTCAAGAACAGCTTTACCACGGCAGTGAACCCGCTGAATCAGGGCACGACCCAGATCAATCCCGGCTTTGTGATCGACGAGGAAGCCTATGGTGATTTTTATCCCGACGACCTGGTGATTACTTTTAATCCAGAGTCGGCGCTGTTGCCGGAACAGGCAAACTTTACCGTGCGTCGAGCTTCCGACGGAAGGCCAGTGGAGGGATTGATCAACCAGCCTTATGCTCAAGGCCGGGAGCTGGAGGTGGCGGGCATGGCGTTGACGCTGAGCGGGTCGCCGGAATCCGGTGATCAGGTGATGGTACGTTCGACCCCGAAACAAAGTGTCACAGATACACTTTACCGGCTCGCCTATGGCCTCAATAACCTCGAAGACACACCCGACGACGCCAACACCTTGACCACGTTGATTGCCGATAGCCTGACCAATCTCGACTACGCACTGGCCACTGTTTCCCGAACCCAAAGCCAGATTGGTGCGCGCCTGAATGTGGTGGATAACACCCGCTCGCTGTCGGCGGATATTACTCTGGTGAATCAGCAAGTATTGTCGGAATTACAGGATGTAGACTTGGCCGAAGCGGTCAGTCGTATGTCGATGCAAACTACCTTGCTGGAAGCCGCACAAAAAAGTTACACCACCATCAGCCAGTTGAGTCTGTTTAACAGCATGTGAATACGGGATATGGGCACAGAACAGGCACAGCAGTGTATCGGTGGGGCCGGTTTGCTGCTTGTGGGGTGGCGGTCGATTTTCTTGTCCTTACTTCTTTTTCTTTTCGTTTTGTTCATGCTTTCCATGCTTTCCATTAATGTTTTCCGTCACATCGGGTTGTCTCTGCTTTTAATTAATCATCGTGAACATTGCGGTAGTGTCAGTTTTCTGCCGCTATTGGTAGATTGGTCGCCTGACGGTTATCAATGATTGACTGCTGAATGATTGGAGAAAACATGAACCACCTGGATCAGCTGGCCAACTACCTGGCTGAATTTAATTTGCCAGCCTGGAGTATCGCCCTGGGTATCACGCTGGTATCTCTGTTGTTGATGCTGGCGCTGAAGGGAATTGTTATTTCGCGGTTGCGGCGGATAACGCAGCGTACTCCCTGGTTTTTCGATACCTTGCTGCTCAAGGCACTCAGTGCACCGATCACGATTGTGTTGGTGGGGTTTCATCTGCTGATTCTAGAACGGCTGTTCGAACACTTCGATATTAGTAGTCCGACTTTTACCACGGTGACCGGTGACTCGGCCCGTGTGTTTCTGATTGTGGCGTTGATTGTGTTTTTTGATCGTATCTCACGCGGCACCCTGGAGCATTACGCGAGCAGCTCGTCGTTGTTATACAACAGTCAGGGTATCGCCCGTGGACTGCTGCGCGGGCTGGTCTTTGGCTTGGGATTGCTGGTGTTGCTGGGCACTCTGGGGGTGTCGGTTACGCCGATTATTGCTTCACTGGGGATTACCTCTCTGGCGGTGGCGCTGGCCTTGCAGCCGACATTGGAGAACTTTTTTTCCGGTGTGCAGTTGCTGGTCGACAAGCCGTTTCAGGTGGGTGACTTTATTGAACTGGATTCCGGTGAGCAGGGCTACGTTCAGAAAATCGGCTGGCGCTCGACCTGGATCAAGATGCTGCAAAACAACACGGTGATCTTGCCTAACAGTCAGATTTCCCAGTCCCGTATCGTCAATTATGACTACCCGGTCAAGGAATTGTCGGTGCTGGTCGAAGTCGGGGTGCACTACAGTTCCGACTTGGAACAGGTTGAAGTGATCACCAAGGAGGTCGCCAGCGAGGTCTTGCAGCGGGTAGAAGGGGCCGAACCGTCTTTCACTCCTCGGGTGATGTTTCATTCCTTTGCCGATTCCAGCATTAACTTTACCGTGGTACTAAGAGCGCGGGAGTATGTCGATAATTTTGCCGTAAAATCCGCTTTTATCAAGGCTCTGCACAAACGCTATGGTGAAGAAGGCATCACGATTCCGTATCCGATTCGGGCGATTAATACCGAGCAAGAAGGGGCCGTCTTTACATTGATGCAGCCGCCGGAGACAGCGTCAGAAGCAAAAGTTTGACCTTGGTCTCATCCTGCTACGCTAGTCAGGGTATGTCGTACCCAACGCAGTAGAATAAAGATCGTTCAGGTGTATCCCCGGCACCTGGCCGACATGGAAACGGGGCAAAGGAGCGCAACTATGGAAAGTGTTATCACTGCATTCAAGCGGTCACTGGATTTTCAGGGACGTTCGGGCCGGAAGGAATACTGGCTGTTCTATCTGTTTACCCTGGTTATTTACGTCGTCTTGGCCGTACTGGCTGCGGCGACAGAAGCCATGCTGGTCGGCGTGTTGTTGGGTTTTTACGGCGTGGCAATTATTGTTCCCTCGCTGGCTGTCAGTATTCGCCGTATGCACGACTGTAATCGCAGTGGCTGGTGGGTACTGATTAACCTGGTACCGCTGGTGGGTGTTTTTATCTATCTCTACTTTGCGGTCAGCAAAGGTACAGAAGGAGAAAACCGTTTTGGTGCCGATCCATTACAACCCGGTCAGAGTCAGGATATTGTGATGGCGTAATAAAGTGTGTTTGCCGACCAATAAAAAAGAGCGCCTGGCGCTCTTTTTTATTGGTTTTAGCCGGTGCTCAGTGGCGACCAAGCAGACCGCGTAGCTCTTTCACCACAACCGGCCAGAAAGCACGCAGATCATCGTACTCATGATCCACTTCCTGCAGATACTGATCGAGATGATCAATGGCTTCATGCTGCTCGTCGGATTCAACACTGGCAAGGCGGGTCTTCAATTCCGCCAGACGAACTTCCAGGCTTTCGATCTTGCGCTGTAATTCCTGCTTGTTTTCGCTCATGTCACGAGTTCCCTTAAATACCCAGCAATTGGCTTCCGCCAATCAACACCAGTGGGGCGACAAAAAACACGCCCAGAATATACGCGCCTGCATACAACTTGTTGGCCACTGCGGCATTGGCGAGCTTCTCAGCCGCCCACAGCGGAATGTTACGCAAGAACGGGATGCTGTAGATCAGTATCACGCCCATCATGTTGTAAATCAGGTGAATCAGTGCAATCTGCAGGGCAAATACCGCATTGGGGCCGGTAATGGCCGTTGCTGCTAACAGGGCGGTCACACAGGTGCCGATATTGGCCCCGAGTGTAAACGGATAGATCTGCCGCAAGCTGAAGACACCGCTACCGGCCAGTGGCACGATCAGGCTGGTGGTGGTGGAGCTGGACTGAACCAGCACGGTAATCAGGGTGCCGGAAGCAATGCCGGATACCGGCCCACGGCCTACGGCGGCATGAAGAATGTCTTTGGCCTTGCCAACCAGCAAGGACTTCAACAGTTTGCCGATCAGGGTGATGACGACAAAAATGGTCGCGATACCCAGTACCACCATAATGATGCCAGCGGCGGTATCTGGCGTCAGGCTTTCCAGCTGGTGCTGGATAAATTTTACCGGTGGCTTGATCAACGGCTTGATGAAGTTGACACCTTTCATCGACAGCGAGTCAGCACCGACCAGCAAGGAAGCCATGTAGCCGCCGATCTTCTGCAACATGCCAAACATGATTTCCAGTGGCAGGAAGATCACCACGCACACCAGATTAAAAAAGTCGTGTACGGTCGCGGCGGCAAAGGCCCGGCGAAACTCTTCACCCTGGCGAACATGGCCAAGGCTGACGATGGTGTTGGTGATGGTGGTACCAATATTGGCACCCATCACCATCGGAATTGCAATCTCAACAGGCAAGCCACCGGCGACCAAACCAACAATAATAGACGTGACCGTGCTGGATGACTGGATCAGGGCGGTGGCGACTGTACCCACAATCAATCCTGTCAGCGGGTTACTGGCAAAGTCGAACAGCTCCTTGGCATGTTCTCCGGCAGATAATTTGAAGCCACTGCCAATAATGGATACAGCGACTAGCAAAAAGTAAACGAGACCGGCAATTTTCAGCCAGTTCAGCCAATGGGCGTTCGGGGAGAGCTGGTTGTTGCTCTGCTCAGTTGATGGAGCGTTTGCAGTGGTATCGTTCATACAGGGCGATGGCTCATCCGGTTGGTTTTATCCTGGTTCAGGAAAATCGGGCATAGTCTCCGATAATTGTGACATTTATATGACAAAGTGGATCTTCGACATTCGACATAGTTGCTGAGACTGGCTGGGCAGGCCGTTTGTCACATATAAAAGAGTCGCCGCTGGGTGCGACGTTTTAAAATCGTAAAGATGTCCGCTGTCCTGACGGACGTCAGCGTGGCGTTGGCAGACACCCAAAAGCGTGATGACAGAATGGTGTTCATTTGATGTTTTCCATTTGGTTGATAGACCCTTTCCAATAGCAGCCGGTATTTTTATACTGCGGAGTCTGAAAACCCCGGAGAGTTTGCATGACTGATCCCCGCTCTAGTTCTACGCGTACCCGTTTTGAGGGTACAAGCGACTACATCGCCACCCCGCAACTGCAAATGGCGGTCAATGCGGCGATTACCCTGCAAAAACCCCTGCTGTTAAAAGGCGAGCCGGGCACCGGCAAAACCATGCTGGCGGAACAATTGGCCGATGCACTGGGCACTGACCTGATTCAATGGCACATCAAAAGTACCACTCGGGCGCATCAGGGCCTGTATGAGTACGACGCCGTGTCGCGGCTACGCGATTCCCAGCTGGGTTCCGACCAGGTACACGATATTCGTAATTACATTGTGAAGGGCAAACTCTGGGAAGCCTTTGACGCTGATAAGCCCGTGGTGTTGCTGATTGATGAAATCGACAAGGCCGACATTGAATTCCCCAACGACTTGTTGCTCGAACTCGATAAAATGGAGTTTTTTGTCTACGAGACTCAGGAAAAGGTGGTGGCCAGGCATCGCCCGATTATTTTGATCACCAGCAATAACGAAAAAGAACTGCCCGACGCCTTCCTGCGGCGCTGCTTTTTCCACTACATCGACTTCCCTGATCGCGACACCATGCAACGCATTGTTGATGTGCACTTCGACAACATCAAGCAAGCGTTGGTCAGCACGGCACTGGATGTGTTCTTTGATCTGCGTAAGGTGCCAGGTCTGAAGAAAAAACCGTCCACCTCGGAAATGATCGACTGGCTCAAATTGCTGCTGGCCGACGACATTGGCCTCGATGCCCTGCAAAACAAGCAAGGTACCCAGGCGATTCCGCCATTACACGGTGCGCTGGTGAAAAACGAGCAAGACGTACAGCTGTTAGAAAAACTTGCCTTTATGAGCCGCCGCCGGAGCTGATTGTGCTGATTGATTTCTTCCAGGTTGTCAGGGCCTCCGGTGTTCCGGCGTCAGTACGAGAATACCTCGATCTGCTGCGGGCGTTGCAACACGGCCTGGTGTTCGCCGACGCCGATGAGTTCTACGCGCTGGCACGGCTTTGTCTGGTGAAAGACGAAAAGTACTACGATCGTTTTGACCGCGCCTTTGCCACCTACTTCAGTGGACTGGAGTCCTTTTCGGGTGCTCTCGACGAATTGAACCTGCCCGAAGACTGGTTGCGCAAGGAAATGGAACGGGTGATGACCGAAGCCCAGAAAGCCGAAGTGCAAGGGCTGGGCAGCCTTGATAAAATACTCGAAGCCTTGCGGGAGCGACTGGAAAACCAGACCAAGCGTCATCAGGGCGGCAGCAAGAACATCGGCACTGGCGGTACTTCAGCCTTTGGCGCGTTCGGCTACAACCCTGAAGGCATACGCATAGAGCAGGGCGAAAGCCGCCATCGCAAAGCCGTTAAAGTGTGGGAAGAACGCAACTACCGCAACCTCGACGACAGCATCGAGTTGGGCATTCGTAACGTCAAGGTGGCGCTGCGCCGACTGCGTAAATTCGCCCGCCAGGGTGCGGCTGACCAGCTCGACCTTGACGACACCATCCGCGCCACCGCCCAGAACGCTGGTTACCTTGATCTCAAGCTGGTGCCCGAACGCCATAACGCCATCAAAGTCCTGCTCTTCTTTGACGTCGGCGGCTCCATGGATGAACATATCCGCGCTTGTGAAGAACTCTTTTCCGCCGCCCGTGCCGAGTTCAAACACATGGAAAGCTTCTACTTCCATAACTGTCTGTATGAATCGGTGTGGCGCAACAATAACCGCCGCCACCAGGAACGTATCAGCACCTGGGACGTCTTGCACAAATACGGCAGCGACTACAAAATCATTTTCGTCGGCGACGCCAGCATGGCCCCCTACGAAGTGACTCATGTGGGCGGCAGCGTTGAACATTACAACGACGAAGCCGGAGCGGTCTGGCTACAACGCATTACCCGGCAGTTCCCTCACGTCGCCTGGCTTAACCCCACCCCGCAACAATGGTGGGGGCCTTATGGCTCACTCGGTATGATTCAGCAATTGATGGAAAACCGTATGTATCCACTCAGTGTAGAAGGCATCACCGCAGCGATTAAAGAGCTGACCTGACAAGGATGGGGTAGTGATTAACGTGTGGCTGGTCACGCCTCAAATCTCTGTCCCATGCTCTCGGCGCACGTCTTAATCTTGTTGCCGCTGCTGTTCCTTGAAAGCCAGTTTTTCCTGACGGCGCTGTTCTATGATGTCTTGCAGGTCGTTCCCCAGGTGTTCTTCGCCGCGTTGTTTGGCCAGCTGCATCTGATGTTCGCGCTGGCGGAAACGGTCGCGTTGCTGGTCTGAATATTCATCAATACAAAAGTGGCAACTAACGCCCTGCAGGTAATGTTCCGACTGTTTGTCGGCTTCGGTGATTGGGCGGCGACAGGCATGACACTGGTCGAATTCGCCTTTTTCCAGTTTATGGTTAACCGTCACGCGATTGTCGAAGACAAAGCATTCGCCTTCCCACAGGGTGTCTTCTTCAGGCACTTCTTCCAAGTATTTCAGAATACCGCCTTCGAGGTGATAGACCTCGTCAAAACCCTGTTCTTTCAGGTAGGCGGTGGACTTTTCACAGCGTATGCCGCCGGTACAGAACATGGCGATTTTCTTGTGTTTTTCCGGGTCGAGGTTTTCCTTCACATATTGGGGGAATTCGCGGAAGGTTTTGGTGTTTGGGTCTAATGCACCCTTGAAGGTACCGATGCCGACCTCGTAGTCGTTGCGGGTATCAACCAGCAAGACTTCCGGGTCGGCAATCAGCGCGTTCCATTCTTGCGGTTTGACGTAGGTGCCGACGACACGTTTGGGGTCGATGCCTTCGACACCCATCGTCACAATCTCTTTTTTGAGTTTGACCTTGGTACGGTAGAAGGGTTGTTCATCGTCGTAGGATTCCTTGCAGCCAATATTGGTCAGGCGTTGATCCTGACGCAGATAAGCCAGCAGGCCGTCGATGGCTTCGCGGCTACCCGCCACGGTGCCGTTGATGCCTTCGTTAGCCAGCAGCAGCGTGCCTTTGACGTTCAGCTTGAGCATGGCGTCGAGTAGCGGCTGACGCAGTGCTTCGACGTTGTCGAGGGTTACAAACTTGTACATGGCGCAGACTACAAAGGGGCCGTTTGCCGGAGTCTCACTGGAGACAGGGGAAAGTGTCATGGTGTCCTCGCTGCCCGGAACGTAAAACCGGAGCGTGATGTTTTTCGGGGCGCGGAGTATACAAAAAAATCAGCGCTATTTCAGCCGCGTTGGTACGGGCTGTCACTAAAAACCGGTGGCTTAAAAATCACATGTGGCCTTGTTAATGCGCCCGGTGGTTGGCTGATTCTGCTAGAATTGTACAATTCCGGCATGCTGTAATGACTCCGCCGTTTCTGACACAACAGGATTTATTTTGACCAATAACGATGTCTTTCGCCGTATTCGATATACCTTTGACCTTAAAGATTCCCTGATGGTGGACATATTTGCCACTGCGGATTACACCGTTACCAAAGAGCAGGTCTCTGGCTGGTTAAAAAAGGAAGGTGATGAATCCTATAGTGAAGCCACGGATACCGATCTGGCAGCTTTTTTAAATGGTTTTATCAATACCCGACGCGGTAAGCTGGATGGCGTTCAGCCTGAACTGGAAGTGCGTTTGAATAATAATATGATCTTGCGAAAATTACGTATTGCGCTGGATATGAAGGCAGAAGATATTCTCGAAACCTTGCAGGTGGTTGGTTTTCGTTTAAGCAAGCCTGAGTTGAGTGCTTTCTTCCGCAAACCGGGACATAAGCATTATCGTGAATGCAAGGATCAGATATTACGCAACTTCCTGATGGGCATGCAGCGTCAGTTACGGCCTGGTGATACCAGTGAGTATCAGCAGGATACCGATGAAAATACCGATACTGCCAGCGACAATATCTGAATAGCCAATGTTGCTGTTTTTTGAGAATCTCAGTGATATTAGCGTGATGTTATCAGGCGTGGGCCAAGTGCAAGAATAATAATCTGTTTGTAGCGGCACAGGCACAAGAGTGTGCTGCTACAAACAAGACGCAAAAATCAGAATTCGCAGTTACCGTTTTCCAATACGTATTTGGGCAGGTCTTTTTCATCCGGTATAGGCGTTGGTGCGCCGTCGTCGTCAATAGAGACAAATTTAAACGTCGCTTCGGTGACTTTTTCCCGTTGGCCTATGCGCCCACGGCGTACCCAGGCTTCGACGTGTATTTTCATGGAAGTACGGCCGCTGTGGGCCACTTCGGTGTAGACGCCGAGTATATCGCCAACCTTGACGGGACGAATAAAACTCATGCTGTCAACGGCGACGGTAACCACGCGCCCTTGTGCGCGCTGACCGGCACAAATACCGGCCGCGATGTCCATTTGGGAGAGTACCCAGCCTCCGAAGATATCTCCGGCAGGGTTAGTGTCGCTTGGCATGGCGATGGTGCGAGTGGTCAGCCGACCACGGGTAACCTCTGTCATGGTGTTATGTTTTCCCGTTCTGAATGGTTCTGTGCACATCTTTAAATAACAGCATTCGACATGACGGCGTTAAAAATCGACTCAAAATGCTCATGTATCATGCATACACTCGGCTTTGGCTTCCTGCGTCGCTCTAACGCCTGCATCCGTATAAGCGTGCGCTTTTTCGTCGATTTTTACCTTGTCCTTTCATCGCGCGCTATGTTTTCAGATGCACCCTTCTGTTGTCACCCTGTGATTGGGTGAGGGTGACTTCGGTCATGCTGTTCACAGCTTGAGAGCGAATATACACCGTATGTCGCATTGAATTATCAGATTTTTTGCATGGCACTGATAGCCAGAGGAGTATCAGCAAGACCAGTCTTCACGGCGAAAAAAACGAAACCCACGGGCATCACAGTGAAAACGCACCAGTTCAACACCGCACGGTGAAACGGGCGTCCAGGGTAGGGGGGCCAGATCCCGAACGGTTGCCCGAATAATATCAGCCGATTGTTGTTCGGCGAGAAAACGGGAGACGGTAATATGGCTGCCCCAGGGCATGCTCAGTGCGATATCAGCCCGATTGGCGCTGTCGACCAGTTGCTCGGCCAGTTGCCAGAATCCGGCGTTGGCTTTGCTGGCGGCAATCAGGGTGTTGCTGTTGAAAAGCCAGTCGGTGAAGGTGATAGAGATGTGATCGAGTCTGGTTTGTGCCAGCGGCAGAGCGTGGTTCATAAACCAGTTATTGACCTGAATCTCCAGGGCATTGGCTTCGTTTTCCGTGCTTTGGGTCAGTTTGCTGCCGGTTGCCAGTGTGGTATGCAGGTTGTCGGCGGCATAGGGAATGGCAGGAATAACATCGCCGATGGCGGTGCTGGCCTGGGTCAGCAACCGGGTCAGGGCGTCGGGGTAGCGTAATATCAGCAACAGGCCACTGTCTGCTGGTGGATTGGCCCCGGTTAGTTGTAGTTCAGGTTGTGCCATTGGCTGGCGGAAGGCGTTGTAATAGATCCCACGCTGTTTTTCGGTATAGGCATCCATTCTGCTCGGCATGGCGTATCCCTGAAGAGAGGTTGGTTATTAAAATGCGACAGGGAAGATAATGGCCAATCAGGTTGCTGTCGAGTCGTCCAACAAACTGACTGCACCGTCCGTCAGGTGGCAGGCAATTTGCCCGACGGTGAATCTGGCTGTCCCTGTTAGAATGACACTTTTGTTGGTCATCAGGTAACGGATTGCATGCTCAAACTCTACCACTCCAATGATCTCGATGTTCTGAAAGGTATTTTGCTGTCGTTGATGCAGCAAAACCCGCCGTCGCCCTTCGAGCGGGAGGCGATTCTGGTGCAAAGTCAGGGTATGGCACATTGGCTCAAATTGAACATCGCCGAAGGTCTGGGGGTGTCAGCGCAGCTGGAGTTTCCGTTGCCGTTCAGTTTTATCTGGCAAGTGTTTAATCGGCTGCGGCCGGATCTGCCGGAACGCTCCCATTTTGACAAGCAATTGATGGTCTGGAAACTGATGCGCTTGCTGCCGGGCCTGGTTGCTGGCGCAGATGATGACCATCCGTGCAAGGCGATTGCCCATTATCTCGATAACGATGAGCAGGGCATCAAGTGTTATCAGCTGGCACAGACGATTGCCGATGTGTTTGACCAGTATCTGGTCTATCGGCCGGATTGGTTACTGGCTTGGGAGGCCGGTGAGAATCAGATCGAAGGTGCCGATGTCAGTCGCCATCCGTGGCAACCGGTGGTTTGGCGGGCACTGGTGGCTGATAGTGAGCAACAGGGTCACAGCCTGGCTCACCGGGCGCGGTTGATGGAGCAGTTGGCTGAGCTGGTCCGCCGTTATCCCGAACGGCTGGCCGATTTGCCAAAACGGCTGTTTGTATTCGGCATTGCGGCGTTGCCAGGCAGTTACTGGCAGGTGCTGGATGCTATTTCCAGTGTGGTGGAAGTGCACTTTTTTCTGCTTAATCCGTGCCGTAACTTCTGGGGCGATATTGTTGATGATCGACGTCGCTTACGAATTTTACAGCGCCAACCGGAAGCAGCGGCCTATCTCGATCGGGGCAATCCGCTACTGGCCAGCTGGGGTCAGTTGGGACGTGACTTTCTGACACTGGTGCATGATACCGAGCTGGCGTTGGATGTCGAAGCCTGGGTTGATACTGATCAGTCGTTAGATGAAATGAATCTGCTGCAATCCGTACAGCACGATATTCTCGAATTGCAGGATCGCCAACAGGCAGCATTTACTGCCGAGGCATTGCAGCACAGTCGTTTCAAACAGGTGGTGCTGCCGGATGACGACAGCCTCAAGCTGGTGTCGGCCCACAGCCCGCTACGTGAAGTGCAGCGATTACACGATCAGTTATTGAACTGGTTTAGTCGCCATCCAGAGTTGAACCCCCGTGATGTGGTGGTGATGGTGCCGGATATCGATGCGTACGCGCCTTATATCGATGCCGTGTTTGCCAGTGTCGATCAGTCCGTTGGTGGCAATAGTTTGCGAATCCCCTGGGCCATTGCCGACCAGTCGATATTGATGGAAAACCCGTTAATCGAAACCTTCTTGTCGTTATTGGGGTTGGCAGAAAGTCGCCTGACCATTACTGAGGTACAAGACTGGCTGGATGTGGCGGCCATTCGTGGCCGTTTTGGTATTGCCCAGAATGAGCTGGATACCATTAAGGACTGGCTGGCGCGAGCGAATATTCGCTGGGGTCTGGATGGCGCGCAGCGTGGCCGTCTTGGCTTGCCGGTGTTTGAACAAAACAGCTGGCGCAAGGGATTACGCCAGTTATTGCTGGGCTTGATGATTCCAGAAATATTGCCCGGTAGTCAGTACACACCAGGTTGGCAAGGTGACTGGCCGATTGCGGCGGTCGAAGGCACCGGTGCAGAATTACTTGGTAAATTGCTGGGTTTTGTCGATGGTCTGGAATACTGGCAGCATACCCTTGGCCAGTTAACAGATCCGGCCGATTGGTTAACCCACTTGCCAGCGCTGCTGGATGAGTTTTTTTGTACCGATTTCAGCCGCGCCGATGGCATCAGTTTGGCGGAGCAACAGCAGCAGGCCGGTTCGCTGCAACGGGTGCGCGATGCGCTGATGTTGTGGCGGCAGGAGCTGGAACAAAGCGCGGTGGTGGCGGGTTCGTCAACCGATACGGGTACAACTGCATCACCGTCAACCCCGCCGTCAGCTGCGGACGGTGGTACAGATGGTGGTACAGATGGTGGTACAGATGGTGGTACAGATGGTGGTACAGATGGTGGTGCCAGTGCCATCACCCTGTCCGGACGAGTGGTGCGGGCCTGGTTTAATGAACAATTAGGGCAGCAAGGTGGCTGGCAGCGTTTTCTGGCCGGGCCGGTGAATTTTTGTACGCTGATGCCGATGCGCTCGATTCCGTTCAAAGTCGT
Source organism: uncultured Oceanobacter sp. (assembly GCA_913061185.1). Lineage (GTDB taxonomy): Bacteria > Pseudomonadota > Gammaproteobacteria > Pseudomonadales > Oceanobacteraceae > Oceanobacter > Oceanobacter antarcticus. Next base: position 17,726 of record CAJXTI010000011.1, read on the forward strand.
GTGCTTACTGGGGATGAACGACGTTGATTATCCCCGGCGGGTACCACCGGTCGGTTTTGATTTGCTGGCTTCCGGCCAACGCCGTCTCGGTGACCGCTCGCGCCGCGACGATGACCGTTATCTGTTTCTGGAAGCAGTGACTTCAGCGCAGCAACACTTGTACATCAGCTTTCGTGGCCATGGCGTGCGGGAGAACAACGAGCAACAGCCTTCGGTACTGGTCAGTGAACTGGTGGACTATATATGCGACAGCTTTTGCCTGTCGCAGCAGCAGTCATTACCGCATCAGCAGAGTCGCAGCGCCATGCGTCAGTGGCTGATTGAAGAAATACCGCTGCAACCTTTTGGCGCTGGCGTATATTTGCCGCTGGATGCCCATACCACCAATTCTGACTCCGCTGCCAATGTCAGCAAGTCGATGAGTGCCAATCGGATTACTGGCTACCATCCGCTGTGGGCCAAGGTGGCTGGCAGTCATCAACCGCTGTCACCATCAACCGCCGAAAGCGACTTTCTGTCCAGCATCTTGCCGCTACCCGAAGAATTGCTGCCGCTGCATGAGGGTGAGCGAGTGGCGATTGAGCTGACGGATATAGTCAGTGCGTTGAATAACAACGCGGATTTTTTTCTCAAGCGCCGCTTGCGCGCCAACCTGACGCCTTACTGGCAAGATCACCCGGCAGAAGAACCCTTTGGACTGGATCATCTGGAGCGCTACCTTTATCGCAATGATGAGCTGGACAGCCAGTTGGGAGAGCAGACAATCATGGCGCATGAACCGGAGTCAGAACCAGAGCCGCAAGCCCAAAACAGCCGCCTTGAGCGTCTGCAGGCGTTAGGCCAGTTGCCGGTGAACGCGTTGGGGCAACTGACGGCGCAAAAATTACAGGCTTCGGTGCTGCCTTTGACCGAGGCGATACGGCTTGCCCGAGAGACCGCAGCAGAGGCTGGTGCAGATACCACGGCTATTGCCAGTCGAGCACTGGTAACACCGGTTGAACTGGCTGCTGATGAGCTGGTCGGTTTGTTTGCAGCTGGTCGGCTTCCCGCCAGTTCTCCCCTGTGCTGGCAAATCGAAGGTGAGCTGGGCCATTGTGTCGGGTCGACGTTGATCCGTTACCGGCCCGGTGGTATTCGCGGCAGACAGCTATTGGCAGCCTGGCTGGAGCTGGTATTGGCGCGACGGGTTCATGGCGACGCCATTACCCATACGTTGGTGTTGGGCCTGGACAGTAAAAAGAAGGTCGAGAGACACCAATTGACGGCGCCGTCACAACAACAGGCCGGGGAAATTCTGGCGGCCTGCGTGGCATTTTATTTACGTGGCTGGTGCCAGCCTCAGCCATTGTTGCCGGATTTGCTCTGGCAATTGGTTCAGGCCGAAGAGGATGAGCAAGCGGATGTGGTGGCTAAAGCCGCCGAACAGGTATTCGGTGAATTGGCGTCGGTGGCTATGCTGCGGTGTTTCCCGCCGCTGGCTGATCAGCTGGAACAGCCAGTGCAACGAGCTGAGTGGCTGGCACGATTTGACTGGCTGGTGAAACCGCTGGTCGCACATTACCGTCGGCTGGAGGATGAGCAATGACCAATACGCCCGCCAACACCGTAGCCACCGTCAGCCCGGATACGGCCACGGTGAATCCGCTGGATATATCCACCTTTCCGTTACTGGGCCAGTCGTTGATCGAAGCCAGTGCTGGCACCGGTAAAACCTACACCATCGCCAGTCTCTACAGTCGCTTGCTGATTGGGCATCACACGGGTCTGGCGCAATTGAGCTGTGACCAGGTGTTGGTGGTGACCTTTACCAATGCCGCCACCGAAGAGTTGCGTGGCCGTATTCGTGAGCGTATCCGTCATAATTTTGAAGATGTCGTGCGCATGCGTGGTGGCCAGCCCGTTGATGATGATTTATTTGGCCAGTGGGTTGCGCAACTGGGGCTGGATGATGCCGGCTTGCAAACGCTGGCGACCTGGTTGCAGGCCAATCTGGCACGCATGGACGATGCCAGTATTTTTACCATTCATGGGTTTTGCCAGCGCATGCTGAAGCAGTTTGCCTTTGATACCGGGGTGATGTTCAGTGCCGAGCTGGTGCTGGATGCTGATCAGTATTTGCGCCAGGCCTGCGAGGATGTCTGGCGTAATGGCTTGTATCACCAGCAGGTATTGGCAACGGAATGGCTGTCGGCGGTGTTTCCGACACCGGCCGAACTGATGTTGACTGTGCGCAACTGGTTTGCCCGGCCAGACGCCTGTTTTATTCCTTCACCCGCGCCGGGCCAGGTGTTATTGCCGCAGCACTGGCACGATGCAGAACGCTGTTTTGAGCAGGTGGGCAAGCTTTGGCAGCAATTGGGTGATCAGCAGATTCTGGAGCTGCTGCAGGCTGGGGATCTTAATGGCAACTCCTATCGCAAGGCTTCGGTGCCAGGCTGGATACGGGAAATCGGTTTGTACTTCAGCGCTCCCTTTTCGTTCAATGTGCCAGACAAACTCGGCCATTTTGGCAGCGGGATGTTGCGTGAGAAAACCAAAAAGAACGGCGTAACGCCGCAACACGCGCTGTTCGAGCAGATACAAGCACTGGTAGAAACGCTGCAACCCTACCTTTCCCAGCTGCAACAGCTGCGCTCGATGTTACCCGTTGTCTGGTTTGGTGAGGTTCGGGAGCGTTATATCGCGTTGCTGGAGCAGGCTGGCGCGATGTCTCCGGATGACTTGTTGCGGTTACTGGATACGGCGCTGAGTGGGCCGATGGGGCAACCGTTGGCAGAGCAGATTCGCAGCCTGTATCCCGTTGCCCTGATTGATGAATTTCAAGATACTGACCCGCTGCAATACCGGATTTTTGCCACTATTTATCCTGCTCATTATCCCGCTGGTGCGTCCACTTTGAAGGCTGATCCGGCTGCCACTCAGGGCCACGTTGACGAAGATCAGGGCGGCAACAATAAGCATGCCTCGGCTGCGCTGCCTGCCTGGGGTCTGACCGCCATTGGCGACCCGAAGCAGGCCATTTATGCCTTTCGGGGAGCGGATATTTTTACCTATATCGAAGCCCGCAGGGCGATGAAACCGGAACGTATCTTTACGCTGGATACCAACTGGCGCAGTCATAGCGATCTGGTTGCTGGAGTTAACGATCTGTTTGCCGAGCATCCGGCGCCATTTGTCTTCGACGACGATATTCCGTTTCATCGAGTCAAGGCCGCAGGCAAGGAAGATCAGCAGCCGTTGCGGCTGACTTTGGCCGGGGACACAGTGCCAGCGCAACCACTGCAACTCTGGTTTGATGAGGTGGAAGAAAACCGCGATCAGGGTGTCTGGCGTTGTGCGCAGCAGTGTGCCAGCAGTATTCGGGCATTATTGACCGGTACCGGCCAGCTGGGCGATCAGCCGGTACTGGCGCGGGATATGGCGGTGCTGGTACGCAGTCACAAACAGGCCCAGATCATGAAAAAGGCCCTGTCGCGAGCCGGTGTCGGAGCGGTGTTCCTGTCGCGGCATTCGGTCTTTCGCAGCCTGGAAGCGGCGGAGCTGCTGAGCTGGCTGGCCGCGATCGCCGAACCGGCGAACGAGCGGGCGGTGCGTAATGCGCTGGCGACGTCGCTGCAAGGCTACCGCAGTGAGCAGCTGCACCAGTTGTTAGTAGAGGAAGCCGCCTGGGAACAACAACTGGCCCAGGTTCAGGGTTACCACGATTGCTGGTTACGCAATGGCATTATGGCCAGCCTGATGCGCTGGCTTAACGATAACGACCGGGCGGTGCGGTTACGTCAGCTCGTTGATGGTGAACGCATACTGACCAATCTGTTGCATCTTGGTGAACTGTTGCAGCAGGCCAGTCGCCGTTTGCGTGGGCATCAGGCGTTACTGCGCTGGTTTACCGAACAAGTGCTGGACGAAGCCAGCAGTGGTGATGAAGCCCAGTTGCGGCTGGAAACCGACGCCAATCTGGTGTCGATTGTCACCATTCACAAATCCAAGGGGCTGGAATATCCGCTGGTCTTTCTGCCTTTTCTCTGGAGCGACAGTTACGCTCTGAATCCCAGATCCCGGTCGGTGCAGTACTTCGACGAGCAACAGGGCGTGGTGGTGAATCTGGATCCGGATAAAAACGCCAGAGAGATGGCCACCCGCGACAGTAAGGCAGAAATGATGCGGTTGTTATACGTGGCGCTGACTCGACCAGTGCAGGGCTGTTTTATCTGGTTGTCGGCGGCGATGAGTAAGAAAACCCGGTTGCTGGATACCTCGGCACTGGGAGAGCTGCTGCAAACGACCGGGACGGCGAATCAGCAACTGGGTCAGCACCTTGGTGACAGGATTCAGATGAGCCAGTGGCCGGGCTGGCCTGACGGTGATCGGCCACTGTTGCCTGCCGCGACTCATGTGCCGCAGGCGCTGGACTTTTCCCGCCGACTGAACCAGTGGTGGCGCGTCAGCAGTTTTACGGCGCTGAGTTATCACGCCGCTGGGCCGAGTGAAGCCGGCTATTCCAGTGCTGCCGAGGCAGACGCTGGCAACCCGGTGGGGTTTGCGGAAGCTGATAATTTGCGCCTCGATGAAGCCAACCGCAATCCGTCCAGCAGCGCTACTAACGTTAATCCGTCGTCAGCACCGGTCTTGTTTGATACGGCTTTTGCCGAATCGGTGGCGATCAGCTTTCCCCGCGGTGCCCAGGCCGGTACGTGTTTGCACAGCGTGCTGGAGCAATGGGATTTTCATACCCGAGAGACGCTGACCGATACCATTTTACCCGCTGAGCTGAGTCGTTTTGGCTTGTTACCAGACGCCACCGATGGTCAGAACCAGGCTCAGCAGCCGTTGTCTGGCCGCCTGGCCGACTGGCTGATTGGCGTGGTGAATACACCATTAGATGCAGTGTCGGGATTGTCGCTGGCAGCGCTGGAGTCACAGCAACGGCTGGACGAAATGGAATTCTGCTTGCCGATTGGCGAGTTGCGGTCGGAGCAGCTCAACAGCCTGTTAATTGAATCCGACCGCGACGTCGAAGGTATCTGGCGTCCACGGCTGGAGTTCAGCCCGGTGACGGGCTATCTGAAAGGCTTTATCGACCTGATGTTCTGTTTCCAGGGGCGTTATTACCTGGTGGATTACAAATCGAATTATCTTGGCGACCAGCCCCAACACTACACTGGAGCCGCGCTGCAGCAGAGCATGGTGGAGCATCATTATGATTTGCAGGCCTGGATTTATACCCTGGCACTGGATCAGTTTTTGCGTCAGCGGCTACCGGACTATGCGCCACAGCGTCACCTCGGTGGCGTGTATTACCTGTTTTTGCGGGGCATGGGCCCCAAGACGGTTGCTGGTGCTGGTCATCCATCTGACCCGTGTCCCGGCGTTTATTTTCGCGCCATCGATCCGCAAGCACTGCAACGCTGGCAGCAGCGGCTGCTGCGTCAGACCGGGGTGGCAGAGGTTCAGGAGCGCCAGCTGTCGACACCACTTCCGCAACAACAGATTCAGGGAGAACTGGATTTATGATCACTGTTATCCATGAGTCTGCGTCTGGGCGTCGGCTGGTACCGGTGCTGGCACCATTAACAGCGCGGACATCCTTGTCACCGCTACTGGTGCGGTTAAGGGATTCCGGGCGACTGCGGGAGATTGATCAGCAACTCAGTCGGCAACTGCTGGAGTACGAAGGACAGTGCCCGCCGGAGCAGGCGCAGGCCTTGTATCTGGCTGCAGCGTTGGTGTCGGTGGTACTGGGCCGGGGACAAGTGTGTTTGCCACTGGATCACGCGCCGCTGCCGGAACTGGCGGCCAGCTGGCCAGTTATCGAACATTGGCGCGACTGGCTACGTTCTTGTCAGGGTTGCTGGTGGTGTCCGTGTGACGACGAGATGTTGGTGGCCGATGCTTATCAGGGTCAGCCTCTGGTGCTGGAGCAGCGACAGGTGGCGGGTAAACCGGTATTACGTGTCTACCTGGCGCGGTATTTTTTCTATCAAAGTGGCTTGGAGCAGCAAATCAAGGGGCGTCTGGATCTGTCAGCGGAGCAGAGTGTGCAGCAGCCTGATTTACGGCAAGCATTGACGACGCTGTTCCCGCGTCAGCTTGATGGCCAGCACGACTGGCAGGCAATGGCGGCGACAACCGCCTGCTTGCAACATTTCAGTGTGATCACCGGCGGCCCGGGTACTGGCAAAACGACCACGGTTACGCGTTTGCTGAGTGCCTTGCTGACGCTGCAGCCATCATTACGCATTGCATTGGCCGCACCTACGGGTAAGGCCGCAGCGCGTATGACCGAGTCCATTCGGGCGGCCAAATTACGGGGTGGTATTGCCATGGCAGAACGTATTCCGGACGTCAGCTTTACCTTGCATCGGTTACTGGGCTGGCACCCCGGTGGCTTCCGTTTTGGCCCACAACGGCATTTGCCGTATGACTGTGTGGTGGTGGATGAATCGTCGATGATCGATCTGGCGATGATGTATCAACTGATGAGTGCGCTGGCTCCGACGGCACGGCTGGTGTTACTGGGCGACAAGGATCAGCTGGCGTCGGTGGAAGCGGGCAGTGTACTGGCTGATCTGTGTGATGCCGGTGCTGTCCACTGGCCAGATACCGACTTTGGCCAGCAGGTTGAATCCCTGTGTGGTTATAACCCGGCGCTTGGTCGGCCCGACTCCGTGGCAGATGACACTCACCACCCAATGGTTAACGCCGTGGTGCAACTGCAGATATCCCATCGTTTTGATGCCAACAGCGGCATTGGTCAGTTAGCGGCGGCGACCAACTGCGGTGATGTCACTGCGGCGTTGAATATGTTTCCCCGCTACGACGACATTGAGTTACTGCTGCATCCGCTCGACACCAGCGAGCCGGTTGGCGGCAGCCAGCCATGGCAGGATGTGCTGATTGAGGGTTATCGCCACTATTGTGAAGCGGTCGCGGCAGCGGACAGCCAGCGTATGCTGGCGGCGTTTAATGATTTTCAGGTGCTGGTGGCGACTCGGCAGGGGCCGTTTGGTGTTGAGGTAATCAATGCCCGCATCGAAGAATTGCTGACCCGTGCCGGTCTGCTCAAGCGTACGTTCGATAGCCTGTGGTACTCTGGCAGGCCGGTGCTGGTTACCCGTAATGATTATGATCTCGGTCTGTTTAACGGCGATATCGGCGTGACGGTGGCAGATGCCAGTGGTGCTCTGCGGGTGGTGTTTCAGACCGCTGATGGTGGTGTCCGGCAGCTGTTGCCCAGTCGTTTGCCCAGTCATGAAACTTCTTTCGCCATGACAGTCCATAAAAGCCAGGGTTCAGAGTTTCGTGCTGTGCAACTGCTGTTACCTCCGGTCTGGCAGGCGGTGATCACGCGGGAACTGGTATACACCGCCATTACCCGTGCACGTGAGCACTTTGTCTTGCTGACCAGTCAGAGTTGTTGGCAGCAGGGACTGGCCAGTCGGGTCGAAAGGGCCAGTGGTTTACGCGATGCTTTATGGGGATAGTGACAGGCCAGGTGGTCAGCGGCTGCGCACCAACGTAACAATGTATGCAACTTAGTATGTAACGTATTTTTGTATGCAACTTATTTTTGCACTATCAGGAGACAGCATGGCTGCCAGCAAGTCACCCAATAACCGGCCTTCAGCCCCATCCTCTGCAACAGCTGTGTCGCGGGGATGGCTGTTCTGGCTGGGACGTTCTTTTCTGCTGTTATTGGTGTTACTGATTTTATCAATCCCGCTGATCCGTTTTGCCGGTCCGCCACTGGCGCTTTCCTGGTTGCAACAATGGTATGCCGACCAGGGTGAGGATTATCAACTGACGTTGACCGACTGGCAGTTGGCGGTGATCAGTGGTGAACTGACCCTGACCGGGGTGACCTTGCAACATCCGGGAGTGGGTGCCGGAGCAACCCGTATCGGACAGCTCACGCTGGATATTGATACTGGCCAGATTCAACACCAACTGATTGATATTACCCGGCTGCGACTGGATGGGGTACGGCTTGCTGCTGTCCGTCAGGGGGATCAGTTACTGGTGGCCGGACTCTCTTTGCCGCTGGCAGCGAACGGCGCTGAGACGGCAACTGAAAACAGCCAGACAACCGCCGCATCAACATCATGGGCTGTTCGACTGGGCAATCTCAGTCTGACAGACTGGTTACTGGGCTGGCAGCAAGATGGCCTGGATACTCAGCTGAGTATGCCTTCCGTCGATATAAGCGGTTTTGACAGCCGCACGGATGACGATATTGAACTGGCAGCAACCCTGTCGCTGGATCGACTGTCCGGCAACCAGCAATTATTGCAGAGCCTGGCGCCAGATCTGGATTTGAACACTCTGATACCCGGCTTGCCTGCGGGTACACCACAAACTCTGACGCTGGATCAGCCGATGCTGCTGAAGTGGCAAGGCCGCCTGACGCACTGGCATACAGATCCGGGGGTTAGCGGTGATCTTGCTATCGGCCCATTAGCATTGACGTTGCTGGATACGACTCAGGCCGGGTTTGGCAGTCTGAAGCTGCAGGGGCTGGTTGCCGACGCAGAACAACAGAATTTGAGCCAATTCCAACTCGACGGCGTCAGTATTAAAAGTCGCGTCGATGCCAGTGTCACCCCAACAGCAGAACCGGTGACCTTGTTTGCCCTGAATCGATATAAGGCTAATACACTGGCGTTTGATGGGATCACGCTATCTGTCGGGCAACAGACCATTGCCGGTGTATCGCTGGATGGTCGTTACTATGACGGCAACATTGCCGGATTACCGTTGCAATTACCCACCAGCGCCGCAGCTGCGGACGAGACTGCAGCGCCAGCAAGTGCTGATTCTCATGCCACGACGACCAATGCCAGTAGCAGTGCTAACGCCGTTAGTCGCCAGTTTGAGGTGTTGTTGCAGGGCATCGTCGTCAATGATGTTGACCTGCGTTGGCAGCAAGACGGTATACAGGCTCGTATCACTGCCAATGAAATGACCGTTGGCCTGGTAAACAGCGCTGAAAATTTACCCATTGATCTGCAAGGCTCTCTGCAAGTGGCGGAGTTGCATATCAGTCAGCCGCAGCCAGTCGATTTAAAGCAGCCACTGATCTTTAGCTGGCAAGGGGCGCTCAACGACTGGCGGCGTGATCCGGAATTGACCGGTGATGTCACCTTCAAACACTTCGATGCCGTGGTGGGTAACCAGCCGCCGGTGTCGCTGGAAGAGCTGAACCTGAACGGGATTCGTGCTGATCGCAGTGTTCAGACGCTGGAGCAGCTGGTGGTGAATGGTTTGACGTTACAGCTGCCCGACAGTGCCAATGCAATTGCCAGGAAGCAGGGGATGTTGTTCAGTCTTGGGCGTTATGAAGTACCGTCGATTGTCTTCGATGGCCAGACCCTGAGTACCGGGGTACATCAATTCTCCGGCTTGCAAGCCCATCTGACCCGGCTGGAAAATGGTTTGATCGCCGGGTTGCCATCACCATCGGCGGTAACTGTTGCGGCTAATACAAGCAGTATTAATACGGGCAGCACGGGTAATAACAAGGGTGTTATGGATGAGTCGGCCAGTGATGAGGCTGGTTTGGTGGTTCATATCGCTGGTGTAACCATGATGGAAGCAAGTGCGGAAGAGCCATCGGCGAGCCGCATCTACTGGTACGATTTGGCGGTATCGCCACCTCATAAAAGTACACTGACGCTGAAAGCAGTCAGTATCGGTGAACTGGATTCCGCTGCCTTGCTGAACGAAACTGGCAAACCGGTACCTGTGTCGGTGAGCGCTGGACTGGACGACTACAACAGCATTGAATTTACGGCGAATGCCGGGTTGCGGCAGGGATTACCAGAAGGCAAGTTCAAGTTGGTCGTGCGTCAACTGAACTTGCCTCCTTTCAGCCCCTATGTGGTTGAGGCAATGGGCTACAAGGTTCAGAAAGGCATGCTGAAACTGGATAGCAACCTCGATATTGTTAACGGACAAATGAAGGGCAAGGCACTGTTGGTACTGCAGAACAGTCGTTTCGAGCCGGAAGATCAGGACACCATTGATCGTGTCAGCAAGCAGATCTCGATGCCGTTAGAAACGGCGCTGTCGGTGCTGAAAGACGATAACAACAATTTGAGAATCGACGTCCCGCTTACGGGGGCAGTGAATGATCCCGATATCGGCATTCAGGATGTATTGCAGCAAGTGACCAAAAAGGCGGTGAGAACCGCCACATTGTTTTATCTGAAGCAGGCCTTTCAACCCTATGGCACCTTGATCAGTATTGCTTCCCTTGCCAGTGATCAGCTGTTTGCCATACGACTTAATCCGCTGACGTTTGCCGAGCAGGACAGCACACTCAGTCCGGACCATCAGTCCTACCTCGACAAGGTTGCCACGATCATGGCCAGCAAAACAGAGCTGGAGCTACAGGTATGCCCGCTGGTCAGCCGTGGCGAAGCCAACACCCTGGGCGAAGGCTGGCAAGCTTTGGCGATTGCCAGGGGACAATCCGTCAAAGCTTATCTGGCGCAGCGGCAGGATGAGAAAAAACATTCTCTGGGGGATCGTGTTTCCGTTTGTAATCCAGCTATGGCTGAGACACCCCAAGTTGCGCTCGGATTTTAGTGAAGCACTGTGGCTGGTCTTGGTGATTCAGTGTTTTGGTTTGAGTGAGACAAGTGTGAAGTGGTTCACATTTTTTGTGTCTATATCATCACAAAGTAGGGATTCCTTTATTTCCCGTTGTCAATAATGCGATCAGTGTCAGGCTGCGATATTCAGGCAGTGATATGCTGGCACTTCGTTAAAGGTACCATAAAGAGTGCAGTGTTATTGCGCTTAGTGGAACCAAGAGAGGTTGTCGATGTTCCCTGAAATTGATCCCCATTATCCTGAAGCCAACTCTATTGCAAATACGCTGAAGCAGTTTGTTAGCCAGTCAGCATCTCGTGGATCCGCCAAGGCGGCAGCCGTCATGACCCGAGAGGGAAGAATGCTTGGTGCCGCCCTTGATAAAGATACCAATGAGGACATCTTTGCTGCAATGAATGCATCGTTACTGATGTTGGCCCAGAAGGCGACAGATGAAATGTGTATCGGAGAATTCCGCCAAATGGTGGTGCTGGGTGATGCTGGTGTTATGCACCTGACTGAATTGGGTGAGGGGATTGTATTGGCAGTGGCAACTGGCGCTAGCTCTAATCTGGGTCGGGTGATGCTGGATACACGGCAGATCTCTGTGCGCTTGCGGCGTTGCCTGGACAGCCCGGGCTCGGTTCAGCATGCATCTTGATAGCAGTAGCAGTAAAGGCGGAGATCATTTATGAAGGTATTGGTGGAACAACGGGCGCGATCAACCGACCTGGAAGACAGTGTCTATCGGCTGGTCAAGAAGGCAGTACAGTTTGGCAAGAACATTCAGGTGCTTTTCCATACTGATGATTACCTGTGTTCAACCGACCGGTATCTGGTTGTGCTGGGAGGATCCGGCAGATTTCTGATTAACAATATCGACTTTGATGAGGTGCTTGCTGCTGCTCCGGATGCTTATCGGGCACGTGGCTTGAAGTCGTCACCACTGATTTCTCAAGTGGAAAAATGTGGTCGTGATATTCGTGAATTTTATTGGCAAGCGGCGTTTCAATCGTCTGGAGGACGGCTGCTGGATGGCTGTCGTGAGGATGATGTTATTCAGTTGCGGCAATGGCCCAACTTTACGCGTCTGTATACCAGTCCCAATATTTATCGTATTTCGTCCTTGCTCAGCGCACGTCCAACGACACTGGATGTGGCAGCCCGATTATTGTCTGTGCCCAAGGAAGAGTTGTATCAGTTTTACAGTGCTGCTTTGTACAGCGGTTATGCTGAAGTGCTGAATCGTGCTGTCGTCGCTGAAATCGAACTCAAACCTCACCCTTACGTGCGGATTGTGAAAATGTTGTTGGGTCGATTTGGTGGTGGTCAGCAAGCTGTACTCTGAAGGTTTCGAACAGCAAAAATCATCAATAAAAAAACCGGTTCTGGTGACAGAACCGGTTTTTTTATATTACTGTTGCCATATTTATATCCCCTTTCTACCAAACTGAGTCTGGCAGAAAGGGGGACAAACATTACCCGATAATCGGCTTGACAACATACAGCAGGTCGCCCTGATTCACCTGTTGACCATCGGAGTTCATGATGCGGGTGACCTTGAACTTTTGATCAGCCGGATACAGTTCGGCGTCGGCCCGGTTAAACTGCTTCAGGCTCAGCGGTGTGAACATTTTCATGGCTTCCATCAGGCAGAGAGTATGTTCCACGTCAATGATGTCCCCTTCTTTGACAAACGCCGGTTCGCTAGGAGAGGAAGATCCGTAGAAAATGCTGGTGGTTGGCGACAGCACTTTCAGTTCGTCAGAACCTTCGATTTTCAGGGCGGATGCATCGACGGCAGTGGCAGACAGATCTGCTTCTTTCTCTACATCGGCAATCAGTTCATCGAGATTGATACGATCGAGGAATTTCGGCAGATAACCGGTATCGTAAACGCCGTTACGGAACACTTCATCATCCAGCACGCGTTTGGCGGTTGGGATATTGGTGCACACACCGGTGATTTTGACGCGATCCAGATATTCACGCAGTTTGGCAATCGTGTCTTCACGATCTTCGCCATAACAGATGATCTGCACGATCATGCTGTCGTAGAACGGCGAGACCTGTTTGCCAGCTGCCGCCATGGAGATCAGGTCGATATAATCTTCTTGCGGCAGTACACACTGGCGGATCGTCCCTGGTGTCGGCACGAATTGCAGCTCATCACCCTTGATCACCGGTTTCTCGGCGTTGATACGGACTTCAATAGCGTATCCTTTGGAGACTGGTTTCAGATCAGCAATGGATTCACCTTCGGCGATTTTGAACTGGGTCGAGACAATATCGATACCGGAAACCCACTCGGTTACCGGGTGCTCAACCTGCAAACGAGTATTCATTTCCATGAAGTAGATGGTGTCGGCATCGAGATCGAAGATGAACTCAACGGTACCGGCACCGACATAATCGACGGCATTCGCCAGCTTGGAAGCGAAGTCGTAAGCAGACTGCTCTAATTCGCGCGGCAACATGGTGGAACCGGATTCTTCGAAGATTTTCTGGTTGTTACGCTGTACCGAACAGTCACGCAGTCCCAGAATTTTGGTATTGCCGTGCATATCGCGCAGCACCTGGATCTCGATGTGGCGCAGGGAGGTGACAAACTTCTCCAGATACACGTCGCCGTTACCAAAGGCCGCCTTGGCTTCGGTGGAAATCTGGTGAAACAGAGTGTGCATCTTGTCAGCAGAGTGAACCACCTGGATGCCCTTGCCACCGCCACCATGTACCGCTTTCAGCAGTACCGGATAACCAATTTCATCCGCTACCGCCGCCGCGTTGGCCGAGCTGGTCAGAATGCCATGAGATCCGGGTACTACCGGCACTTGCACGCGCATGGCGGTGTTGATGGCGTTTGACTTGTTACCCATGGTTTCCATGGAAGAAACCGCCGGGCCAACGAAGTTGATATTGTGATTGCCACACAAGGCCGCAAACTGGCTGCTTTCAGACAAAAAGCCGATACCCGGGTGTAATGCCGTGACATTTTCGTGATGAGCCACGCGCAGTACCGACTTGGCGTTCAGGTAGGATTCATCCGGGGTGTTGCCACCGATACAGACCACGCGGTCTTCAGGCCCCAGCATATCGACCGGAACGGAGTCCATGTCCGGGTCTGACTGTACCAGTACCACTTTTATGTCGTTTTCCTGGGCCTTGCGGATCAGTTTCACCGCCGTACAGCCACGAGCGTGGATCAGGATCTTGTCAATCTTGCCGAACTTCTTGGCAGCGGTGGAGCCTTTGCCAGTATCCGGCGTCAGACGTTCGGCGCTGACGTAGCCTTGCAGCACGCGCTCCAGGACGTCGTCAACGGAGTGACGGGCCACGGGCATATCCGGGTCAATGGCACGCAGCTGGTCGTCAAGGTTGTCAAAAAACGGATGACGAACCAGGCCATCCATCGACTTCGGTGATACCGACAGGTAGTTGGACAGGGTGCAGGTGCTAGGCAGATAGGACGGCACTACGATCTGACCAGCAAATGGCATGTTGGTACCAGAGAAGTAGTAAGTCTGCGCCAGCGGGTGCGTCACAAAGCTTGCCTGGGCACCACCGGTACAGTCACCAAAACCGAAAACAACCAGTGGTAATTCGTTGTCGCGCACGAAGCGGGTGATGCGGTCGTTGGTCACGGCCATGGAAAATAGCGCAGCAGCGCCTTCCTTGGTCTGCATGCCACCCGATGAAACAAAGCAGACGATTGGCAAGTGCAGCTTGGCGCATTCAACCATCAGTTTGCAGAATTTCTCCGCCGAAGCCATATCGAAGGCGCCAGCCTGAAAGTCCAGGTTGGATACCAGAGCACCGACTTGCTGTTCGCGTTCACCGATACGGATGGTGCCGATACCGGTAATGACACCACAGGGGGTGATGTCTTTTTTCAGTGCGCTTTCAATAGAGCTGCGAAAGCCAGGGAAGGACACCGGATCGGCAGACATCAAGCTGCTGTTGAGTTCCTGGAAATCGCTGAAGAAGCGTTCAATCAAGGCCCCGGCGGAGGTTTTCTTCTGTCGCTTGGTGTCGTCCAGCACTTGCTGGATCAGCAAGTCGTGGTAGGCCATGGTCAGACGGTTCCAGAAGTCCTTGCGGCGACCAATCGACACCGGATTGATGCGGCCACTGTAGGCTTTGCCTTCCTGGTCAGCGGCATGGTACTCGGGCATCAGTTTTTCAAAGATAAAGGTAATGACCACAAACAGGGTGTCGGACAGACGCGGAAAGGCCAGTTTTTTCCATTCTTCGACCGATTTCAGGAACGCGCCACGCTGACTACTCTTGATGAAGTAGCTCAGCCAATGGGTGAAGGATTCCCGCTCCTGTGCGGTATAACTGTCGCCATTGGTGGCTTCAGCCAGAGATTTTTCCAGCAGTGCCTTGAGCGATTCCAGCGATAACGCACGGGCTTCGTTGGCTTCCTTGGCGACGTTTACCAGATTGTTGATGAAGTTGTCGTACAGTTGGCCAAATACCAGCATGTTGCGACAGACTTGAGTGAACTCGAAACGCAGTTCATCGTGCAAGATCGCATCAAGAATGGTGATGTCCGGGTGCTGCGGGTTCTGGATGTTTTCCTGGCGGAACTGGATATAGGGTGCCAGGGACTCTTCCAGAATGCGGCGATTGGCTTCTACCTTGGCACTGGTCATGCTGTTGGCCAGGGTATCCGTGCGACTGGACAGCTTCAGTTGAGTTCTTACGCCTTCGGGAATCAAGGCACCTTTGAGGATAATATTCAGTGCCGAAGCGATGGATTGCTTCAAGGCACCCTTGGATTTTTCCTTTTCCAGACCCTCGGTCAGTTCCTGATGCACGTTGTGCGGTAACTGTTCGCGAATGTAAGCCGCTAGCGGGTGGGCGTTGTTCTCGATGAAACGGGCGACGGCCTGGGTGTCGAGTACATCATTGGCACGTAGCAGGAAACGGCTTTGCTTGTAGTTTTCAAGATAGTCGAGCAGGCCCTGGAAATTGACCGGAGCATCGGATTTCCAGCGGTTAAACAGGTACAGACCGAGATTGAAACAGAGTTCCTGTTTGGATTTCAGATAGTTGTTTTTGGGCTCGCCGAGGAACAGACGGGCAATGGTTGAGCGGCTCTCGTCACGATCCTCGTACTTGCTCCAGAAGGATTTCCAGCTTTTATGCAGGGCGTCGTCGTAGACGATTTTTTCCGGGGCTTGCAGCCAGTTCTGGAATTTACGTTTGGCTTCGGCGGTTTGCCGCTGCTGCAGTTGACCTTCTGGAATCTCTTTCTCTGCCAGGCGGCCGTAGTTTTCAACCGTGCTGGAGTGGATCCGGCGCCGCAGTGTCAGGTAGCGGGTATAGCGATAAGTCAGACCAAAAACGTTGATATGTTCAGTTGGCGTTTCTGCGAGGAAAAAATTGGAGTCTTTCTGCAGGTTTTGCAGCTTTTCCGATGGTTTCAGGAAGCGGTCCACGGACTGCTTGTAGTGATCCATCATATAGGGGTGGTTTTTAGCGAATTCTGCCGCATTAGTTTCAATCGACTGGATACCCGTGACAATAGCCTGATGCAGGTTAAAACGTTTTTCGTCTGCATCGGATGGGGCGTAGTCAATAATTCCGTCGATAATACCGGCTTTGCGCAGTTCGTAGCCGGATACGCCGACGTACTTGGCGCATTCTTGCCAGGACAGGTTGTACTTGCGAGCGATGCTGGCCAGCCCCTGAGGCTGGATAGTATTGAAAATACCATCACGGGCACTGAGCAGAATATTGGTGGTTGCCAATGGAATGGCGCCACCGGAATAACCGGCACCCCAAATAATCCCCAGTGTTGGCACATCATTGTTAGCCATTTCGGTGATCAGGTGGGAGATGCTGTGGGCCTGGTTGCCGGCATTGGCGGCTTCACCGGCATCGGCTCCCGGGGTGTCGATAAAGGTAACAATCGGCATCGCACGGCGGGCGTAGGAACGTGCCAGCTGAGCGGCTCGGTTGTGATGTTGTGGGCCCCAGGCGCCGTTACTGTACTCACGATTCTGGCAGATAAAACCGACACGGCGAATTTTGCCGTTAAAATCCATATCGGCTTCTGTTGCATACAGCGGGCCGTCATCAACTTCAGTGATGGCGCGCAGAATCAGGTGGCCAACAATTGCTTTGGCACCAGGGCGCTGGCTACTTTCGCTAGGAGCAACGACCTGTTCGATGTATTCATCGATGTTCAGCGTACTCAGGCGGGACAGCTCGGTCTTGCAGTGTTCCGGTTTGACCAGTCCCTTGACACTTTGGTCAACGGCATTGTCTTCGTATTCCGGAAACAGGGAAGAATCTGCCGAAAGTTGTTCGGCGATTTGAAACAGTTGGTCTATTTGTTTGGGTGCAGTTTGTTCAGACATGGTTGATCAATTCCGTAATATGCCGATCATCGGACTAGGCTGGCAGGCAAGGTACCAGACCAACCAAGCCCGAAACTACGGTCGGACATAGTTCGAGCGCAGAGACGGGCTGTTAAATGCAAACACGGGAGCCGTCGCTATAACGCGTTGCTCCCGCAGGCAGACTCTCACAGAGCCTTGAATATCAGGGCCGCGTTGGTGCCACCAAAACCAAAACTGTTGGACATCACAGTTTTTAATTCGGCGTCACGGTTATTGCGAACAATCGGATAACCTTCGGCTCCCTCATCCAGTTCGGAGATGTTGGCGCTGCCAGTAATAAATCCGTATTTCATCATTAACATGGTGTAGATGGCTTCCTGCACGCCAGCAGCACCAAGTGAGTGACCCGTCAGGGATTTGGTGGAGCTGATAGGTGGAACCTGATCACCAAAGGCTTCGCCAACAGCTTTTAATTCGGTGATATCACCGGCTGGAGTACTGGTGCCATGGGTGTTGAGGTAGTCGATGGTCGGGTTACCAGCCATCTGCAGGGCATCTTTCATACAGCGAACAGCACCTTCGCCGGACGGAGCAACCATATCGGCGCCATCGGAGGTGGCTGAGTAGCCAATCAGTTCGGCGTAGATGGTGGCACCGCGAGCCACGGCATGTTCGTACTCTTCCAGTACGACCATGGCACCACCGCCAGCAATAACAAAGCCGTCACGGCTGCTGTCGTAAGCGCGGGAAGCGCTTGCCGGGGTGTCGTTGTATTTGCTCGACAGTGCGCCCATAGCATCGAATTGCATGGAGAGCGACCAGTGTTCCTCTTCACCACCACCGGCAAAAACGATGTCCTGTTTGCCCCACTGGATCAATTCCATACCATGGCCAATACAATGTGAGCTGGTGGCACAGGCCGATGTCATGGAGTAGTTGACACCCTTGATGCTGAACGGCGTGGCCAAGTTGGCCGATACGGTAGAACCCATGGTGCGGGTAACACGATACGGGCCGACCTTGCGGATACCTTTTTCACGCAGGATATCGACGGATTCAACAATGTCACTGGTCGATGCGCCACCAGAACCAGCCACCAGGCCGGTACGCGGATTACTGACCATGTCGTCACTCAGGCCAGCGTCTGCTATGGCTTCTTTTAATGAAAGATAAGAGTAAGCGGCAGAATCACCCATAAAGCGGAAAATTTTGCGATCGATGTGTTCTGCCAGATTGATCTGGGGGCGGCCGGCAACGTGGCTGCGCATCCCCAGCTCTGCATATTCCGGAATAAAACGGATACCAGAACGCTGTTCACGCAATGAAGTCAGCACCTCGTCCTTGTTGTTTCCGAGGCAACCAACAATGCCAATACCTGTAACTACCACTCGACGCATAACCAGATCTCTGAACAGTTTATTGTTTGTGCTTTGACGTGCCAGTGTACGACAAACACGTTGAATTATTGTTTCAAAAAGAAGTAATGAACCGTCTAAAGGCCCAATTTCCATGAAATTGGCAGCCACTATATAGCAGACGGCAAAAATGGATAAAGAAAAATATTCTTAACTGAGAATCGGTAATCAAATGTCGATTCTCTTGTGGGGGCGATTAAAATGCCCGGTTACTGCCTGTATCTGTCTTTAAACAGAAGATGAATTTGCCTTTTGGTGTCGTTTTGACAGCGCAGGCCACCAGAACCGACAGATGGCTGTTAGCAGTGCGACCAGTGCCACCAGGTTTGCCAGTATTTGTGTGTCCGGATAGCGACTGTCAAAAAAAGGCATATAGAGCGCGGCGAGCGTTAACAATGAGGCTGAGGTGAATGTCGCTGCTGGATGGTGTAACCAGTCGAACTTGAGTGCCAGCCAGGCTGACAGGCAGGCACCGAGAATACCACAGGCGGCACCAACCAGTACGTCAAGGGGCCAGTGCGCGCCGACAGCGATACGGCTGGCTGCCGCCAGCAGTGCAAAGATTAACAGTGGCATCAGCCAGCGGGGTGACAATGCCAGTATTACCAGAGTCCAGGTGCCCAGCGCGGTAAAGGCATGACCAGAAGGAAAGCTGTGGTGGCGCAGCACGGGGCCGATAATATGAAAGCTGTCTGGTATCAGTACGGCGGCTGGTCGTGCAGCATCAAACAGTGCCTTGCTGCCGTGAACAAACAGGGTTCCTAATAACAGTAGTACCAATGCGGGGGCAAACAATGAAGGACGTACGCTGGCTAGCAGTAACAGCAAGGACATGGCGAATACGGTATCGGCGGTGAAGGTCAGGTTTGCCCACAACGCATTGGGGAGCAGGCTGGCATCCTGGTTCAGCATCAGAAACAGGGCAGCATTGGTATCCATGATGGCGACCACAAGGGCGAACAGCAGCAGCAGCCCGGCAGCGGCTAGCAGCGGAGTCAGATGGCGACGTCGCAGCGACAGATGATCAGTCATTGTTTTCATCCGTTGTTGGGGAGGTTTCTGTGTGACTGCTCGGTGTGTTGTGATCCGGCCGCCGGATAATGACGATCGGGCCAGACTGGAACAGCAGCTGATAGCGGTCAAGGTCGGGGATTCTGTCGACTCGTCCAAAACCGATTTCCCCAGGCTCAAGTGCCCGTCGTGGTGTGACCTGATCCAGATAGACGTTAAAGCTGGGGGTATCGATCGATTGGGTGACAACATCAACCCCCAGCTGGCGCACAAACTGTGCGGCATCATGGATGGGGCGTTGTTGCGCCTCACTGAACGCTGGTGCAAATACGTACCAGACGAACAAGGTTTGCAGTACGCCGGTTAAAAACAGCCCGTGCCAGATTGCCAGGCGTTTCCAGAGAATTGCCAGCAGTGACAGTAGGCCGAAGACTGCGGCAATCATCGCGAAGTCCTGATTGACATATTGGGCGGCCCGCTCGGCGGTCTCTATCTCGATCGGGTTGGTCAGTTCGGCCTTGATGGTAGGAATCAACAGCGGGAAGGCAACCATCAGAGCAAAAAACAGTAGCGGCAGAACAGCTGCCAGCCAACGGCGGCGTAACTGGAAGCGGTAGCGGGCCATCAGCAACACCAGTGGGGTGCAGCCATATAAAATGTAATGCGGCAGCTTGGTGCTGGCGAGACTGAACAGCACCAGCACAAACAAAAACCAGATCCATAAAAAGCGGTTCAGCGGTTCGCGGCTGACGGTTTTGATGCTGGGTAACATACGTAACAATAGCGGGCCAAAGGGTGCCAGGACAAAGGGCAATACCAAGGGGTAAAACAGCAGGCCACCGTCGTGGCCTTCCATGGTGTTGTTGAAACGGTTGACGTTGTGTTTGAAGAAAAAGCCGTCAATAAAGGCCTGCCCCTGGGCCAGATATTCGGCCATGTACCAGGGTGCGGCGATGAGCAGAAACAGCAGCCAGCCCGGTATAAAAAACAGTGCCTTGAGCAAGGCCTCGCGCTGGCCGCTCCAGAGGTAAAAAATCACACTGACGATCAGAGGAATTGCCACCGCCACCGGCCCCTTGGTCAGTACCCCCAGTGCCATCAGGGTGTAAATAGCATAGAGAACCCGTCGAGAGGCAACTGCGGTGTCCGGTAATAGACTGAGCTGACTGTGGTGATACATCAGTAACAGAGTCGCTGTCAGGATCAGATTCAGCAGCGCGTCTGCGGTGGCAACATGAGCGATCATATTGATCCCTAACGCGCTGGCACAGATCATCGCGGCGGCAACACCGGTATCGCGGCTGATATAGTGACGGGCAAAGGCGAAAACGGATAATGACCAGCCGATTCCAGCCAGTACGGAAGGCAGTCTGAAGGCCCAGACTTCGGTGCCAAACAGGGCGATAGACACGCCCTGTAGCCAGTAAATCAGGATAGGTTTGTCAAAACGTACCCGGTCATTTAACCAGGTGGTAATAAAATCACCACGTTCAAACATGCCGCGAGTGGCTTCGCTAAAGGCACCTTCATCGTGGTCAAATAGC
The DNA here is from genome assembly GCA_913061185.1 of uncultured Oceanobacter sp. Classification (GTDB taxonomy): domain Bacteria; phylum Pseudomonadota; class Gammaproteobacteria; order Pseudomonadales; family Oceanobacteraceae; genus Oceanobacter; species Oceanobacter antarcticus. The sequence continues at coordinate 38,639 of CAJXTI010000011.1, forward strand.
AGGTAGCCGCTCAGGTTGAGCGAAAATAGCCCGATCAGTAGCGGCAGCAGCCACAGTGGCATGCCTGCCGGGAGAGGTATTTTCATAAGACCATCAGCCTTGGCTGCTGGCATCGTCGGTGGCTTTGCCGGTTGAATCTGCCGCCTCAACGATTACCTGGCCTGGGGCGGCCCAACAGGCTTCCTGGTCATCAGACGCGTCACCACGGTTGTAGATCACATACTGATGCTGCTGACGTTGTGAGGATTCAAAATAGGTTCGTGAAATCAGTTCCGACATCACACCGGTGGTGAGGAATTGCAGCGCCGCGATGACACAGACCACGGCGATCAGAAACAGCGGTCGACCGCCAATATCTTCACCCAGAGCAAATTTGATCACCGCCAGGTACATCAGTAACAGCGTGCCGATAGACCCCATGCTCAGGCCAATCATGCCAAAAAAGTGGCCTGGGCGAGCGCGGTAACGCATAAAGAAGTAGACCGACAACAGGTCGAGAATCACCCGAAAGGTGCGGGAAATCCCGTATTTGGAGGTGCCTGCGGTGCGGGCATGGTGTGTTACGACGATTTCTCCGATACGGCTGGGGGGAACCACTGCCGCGACCCAGGCAGGAATAAAGCGATGCATTTCACCGTACAGGCGAACCTGCTTGATGATAGCGGCGCGATATACTTTCAACGAGCAGCCATAGTCATTAATGCGCACCCCGGTGATTTTGCCAATCAGACGGTTGGCGATACGGGACGGAATCTTGCGCATCACCAGGTCATCCTTGCGGTTCTTGCGCCAGCCGGTGAGCAGATCGAGGTCTTTTTCGATCAGGTGGTCGATCATACGGGGGATATCAGCCGGGTCATTTTGCAAGTCGCCGTCCAGCGTGGCGATCAGTTCACCCCGTGCTTCGTCGATACCGGCTTGCATGGCGGCGGTCTGGCCGAAGTTACGCCGTAATTCAACCACCCGTACATGAGGGCCATAAAGATCGGACTCGCGATGCAATGCCTGAGGCGTGCCATCAGTACTGCCGTCATCCACCACCAACAGTTCCCAGTGACCCTGATAGCTGGTCAGGGCTTCGTGCACCCTGGCAACCATGGGGCCGACATTGTCAATCTCGTTGTACATGGGGATAACGATGGACAAGGACGGCTTGCTACAATCTATCACGGGGTTACCACTCTGCAGACTTTAATGTGCGCGGATGATACCCAAAAGCGCCGGGTGATAAAACGTGACAACCGTTGCATAGCTGCAATTAATCTTTCAGCGCTCCTGTGTCCAGGTGTTTGTGACCCAATCGCCCGGTGGCTATCGTGATCACTGCGGTGAGCAGCAGGGTACAGCCGAGCACAAACAGATGCAGATTGACCGCTGCCGCGAGTGCCTCTGCCGTATTCAGCTGCCAGGGCAATAATCCGGCAACAATTCCGGCTTCGTAGGTGCCTGCGCCTGCGACACCATGAATGGGCAGGATACTGCTCAGTTCACCGGTACTGGCTCCGACCCAGGACTGGCCAAAGCTGATCGCAATAAATTGCTGCAGCACCCAAGCATAAATGGCCAGTTTCAGCACCCAGTTAATCAGCGTCCAGAACAAGGCTCGAATAAAAGGCCAGGGGGATGAGGGTAATACCTGCATCAGGTCGGCTATCTTGTTGGCCATGGCACCAGGGTGGTTACTTAATACCTTGCGGATACGATTTTGCACCGGCAAAACCAGTAGAGGCAGTGCCAGCAAGCCAGCTTGCAACAGCCAGATGTCTGCTGAGCCAGCCGCGATGATATGGTCGGGGATATCGCTCAGCGTCCAGACTGCCAATGCCAGCAGGATGTAAAGATCCAGCAGTCGCAGCCATAACAAGGCGGGCAGGCTATGGCGCACCGGACAACTGAAGTGGTTTTTCATCAACATGGGAAACGCGGCTTCGCCGCTGCGCATTGGCAGCAGGTTATTAAAGAAGTTGTGTAATACCGTGATACGAGTCAGACGCCACCACTGGCCGTGACAGTATGGGTGGAAAAAATCGTAGAACCGTAGTGCCCGCAACAGATAGCTGATCAGCATCAGGGTGACGGCGATAGTCAGTTCACCGGTGGAGATGCGTTGCCAGCTGGCCAATACCGCCAACCAGCCATAACTGCGTTCAACCACAATAATAAAGGCCAGCAGGATGGTAAGGCTGATCCAGAATTTCCACGATCTGAGCATCATGCGGTGACGGTTCCTATGAACAAGGCGAGTGATATTTTCCGGGGCTGCGATACTTGCGCTGCCATTGGATCTTGTCAAGGGAGGCTTGTTAAGTGCAGAGGAGAATTTGCATCCTGAGCGAGCAGGCGGTACTTTCCGCCCAACTGTGTATCAGGATGCTGTTGTGAAAATTCTGCTGATTAAAACCTCGTCCCTGGGGGATGTCTTTCATACCTTGCCTGCGCTGGAGGATGCTCGTCGGGCGCTGCCCGACTTGTCGGTTGATTGGGTGGTTGAAGAGGCGTTTGCTGATATTCCCGCTTGGCACCCCTCCGTTGACAAGGTCATTCCTGTTGCTTGGCGTCGTTGGCGCAAACAGCCGCTGGCAGCGGGTAATCGGTCGGAAATGCGCGCTTTCTACCAAGCAGTCAACGCAACGGAATACGATCTGGTGATAGATGCTCAGGGGTTGATTAAAAGTGCGTTGATCACGCGTCTTGCCCGTGGCCGCAAGGTGGGGCTGGATCGTCATAGTGCACGAGAATCTCTGGCGGCGAGGGCATATGATCAAGCCATTGCCGTGCCGCGAGGTGAGCATGCCATTCACCGTGTGCGACGATTGTTTGCGGTTGCACTGGGATATGAACTGGATATGTCCCGTTTCAGTTATGGTCTGGATCGCAGCCGCTGGCAAGCACCCGTGGACGCTACCCATTACTGGCTGTTTTTACACGGAACCACTTGGGTAACCAAATTGTGGCCGGAGAGCTACTGGCGTCAGCTGGCTGCCGATGTGGTGGCGACGGGCCGTTTGGTCGTATTGCCTTGGGGCAATAACGAGGAACAGCAACGGGCGTTACGTATTGCTGCCGGGCTGGCCGGTGTTGAAGTATTGCCACGTATGGGCCTGGATCAACTGACCGGCTATCTTGCTTATGCTGAAGCGATTGTTGGCGTCGATACCGGGTTGTGTCATGTGGCGGCAGCGCTCGAAGTGCCCGCTGTGGCTATCTATGGCGCTACCGATGCCTCACTGACAGGGGCGTTAGGGCCTGCAATGACGGTGTTGAGGAGTCAGTACCGCTGCACGCCGTGTTTGTCGAAAAGCTGTCTTTACCCGGGCAAGGGCGAGCTGCAGCCGCCCTGCTATGAGGAGATAACACCGGCACGGGTAATGCAAATTCTACTGACGGGGATAAACTAATCCGTCAAGCCAGGGCTTCGACCAGTTCTCTGGCATCGTTTAATGCATCAACATACGCACTGGAGATAACGTCGGCTTGCAGTCCGATCTGTTCCAGCGCGTACCAGTCAAGATCATCCCACTCGGCCTGCTCCAGTTTCTGTACCAATGTCAGCAGCTGGCCGAGGCCTCCCGCTCTGCGCATCAGGGCATTTTTCAGGCTGTCTGACAGATTCAGCTTTTCGCACAAGTGTTTGAGGGGGATATCGACAAAGGCATCCAGTAGCGAAAATAACCCCAGCGTAAAGGCGGTTTCCTGATCAATTCCAGGCCAGTGACCGGCCAGGCGACGTGCCAGACAGGCGCGAATAACAGCTTGCTCTTGCAGCGCATTCGGTTTGTCATTCAGACGGCCCAGTGCCAATAAATTAGACCAGGCGCGGATACGGTCAAAGCCCAGGATGACGATGGCACGGTTGATGGAGGTCACTTCTGTGGTGCAGCCGAGGTAGGCCGAGTTGACCATTTGCAGCATTTTGAAGCTCAGTTGCGGGTCCGCCTGTAATACCCGGTGAATGTCGTCGACTTCGACTTCGGGATTGTTCAGTACCTTGAGTAATTTCAACACGGACAGCTTGTTATCCGGAATGCGACGACCATACATGATGAGTGGCTTGCTGAAAAAATAGCCCTGAAACAACTCACAACCGGCTTCCAGGCAGGCATCAAACATTTCACGGGTTTCTACTTTTTCGGCCAGCCAGCGCAGACCGGGTCGGTGGTACCGTTGAATCAGAGTTTTCAGATTGGTATCGACGGGCAGATCCAGAACATCGATCTTGATGATATGCAGGTAGTCCAGCAACTCTAGCGGTATAGGCGTGCCTCGATAGTCATCCAGTGCCACCTGATATTTGAGTCGGTGGAGCTGTTTGACGTGGTGTATCAGTGCTTCGTCAAGATCCAGGTGCTCGAGTAATTCAGCAACGACGGTTCCTGGAGACAGCGAGGGCGGGTTTTCCAGCCAGTAACGGGTGAAGTTGATAAAGGCAGGTAATCCCCCGGTTACCCGGTCAATGCCAATCTCATTGTAGGCACCCATGATGACCTCACTGGTCGCCTGATCACCATAGGCATCTTGCCAGGCAGTAGTAGCATTTGGGATAGGTCGACTGAGTAATTCGTAGCCAACAATATTCTGTTGTTGGTCGAGAATCGGTTGTCGGGCGAGTAATGGGACGGTGACTTCACTCATTCATGGGTTCTCGTCAGCAAGCGAAAGCAAGGGCCATTTTTGGCATCTGAATTATCAGTCTAGCTTAACCATGCGTTTTGCCCGGTCTTGTCTACACTTTGTTGAGAATATGTGACTGGAGCTGAATATGAGCGGTGTCTTGAGCAGCGTCGATGCCCGAACCAAACTGGTTGGGCAGAATCGCCTGGAACTCCTGTTATTTCATCTGGGTGGCAGCCAGTTTTTTGCCATCAATGTATTTAAAGTTCAGGAAGTGATGCGACTGCCGCGACTAACCCGTATTCCGGATTGCCACCCGGTTGTGCGAGGGGTGACGCATTTACGGGGTCAAACGGTACCGGTCGTGGATTTACGTCAGGCGATTCAGATGGGGCCACTGAACATGGACGCCGTCGATGCCACGATTATTGTGACTGAATATAACAAGACGGTGCAGGCATTCCTGGTTGGGGGCGTCGATCGCATTGTGAATATGAACTGGAATGAAATTTTGCCGCCACCGAGTGGCGCTGGACGACAGCACTATCTGACGGCCATCAGCCGGATGGATGGTCGTATTGTCGAAATTATTGATGTTGAGAAAGTATTGGCAGAAATATCACCCTACAACACGCAGTTGTCGGATGATGTCTACGACCGCGGATTGCTGAACCAAGTGCAGGGCAAGAAGATTCTGATCGTGGATGATTCCATGGTGGCAATTGAGCAAATGCGGCAGGTGCTGGTGCCCATGGGGCTGACGATTGTTGAGGCGCGTAATGGTCTGGATGCCTATCAATTATTGATGCACTGGAAAGAGCAGGGCATGGACATTAACGACGAACTGCTGATGATCATTACGGATGCAGAAATGCCGGAGATGGATGGTTATATGTTGACGACGGAAATTCGTCGTGATCCGGTGCTCAAGGATACGATCGTAGTACTGCATACGTCGCTGTCTGGCAATTTTAATAAGGCCATGGTGGAAAAAGTGGGTTGCGACGGATTTTTGTCAAAATTTGCGCCCTTTGAGATGGCCGCCGAAGTACAGCGGCATATTCGTACCAAGCTGGAAAACCGCTCGAGTTAAAGTGTTCTCTATTTTCCGTGTAGTCGTTATTCTTTGTGGGTGTTTTTCCAGGCAGGGGATGCCATGACTACGCCAACCGTTGAAATAACCGGTCTGTATCTGTATCCGGTCAAGTCCTGCGCGGGGTATCGGGTCGACAGGCTGACATTTGATCACCAGGGGCCGGAAGGTGATCGTCGTTATATGATTGTGGATCCGGACGGACGTTTTCTGACCCAGCGCCAGTTGCCAGTGATGGCTGGGATTCAGACGCAACTTCAGCAAGGTGTACTGACGTTGGGGTTCGCAGGCATGGCGGATCTGGTGGTGAATACGCCGGTCGATCAGGATGTGACGGTATCCATCTGGTCGGATACGGCTCAGGCCCTGGATTGTGGTGAACCTGCGTCCAAGTGGTTAAGTAGCGTTCTTGGCAAGCCAGCAAGGTTGGTGTTTATGCCAGCCGATAGTCATCGCCAGATTGATCCTGATTTTGCCAGAACAGGGCAGTGGGTCGGTTTTGCCGATGGCTTTCCGCTGTTGGTGACCAGCGAAGAGTCACTGGCGGTATTGAGCCAGTCGGCTGGGGTCGAAATTGATATGTTGCGTTTTCGGCCCAATGTGGTGGTTCGGGGTGGGGAGGCATTTGCTGAGCAGCAATGGCAGCGTTTGGATCATCCTGATGGACAGTTGTTGTTGGTCAAACCCTGTGAGCGTTGTGTGATTCCGACGCGAGATCTGCTGACCCAGCAGCGTCAGCCAGAGGTAGTTGCGGCCTTAAAGCAGCATTGTCTGGTTAATCAGCGGCTGGTCTTCGGGCAAAACGCAACCGTTGATCACATCGCACAGTTACGTGTTGGGGAGACGTTGGAGATTGTGACTGTTGCTCCCTGAAGGCTTTGATGATCGGGATATTTCAGCCTGTCAGAACAGCTCGATTTCGTCGGTGGTGTCGAAAGTATCATTAGCACTTTGACGGAAATGGTGGTGGTAGATCTCCAGAGCTTCTGCAACACTTTTGCCGGCCATGATCTGTTCGAACATGATGCGTTCGGCTTCCATGGTGTAATAGCCCTTGATTTCTTGTTGCAGTCCTTGCCAGGCATTCGGCTGGTAGCGGGAGCCTCCGTCGGCCATCAAATGGCCCATGTGCTCCAGACTGCGGCTGACGTGATCCAGACGCTGGGTCAGGCGATCATAGAACTGGAAAGCAATAATGGCTTCCTGGATTTCCTGATTGACCTCTGTGGCGATTTGGTGAATTTCACTGCGCAAGCGGCTGGCTGTTGGTTCCTCGGCCTGCAGCGGCTCATCCTTGGTAATCTGCAGAATTCGCAAGGTGTTGTTGGCCATGCCGGTAAAATTGGTCGACAACTTGTCCACCGACTGACCACCCTCCGTTAACGAGGTTTCAATCTGGGCAACTGCCAAGGCGAGCATGGCCAGTGTTTCGCCTATCTGGCTCCAGTCCATTTCCTTGTCTTCTGGTCGGGCTTGTCCTGAAATGGAATGACGATCATGGGTGGTCATAGTGCTCTGCTCCCGTTTATTGGTTAATACTAGACCAGATCTCAAGGTTTGCCCGGCTATGACGGGATCCTGTTTACCGTGGACAGATTGCCCGGTTCCAGTGGTCGACAATGACGGTGGTGTCAGGGCAAGTCACCTTGGGCAGCGCCTTATTTTTGTTGCTGCAGGCGCTTTAGTAGTACAGATGTATCACTGCGACCTTCGCCCATCAATTGCAGCTCGGCATAAAACTGGTCGACCAGTTCTGTGACTGGCAGGGCGACACCACTGCGCTTGGCCTGATCCAGGCAAATACCAAGATCCTTACGCATCCAGTCGATAGCAAAGCCATGGTCGTAGTCATTATCGAGCATGGTTTGGTAGCGATTGTTCATTTGCCAGCTACCTGCTGCACCTTGGGAAATAACCTGAATTACCTTCTCAAGATCGAGGTCATTGTGTTGGGCAAAATGAATGGCTTCTGCCAATCCCTGAAGTAATCCGGCGATGCAGATCTGGTTGACCATTTTGGTCTTTTGGCCGAAGCCAGCAGTACCCAGCCGAGCAATGGCGCGGGTGTAGGGGGCTGTGGTGGTGATTACCTTATCCAACAGCTGTTCATCGCAGCCCACCATGATACTGAGCTGGCCATTGATGGCTCCTTGCTGACCCCCGGAAACGGGAGCATCGACAAAGTGGCAGCCCATCTGCTGGGCGGTGACACTCATTCGCTCTGCAAGAACAGAAGAGGTGGTTGTGTGGTCAATAATAATTTGTCCATTTTGACAATTTTGTCCACTTTGTCGTATCCCCTCGAGAATCCCGTCATGACCTGTCATCAGTGTCTCAACGTCGCTGTCGCGGCCTGCGCAAAGCAAGATAACTTCTGCTCCTTTAGCCGCAGCTGCCGGGGTAATTGCTTTTTTACCACTATATTGTTGTAACCATTGGTCGGCTTTACTCTCCGTGCGGTTATATACGGTAACGTTAAATCCGGCATTGGACAGATGGCCGGCCATTGGAAAACCCATTGTTCCAAGACCTATAAATGCAATATTCATTATTAGATATCCTGATTAATCCAGAAGAAACGTTTATTAATGAGTGGGGTTGTATCTGATGGTAGCGGAATTGATAACGACATTAATAGTGCGGTTGCATAAAAAAGGCCGCTTGAATAAGCGGCCTTTTTTATAATTTTATCGGATTCAGGCCGGATAATCCCGACGTTTGTGCCCGGTATACAACTGACGTGGACGACCAATGCGGTAATCGCTGCTGATCATTTCGTTCCAGTGGGCAATCCAGCCAGGGGTGCGGCCGGTGGCGAAGATAACGGTGAACAGCTCCGTCGGGATGCCAATTGCCTTGAGGATGATGCCGGAATAGAAGTCGACGTTTGGATACAGACCGCGCTTGATGAAGTACTCGTCTTCTGTAGCGATTTTTTCCAGTTTCATAGCGATCTTCAGCATAGGATCGTCTTCCATGCCCAGTTCAGCCAGAACTTCGTCGCAGGTCTGCTTCATCACCTTGGCGCGTGGGTCGAAGTTCTTGTAAACGCGGTGGCCGAAGCCCATCAGGCGGAACGGATCGTCCTTGTCCTTGGCACGTTCAACAAACTTGTCGATGTTGGATTCGTCACCAATTTCAGCCAGCATGCGTAATACCGCTTCGTTGGCGCCACCGTGGGCAGGCCCCCACAGGGCTGCGATGCCTGCTGCAATACAGGCAAACGGGTTGGCACCGGTAGATCCTGCCAGGCGTACAGTCGAGGTAGAGGCGTTCTGCTCGTGGTCGGCATGCAGCAGGAAGATACGATCCATGGCCTTGGACAGGATGGGGCTGACTTCACGGTCTTCACAAGGTGTATTAAACATCATATGAAGGAAGTTTTCGGAATAGCCCAGGTCATTACGCGGGTACATAAATGGCTGGCCAATGGAGTATTTGTAAACCATGGCTGCCAATGTGGGCATTTTAGCGATCAGTCGATGGGCAGAAATGACGCGGTGATTGTCGTCATGAATGTCGAGCGAATCGTGATAAAAAGCGGACAGGGCACCAACAACGCCACACATAATGGCCATCGGATGCGCGTCACGACGGAAACCGTTAAAAAAGTGGCTCAATTGCTCATGAACCATGGTGTGGTTCTTGATTGTGCTGACAAAGGTTTCCTTTTCTGCAGCAGATGGCAGCTCGCCGTGCAATAACAAATAGCAGGTTTCCAGATAGTCGGACTTTTCTGCCAGTTGTTCAATCGGGTAGCCACGATGCAGTAAAACACCGGCATCACCATCGATATAGGTGATTTTGGATTCAGTGGCTGCGGTGGAAACGAAGCCGGGGTCGTAAGTAAACAGGCCTTTGCCAGTCAGGCTACGAACATCAACAACATCCGGCCCAAGGGTTCCTTCATATACAGGTAATTCCAGGGATTCTTTAATGCCATCGACCGTTAGTATTGCTTTTTTGTCAGCCATGGATAGGCCTCCTGCTGTTCAAATTAAGCCCAGTAATTAAGGCGTTACCTCTAATTAAGGGGGTTCACTATAGGTTGTGAACTCGTTTTGTCAATTACCATGGGGTCGAGCATATCTTTCTATTCAAGCGGAGTATATTGCACCGCTCAGATGCATTGTGTCTGTACGTCGTGTAAACACTACATACCATAGTAGTAAACTCGCGGCGCTAAGTGTTTGTAAAAGAGAAGGTGCATGACTATAATTTGTCGCGGCCTTAAAACTTGTGCAAAACTTGTACAAGCTGAGGGGTCGTCTTCTTGAGCCCGCGCTCGCTTCCCGTTTTGCGGGCAGTGAGCCCATAAGAGAGTGTAAAGAGCCGTGAATAGCAATAGACCTACAAACTTGGATATTTCTACTATTGAGCTCCCTCTTCCCGCCAAAGCATCCATTATCCATCGTGTATCCGGTTTCATTCTGTTCTTCGCCGTCGCTTTTATGCTGACGGCGCTGGCGGAATCGCTGGAATCTGCGGAAAGCTTCGCCAATCTGACGAATGCATTTGATAACGGGATAGTCAAGTTCATCGCCTGGGGCATTTTGTCTGCATTGGGTTACCACTTTGTGGCGGGTGTAAAGCATCTGTTGATGGACATGGGAATTGGTGAAACCAAAGAAGGCGGACACACCGGTGCCATTATTACTCTGGTGCTAGGCGCGATCGTAATTCTTCTGGCAGGAGTTTGGGTATGGTAGCAAGTGTTACAAATCTTGGCCGTAGTGGCCTTTATGACTGGGTAGTACAGCGTCTTAGTGCTGTTGTGCTGGCCCTCTATACACTGTTTCTTGTGGGCTTTCTGGTGGCTTCACCAGATTTGCAGTTCGCTCAGTGGCAGGGATTGTTTGCTCATACCTGGATGAAAGTGTTCAGTATGGCCGCCCTGGTTTCGATTTGTGCTCATGCCTGGGTTGGCATGTGGACCATCTCGACCGATTACCTCAAAAATGCTGGCGTACGTACTTTGTTCCAACTGGTGTGCGTCGGGTTTTTGTTTGTTTACCTCGTTTGGGGTATCGATATCCTCTGGAGCGTGTAAGTTATGTCATCAATCAGAACTCTTTCGTTTGATGCCATCGTGATCGGTGGTGGTGGTGCTGGCATGCGTGCCGCACTGCAGCTGACCGAGGCGGGTATCAAGACCGCGTGTGTGACCAAGGTTTTTCCAACTCGTTCCCACACGGTATCGGCACAAGGTGGTATCACCTGTGCTATCGCTTCCGATGATCCCAACGACGACTGGCGTTGGCACATGTACGATACCGTCAAAGGCTCCGATTACATCGGTGACCAGGACGCTATCGAGTACATGTGTTCTGTCGGCCCTCAGGCCGTGTTCGAACTGGAACATATGGGTTTGCCCTTCTCCCGTACGGCAGAAGGTCGAATCTATCAGCGTCCGTTCGGTGGACAGTCCAAGGATTTTGGTAAGGGCGGTCAGGCTGCTCGTACCTGTGCTGCAGCAGACCGTACCGGTCATGCTTTACTGCATGCTCTGTATCAGGGCAACCTGAAAGGCGGCACGACCTTCCTGAATGAATGGTATGCCGTGGATCTGGTGAAAAATTCCAAGGGCCAGGTCGCCGGTGTTATCGCTATTGATATCGAATCCGGTGAAACTGTCTATATCAAGGCCAAGGCAACGGTTCTGGCAACTGGCGGTGCGGGTCGTATCTATCAGTCCACCACCAATGCCCTGATCAACACGGGTGATGGTGTTGGTATGGCTATCCGTGCTGGCGTGCCAATGCAGGATATGGAAATGTGGCAGTTTCATCCCACCGGTATTGCCGGAGCGGGTGTGCTGGTTACAGAAGGCTGTCGTGGAGAGGGTGGTTACCTGATCAACAAGGATGGCGAACGTTTCATGGAGCGCTATGCTCCAAACGCCAAGGATCTTGCCGGTCGTGACGTTGTGGCACGTTCCATGGTATTGGAAATTCTGGAAGGCCGTGGTTGTGGTGAAGATGGCGATCATGTGTTCCTGAAGCTGGATCATCTGGGTGAAGAGACCCTGAATGCCAAGCTGCCAGGTATTCTGGAATTATCTCGCACGTTCGCACACGCTGACCCGGTGAAAGAACCGATCCCGGTGGTTCCTACCTGTCACTATATGATGGGGGGTATTCCTACCAATATTGGTGGTCAGGCATTGACTCTGGACGAGAGCGGCAATGATGTTGTCGTTGAGGGTTTGTACGCCGCCGGTGAGATAGCTTGCGTTTCTGTACACGGTGCTAACCGTCTGGGTGGTAACTCGCTGCTGGATCTGGTGGTGTTTGGCCGTGCCGTTGGTTTGCAGGTTGAGCAAAGCTTCCGTGACGGATTTGAGTCTGCAGATGCTTCCGAAGCCGATGTTGAAGCTGCCATGGCGCGTCTGAACCGACTGAATAACTCCAGCGGTGGTGAGAGTGTTGCCGACGTTCGTGCGGATCTGCAAAAAACCATGCAACTGTACTTTGGCGTATTCCGCGAAGGTCCAAGCATGGAAAAAGGTCTGGCGATGCTGGATGAACTCGGTGTGCGTCTTAAAAACACCGTTCTGGATGACAAGAGCGGTGCGTTTAACACGGCCCGTATCGAGGCTCTGGAACTGGATAACCTGTTCGAAACTGCCTATGCAACAGCGGTTGCGGCGATTGAACGCAAGGAATCTCGTGGTGCACATGCCCGTAACGACTTCACTGAACGTGATGACGAAAACTGGTTGTGCCATTCTGTATACTTCCCGCAAACCAAGACCATTGGCAAGCGCGCAGTGAACTTCGCTCCCAAGACTATGGAAGCGTTCCCACCGAAAATCCGTACCTATTAATGGGAGGTATGCAATGCTGGTAAGTATCTATCGCTACAACCCAGAGAAGGATTCTGCGCCCTACATGCAGGATTACGACATTACTGTCCCTGGTGGCAAGGATGTCATGGTTCTGGACGTTCTGGCTCTGGTGAAAGAGCAGGACTCGAGCATGGCTTATCGCCGCTCTTGTCGCGAAGGTGTTTGTGGCTCTGATGGCATGAACATTAACGGCAAGAACGGTCTGGCCTGTATTACGCCGATTTCTGAAGCGACCAAAGGCAAGATGGACAAGCTGGTATTACGCCCGCTGCCCGGTATGCCGGTCATTCGTGATCTTGTCATTGATATGACAATGTTCTACACCCAGTATGAGCGTATCAAACCGTTCTTGCTGAATAACAAGCCTGCGCCTGCAATCGAGCGGCTGCAGTCTCCGGAAGAGCGCGAGAAGCTGGATGGTTTGTACGAGTGTATTCTGTGTGCCTGCTGTTCAACGGCTTGTCCGTCGTTCTGGTGGAATCCTGATAAATTCGTTGGCCCGTCTGGTCTGTTGCAGGCATACCGCTTTTTGGCGGATAGCCGTGATACCGCAACAACAGAGCGTCTGAATGATCTTTCTGATCCATTCAGTGTGTTCCGTTGTCGCGGTATTATGAATTGTGTCAACGTATGTCCAAAAGGTCTTAACCCGACCCGCGCAATTGGTCATATTCGCAACATGCTGTTGAGCCAGCAGGTTTAAACGGCAACTGGCCGGCATTCCGCACTCTATGGAATGCCGGTTAGACGTAAGTGGGCTGGACACACAGCCCGTTTTCGTGAAAAATTTTTGAAAGTCACGCCCACAAAGCGCGGCTTTACGAATCTAATAATGTAATTGAGGGACCAGGGTATTCCTGCTTCACCTCAGAGGCCTTGCGACCTATCAGTCGGCCCTCTAACTCGCCTGGCAGTGCTAGAGTTGGTGCAAAATACTCTGTTGGTGATCGTCCTCAATGTTTACAGGAACAGGGTGATCGTACATGCACGAGCAAACAATGGAGCAGCTATGGAGCACCTCCCAGTTAGCGGGTGGTAACGTTGCTTACATAGAAGAGCTCTATGAAGCCTATCTTAAGGATCCTGGTGAGGTACCTGAAGAGTGGCGTAATTATTTTGATCAACTCCCAAGAGCCGACGAAAGCGTCACCGTCGACACACCCCACAAACCGATCCGTGAGCAGTTTTTGCTCATTTCGAAAAATCAGCATCGCAACCGCCCGGTATCTCAGGGCAGTGTCAGTACCGAGCACGAGCGCAAGCAGGTTCAGGTATTGCAGCTGATTAACGCCTATCGTGGTCGTGGTCACCAGCATGCTGCTCTGGATCCCCTGGGCCTGATGGAGCGTCAGAGCGTTCCTGACCTGGACTTACACTTCCATGGCTTGTCGAAGGCTGATCTGGATACCCGATTCCAGTCTGGTTCCCTGTTTATTGGCCAGGACGAAGCAACGCTGAAAGAAATTGTTGATGCGCTTGAGGCTACCTATTGTGGCACCGTCGGTTCCGAATTCATGCACATCGTCAATACCGCAGAGCAACGCTGGTTTCAGCAGCGTCTGGAAAGCGCACGCTCGCATCCCAAATACAGTAAAGAAGTCAAACTGCATTTGCTGGAGCGACTGACTGCGGCTGAAGGCCTGGAAAAATATCTGGGTTCCCGTTATCCAGGTGTTAAACGTTTTGGTCTTGAAGGTGGAGAGTCACTGATTCCCTTGATGGATGAACTGATTCAGCGCTTTGGCTCTTATGGTGCCAAGGAAATTGTTATCGGCATGGCGCACCGTGGTCGTCTGAATACCCTGATCAACACCTTGGGTAAAAAGACGTCTGACCTGTTCAACGAATTTGAAGGCAAGTCTGAATACCAGTCCCATGGCGACGTCAAATACCACCAGGGTTTCTCTTCCAACGTGATGACCTCTGGCGGTGAAGTACACCTGGCGCTGGCGTTTAACCCATCCCACCTGGAAATTGTATCTCCAGTGGTTGAGGGGTCGGTACGTGCTCGTCAGGATCGTCGTGGAGATACGGTGGGTGAACTGGTTGTTCCTATTTCAATGCATGGTGATGCCGCATTTGCGGGTCAGGGTGTTGTTATGGAAACCTTCCAGTTGTCCCAGACTCGGGCTTACAAGACTGGCGGTACCATTCATATCGTCATCAACAACCAGGTGGGCTTTACAACCTCCAAGCGCGAAGATGTTCGTTCTACTGAATACTGCACCGACGTTGCCAAGGTTATTGAAGCACCTATTCTGCATGTGAATGGTGATGATCCGGAAGCGGTCTTGTTTGCTGCCCAAATTGCTGCTGATTACCGCCGTGAATTCAAGAAAGACGTGGTTATTGACCTGGTTTGTTATCGTCGCCGTGGTCATAACGAAGCGGATGAGCCTTTCGGCACCCAGCCGATCATGTACGCACAGATCAAGAAGCAAAAAACCACCCGCGAATTGTACGCGGCGAAGTTGATTGCTGATGCAGTGATTAGCGCCGAAGGTGTGAAAGATCTGGAAGAGGAATACCGCAAGGCGCTTGATGAAGGTCGCCATGTGGTCAAAAGCCTCGTCAAGGAGCCAAACAAGGAGTTGTTTGTCGATTGGACGCCATATCTGGGTCATGAGTGGACTGCCGATGCCGACACTACCTTTGATCTCCAGGCATTGCAGGAGCTTTCCAACAAGTTGCTGGAAGTACCGGAAGGCTTTGCTGTTCAGCGTCAGGTTGGCAAGATTCTGGAAGATCGTGGTCGCATGGGGGCCGGTGCATCTCCGATTAACTGGGGTTACGCTGAAACCATGGCGTATGCAACCCTGTTGAAAGAAGGTTACCCGGTTCGTATCACCGGCCAGGATGTGGGTCGAGGCACGTTCTCCCACCGTCATGCTGTGTTGCATAACCAGAAAGACGCCAGCCGTTACGTTCCTCTATGTCATGTCAGTGAGAATCAGCCAGCATTCGATCTCTATGATTCGTTGTTGTCTGAAGAAGCTGTACTGGCCTTTGAATACGGTTATTCAACTACGACCCCTGGCGGTCTGGTCGTTTGGGAAGCTCAGTTTGGTGATTTCGCCAACGGCGCCCAGGTGGTATTTGACCAGTTTATTTCCAGCGGCGAACACAAGTGGGGCCGCCTGTGTGGTCTGACCATGCTGTTGCCACATGGATATGAAGGACAAGGCCCTGAGCACTCGTCAGCGCGGCTGGAACGTTACCTGCAATTGTGTGCCGAGCATAACGTCCAGATCTGTGTACCTTCCACGCCAGCACAGGTTTACCACATGCTGCGTCGCCAGGTAATTCGTCCGGTGCGTAAACCGCTGGTGGTGATGTCTCCGAAGAGTCTGCTGCGCCATAAACTGGCAACCAGTACGTTGGAAGAACTGGCCGAAGGTCGTTTCCAAACGGTGATCAATGAGATTGACGAACTGGAAACACAGGCTGTACGTCGTGTGCTGCTGTGTTCAGGCAAGGTCTACTACGATTTGCTGGAACGTCGTCGTGCTGAAGAAATCAACGATATCGCGATCGTCCGTATTGAACAGCTGTATCCGTTCCCTCATGACGATCTGGAAGAAGTTCTGGCTCCGTATACCAATATGGAAGAGATCTTCTGGGTCCAGGAAGAACCTAAAAACATGGGTGCCTGGTACAACAGCCAGCATTACATGCAACGTGCCATTAACAACCTGAAGCCGGGAATGACACTGAACTACGCGGGACGTGCTGCATCTGCTTCACCAGCCGCTGGCTATATGGCGCTGCACCTTGCGCAGCTTGAACAATACATTAGTGAAGCTCTGGATCTTCAGGGCTAATCGCAGGAATCCTTAAGGAAAAAATAATGAGCATCGAAATCAAGGCACCCACTTTTCCTGAATCAGTTGCCGATGGCACGGTAGCAACCTGGCACAAACAGCCAGGCGAGGCTGTTGAGCGTGATGAGCTGCTGGTTGATATCGAGACCGATAAAGTGGTTCTGGAAGTCGTCGCTCCAGCGAATGGCACACTCAAGGAAGTCTTCAAGGGTGAAGGCGAAGTGGTACTGAGCGATGAAGTTCTGGCCATTTTTGTTGAAGGTGATGTTGCAGCAACGGCTCCTGCGGCAGCCGCGCCAGCGGAGACTGCACCTGCAGCCGCGACTGGTGATCTGATCATGAGCCCGGCGGCTCGCAAGATTGCAGAAGAAAACGGCGTGGCTGGTGCGGATATCAAGGCGACGGGCAAAGATGGCCGTGTCACCAAGGAAGACGTTGTTAATCATCTGAAAACCGGTACTGCCAAGCCAGCGGCAGCCGCACCGGTTGCTGCAGCACCTGTTGCAGCACCTGTTGCGGGTGAGCGTATTGAGAAACGCGTTCCAATGACCCGTTTGCGTGCGACTATCGCCAAGCGTCTGGTTGAAGCGCAGCAAAATGCAGCCATGTTGACGACGTACAACGAAGTCAACATGAAGCCGGTGATGGAACTGCGCAAGATGTATAAAGACCAGTTCGAGAAAGTACACGGCCAGAAGCTTGGCTTTATGTCTTTCTTCGTCAAGGCTGCTACAGAAGCGCTGAAACGCTTCCCTGCTGTTAATGCGTCTCTTGATGGCAATGATATGGTTTATCACGGCTATCAGGATATCGGCGTAGCCGTATCAACAGAACGGGGCCTGGTTGTGCCTGTACTGCGTGATACTGACAGCATGGGTCTGGCAGAAATTGAGGGCACTATCGGTGACTTCGCCAAGCGTGGCCGTGACGGCAAACTGGGTATGGATGACATGCAGGGTGGTACCTTCACCATCACCAACGGTGGTGTGTTTGGTTCCCTGATGTCCACTCCGATCCTGAACCCGCCGCAAACTGCGATTATGGGTATGCACAAGATTCAGGATCGCCCGATGGCGGTTAATGGCCAGGTTGAAATCCTGCCAATGATGTATCTGGCGCTGTCTTATGACCACCGCATGATTGATGGCAAGGAAGCGGTTCAGTTCCTGGTAACCATCAAGAACCTGCTGGAAGACCCTGCACGTATGCTGCTGGACGTATAATCGACAAATTAAGGATTTGTAATGAGCAAGAAATTTGATGTAGTCGTAGTTGGTGGTGGTCCTGGCGGTTATGTGGCTGCCATTCGTTGCGCCCAGCTGGGTCTGAAGACGGCTTGTATTGACAAGTGGTTGAGTAAAGACGGTAAAGGCGTATTTGGTGGTACCTGTCTGAACGTGGGTTGTATCCCATCGAAAGCGTTGCTGGACACGTCACATAAATATGAAGAAGCCAAACACGATTTTGATCTGCATGGTATCAGCACCGGTGAAGTGTCTATCGACATTGCCACCATGCTGGCGCGCAAGGATCAGATCGTTAAAAACCTGACCATGGGTGTTGCCGGTTTGTTCAAGGCCAATGGTGTGACAGGTCTGGAAGGCACGGGCAAAGTGCTGGCTGGCAAAAAAGTGGAATTCACTCCTCATGGTGGTGAAGCCGAACTGATTGAAGCCGAACATATCATCATCGCCACCGGTTCTGTTCCTGTGAACATTCCGCCAACGCCACTGACCGACGATATTATTGTTGATTCAACCGGTGCGCTGGAATTCAAGAACGTTCCTGCTCGTCTGGGTGTGATCGGTGCCGGTGTTATTGGCCTGGAACTGGGTTCAGTATGGGGCCGTCTGGGTGCCAAGGTGACCGTTCTGGAAGCACAGGACAAGTTCTTGCACGTGGCTGACCAGGCTGTCGCCAAGGAAGCGCAGAAACTGTTCACCAAGCAGGGTATGGACATTCGTCTGGGTGCCCGTGTGACCGGTTCTGAGATAAAAGACGGTGCTGTTGCCGTCACCTTCCAGGAAGGTGGCGAAGAAAAGACCGAAACTTTCGACAAGCTGATTGTTGCGGTTGGTCGCAAGCCATACACCGACGGTCTGCTGTCTGGTGACAGTGGTGTGAATCTGGATGAGCGCGGCTTTATTCACGTTGATGAAGCCTGTAAAACCGATGCTCCAGGAATCTGGGCCGTCGGTGACGTGGTGCGTGGCCCAATGCTGGCGCACAAGGCCTCTGAAGAAGGTGTTATGGTGGCCGAGCGTATCCATGGCCACAAAGCTCAGGTGAACTACGACGTGATTCCTTCCGTTATCTATACCAGCCCAGAAATTGCCTGGGTTGGCAAGACGGAAGAACAGGTCAAGGCCGAAGGCGAACCGTACAACGTGGGCATGTTCCCGTTCGCTGCCAATGGTCGGGCCATGGCAGGGAATCAGACGGAAGGTTTCGTCAAAATGATCGCTCACGCTGAAACAGACCGTATTCTGGGTGCCAGCGTGATTGGCCCCAATGCCGGTGATCTGTGTCAGCAAGTGGTTGTGGCGATGGAATTCGGTTCCAGTGCTGAAGATATCGGCATGATGGTGTTTGCGCACCCAACCGTGTCTGAAGCGGTTCATGAGGCCGCTTTGGCTGTGAACAATGCTGCGATTCATAAAGCGAATCGTCGCCCGAAGAAGTAATCCCGATGTAAAACATTGGCCCGGTTATCCGGGCCTTTGCTTATATTGCTGAACACTCGGCACTCCGTGCGCCACACAATGGCTGTTCAGTTAACACAGGCTGTCGGGCAACCCCCGACAAAGTAAAAGAAACAGGACGAAAGCGATGAACCTTCACGAATATCAGGGTAAACAGCTTTTTGCTCAGTACGGTCTGCCAGTTTCAAAAGGTGTGGCAGCCAAAACAGCAGAAGAAGCAGCAGCTGCAGCTGACGAAATCGGTGGCGACCGTTGGGTAGTCAAAGCACAGGTCCACGCTGGTGGTCGCGGTAAGGCTGGTGGTGTGAAACTGGTTTCTTCCAAAGAAGAAATCAAAGCGTTTGCTGACCAGTGGCTGGGTAAAAACCTGGTGACTTACCAGACAGACGAAAATGGTCAGCCGGTTAGCTGCATTCTGGTTGAAACCTGTACCGATATTGCTCAGGAGCTGTATCTGGGAGCGGTTGTTGACCGTTCAACCCGCCGCATTGTTTTCATGGCATCGACCGAAGGTGGTGTGGAAATCGAGAAGGTTGCAGAAGAAACGCCAGAAAAGATCCTGAAAGCAACGATTGATCCTCTCGTTGGTGCACAGCCATACCAGGGCCGTGAGCTGGCGTTCAAACTGGGCCTGCAAGGCGACCAGATCAAGCAGTTCACCAAGATCTTCCTGGGTCTGGCGCAGCTGTTTGCTGACAAAGATCTGGCACTGCTGGAAGTGAACCCGCTGGTTATCACTTCTGAAGGCAATCTGCACTGTCTGGATGCCAAGCTGAACATCGACAGCAACGCGGTATACCGTCACAAGGATCTGCAGGAAATGCACGATCCGTCCCAGGAAGATGAGCGCGAAGCGCACGCTGCCAAGTGGGAACTGAACTACGTCGCCCTGGATGGTGACATCGGTTGTATGGTTAACGGCGCTGGCCTGGCCATGGGTACCATGGACATCGTCAAACTGCACGGCGGCAACCCTGCCAACTTCCTGGACGTGGGCGGCGGTGCTACCAAGGAACGTGTTGTTGAAGCGTTCAAGATCATCTTGTCTGATGATTCCGTTAAAGCGGTATTCATCAACATCTTCGGCGGTATTGTGCGTTGTGACATGATTGCTGAAGGCGTTATCGGTGCAGTCAAGGAAGTCGGCGTGAAAGTACCTGTCGTTGTGCGTCTGCAAGGTAACAATGCAGAGCTGGGTACCAAGGTTCTGTCTGAAAGTGGCCTGAACATTATTGCTGACACCGATCTGACTGGCGCAGCACAGAAAGTTGTTGCCGCAGCAGCTGGCAAATAAGGGGTAATCATGAGCGTTTTAATCAACAAAGATACTAAAGTTATTTGTCAGGGTTTTACGGGTGCTCAAGGTACCTTTCACTCTGAACAGGCAATTGCATACGGCACCAAGATGGTCGGTGGTGTTACTCCAGGCAAGGGTGGTCAGACTCACCTGGGCCTGCCGGTATTCAACACGGTTGCTGAAGCGGTTGAAACGACGGGTGCAGAAGCCTCTGTTATCTACGTTCCAGCACCTTTCTGTAAGGATTCGATCCTGGAAGCCGCTAACGCTGGCATCAAGCTGATCGTATGTATCACCGAAGGCATTCCTACCCTGGACATGCTGGATGCCAAAGTTAAGTGTGACGAGCTGGGCGTTCGCCTGATCGGCCCTAACTGCCCAGGTGTGATCACTCCTGGAGAGTGCAAGATCGGCATCATGCCAGGTCACATCCACCTGCCAGGTAAAGTCGGCATCGTTTCTCGTTCAGGCACCCTGACGTACGAAGCGGTCAAGCAGACGACAGACTACGGTTTCGGCCAGTCTACCTGTGTTGGTATTGGTGGTGACCCAATTCCGGGTACCAACTTCATCGACGTACTGGAATTGTTCCAGAACGATCCACAGACTGAAGCCATCGTGATGATTGGTGAGATCGGTGGTACTGCTGAAGAAGAAGCCGCAGCCTACATCAAGGCTAACGTTACCAAGCCGGTAGTGTCCTACATCGCGGGTGTTACTGCTCCTGCAGGCAAGCGTATGGGTCACGCTGGTGCGATCATCTCTGGCGGTAAAGGTACTGCAGATGAGAAGTTCGCAGCGTTGCAAGACGCTGGTGTAACCACCGTTCGCAGCCTGGCTGATATCGGTAAAGCACTGAAGGAAAAGACTGGCTGGTAAGTTGTTACCTCCGGTTTCCTGAAAAACCCGCTTCGGCGGGTTTTTTTTGGCCTGCTGTTCGCAGCAGCTAGTGTGCAAAGATACTCTTGAAAAAATCTAACGGTCGTAAGATATAGACCAAGGTGTGATCCCCCTTGGTCGAATAGCTGGATGAATACGTCATGGCCTATCGTATCCCGACAGTCAAGTGGGGAAGGCTTATGACATACCAACAACAATATAAAAAATCCATCAATGACCCTGAAGGTTTTTGGGCGGAACAGGCTGGCAGAATTCAGTGGTTCAAGGTGCCAGACGTTACCCTGAGTAAAGACGAGCATGGCGTCGACCGCTGGTTCGCTGATGGTGAACTGAATACGGCCTATCTGGCACTCGACTATCACGTGTTGCAAGGGCGTGGAGATCAGCTGGCACTGATCTACGATTCTCCTGTCACCAATACCAAACGTTCTTATACCTATAAAGAACTGACAGCAGCGGTTGCCCGGTTTGCTGGTGTCCTGAAGGCTCAGGGCGTTGAGAAAGGCGACCGGGTTGTTATCTATATGCCGATGGTGCCGGAAGCCGCGATTGCCATGCTGGCGTGTGCACGTTTGGGAGCCGTTCACTCGGTCGTGTTTGGTGGTTTTGCTGCCAGTGAGCTGGCTATGCGTATCGACGATGCGGCACCCAAGGTTCTGGTGTCAGCGTCGTGCGGTATTGAGGTCAACAAAATCATTGAGTACAAGCCTATTCTCGATGCGGCTATCGACATTGCGGCTCACAAGCCGTCACGTTGCATTGTGCTACAGCGTGATTTGTGTCGCTGTGAATTGAATGATCGCTACGATCTCGATTGGGAGATCGGGATGGCAGCCGCCGAGCCTGCAGATTGCACGCCGGTACTGGCGACAGATCCTTTGTATGTGCTGTATACCTCTGGCACAACCGGTAAACCCAAAGGGGTGGTTCGCGACAACGGTGGCCACGCCGTGGCGATGAAATACAGCATGGACGTGGTATATGACATGCAAATTGGTGATGTCTTCTGGGCTGCCTCGGATGTTGGCTGGGTGGTTGGGCATTCGTATATCGTCTATGCCCCGTTGCTGGCAGGATGCACCACCGTATTTTACGAAGGCAAGCCGGTACGTACGCCGGATGCCGGAGCTTTCTGGCGTGTGTGTGAGGAGTATGGCGTCAAAGGTCTGTTCGCAGCCCCGACAGCGTTTCGTGCTGTGCGGAAGGAAGATCCCGACTGTTTGCTGGCACAGCAATATGACCTCAGTAAACTGAAGACCATTTTTATGGCTGGCGAACGCTTGGATCCGCCGACTTATGACTGGGTGCTGGAACACATTCAGCGACCGATTGTGGATCATTGGTGGCAAACCGAAACCGGCTGGGCCATTGCCGGGAATCATATGGGGCTGGAACCGGCCAAAGTAAAAGCTGGCTCTGTTACCCGTCCTTCGCCTGGCTACAACGTGCAAATCCTGGATTCTCACGGCAAAGCGGTTGCCGCCAATGAACAGGGCAGTATTGCAATCAAGTTGCCATTGCCACCCGGATGTTTGCCCACCATCTGGGGCAACCATGATCGTTTTGTGGCAGGTTATCTGCGCACCTTTGACGGTTATTATATTACCGGCGACGGCGGTTATCTGGACGATGATAACTATCTGTTTGTTCTCGGTCGTACCGACGACATTATTAACGTTGCCGGTCACCGTCTTTCTACCGGCGAAATGGAGGAAGTGGTGGCGGGGCATTCGGCTGTCGCCGAGTGTGCCGTCATTGGTCAGGCCAGCGATCTGAAAGGTGAGGAGCCTCTGGGTCTTATCCTGCTTAAAGATGGCATCGATATTGACGAAGAGGAATTGCAGCGAGAGCTGGTCAAACGCGTACGTGACCAGATTGGTGCTGTTGCCAGCTTCAAGCATGCGGTGGTGGTGCAGCGCCTGCCAAAAACCCGTTCAGGCAAGATTCTGCGCAAGATTCTGCGTAATATTGCCAATAACGAAGAATATACTGCGCCATCGACGATTGATGATCCTTCGTGCCTGGCTGAAATTGAAACCACTCTGAAAGAAAAGGGCGTCAGAAAATAAAAGCCGGGAACTTAATCCGGGAAGTGAGTCATACCATTGTGGCCGGGCTGGCACTCAGTCCGGTCACATCCGGTAGTGGCGTTATTCTGTTACCGGATGTGCTCTCTCACTCTCTGTCCTGAATTTTACCGGGCCTTTTCTTTTGGCCCGGTTTTTTTTGCTTGATTTTTACTTGCAGGGCTATTCTGCTTCAGGCAGAACACCATCCTGCGGTTTGATCACTATCACATCGCAAGGCACTTTGTCGACCAGCTGCTCGGCGGTGTTGCCAATCAATACACCGGCAATGCCACTGCGGCCGACTGAGCCAACTACCAGTACGTCAGCGGCCACAGCAGTTGCTGTCTCGGCAACGACGGTATCGGTTTCCCCTTCGGCAATATGAACGTGATCCTCGTGAATGTTGTATTTCTTGGCCAATTGCTCGCAGGCATCCTGATGCTGTTCAGTGATATAGGCCTGAATATCGTCCGGCGCAGTGACTTCAGGAACCATGGCAAAGGCAATGGCAACCTGAGGAAAGGCATTAACCATATGCAGATCGGTATCAAAATGATCGGCCAGATGTTCTGCAAACGAGAGAATGTTGTCGTTAATAAGCTGGTGGCCGTCATCAACTGACGTCGCATCAATGGCGGCCAGTATACGATTGTGTTGCCAGGCGGCGGGGGATTTCACCAGCAGTACGGGAGCCGGACAATGGCGCATCAGGTTCCAGTCGGTATGGGTGAACAGGCGATCGATCAGGCTATGAGGGTGAGTCCCCTTGATAACCAGATCGTAATCTGTCGCTCGCATGGATTCGATAACGGCTTCATGCAGATGCTTCTGCCAGTGGACTTCCGTACGCACCGTGATGCCACGTTCCTGTACTTCCGGTACAAAGCTTTCAATCCAGCGCTCCGTTGAATCAATACGTGCGCGGCGAATTTGCTGCTTGGTGGTTTCTTCCAGAGAAGAACTGTCACCACAGTAAGGTTCGTAAACCGACGTCAGCAGACTGACATCGGCCTTGAGTACCCCCGCAAGCCAGAGCGCCTTGTCGAGTGCTATTTGCTCAGGGTGTTCAGCGTCGAGCACGACCAGCAAATGGTTGATATCCAGCATAACGGCTTCTCCCGTGTTATTGATGTACAAGGGGGTAATGATAATACGTTGACCGGTTTGCGGGTTGAATCCAGATCCACTTCCCGTTGGTATTGACCGTCAACATCCCCAGCTTACGCTTCACCTTCTGTTGCCACTATGTCATGGATCAAGTTGGTCGGTTCGGTGGCTGAATCGCTTAGCAGTGCAATAAATGCGCTGGCGGCATTGGTGAGGGTACGGTTTGCCAGATGAATAACACCCAGCGGCCGAATCATTGGAGCGCCAGGCCAGGGCAATACAAACAATTGATCGTCTGTCATGCTGGATGGCAGTACCGACCAGCCAAGGCCAACGCTGACCATCATCTTGATGGTTTCCAGATAGTTGGTCGGCATATGGGTTTCCAGCGTCAGACCGGCATCTCGAAAAGCCGCGTCGACAACCCGGTAAGTGATGGTATCCGGTTCTGGCAAAATAGCGACATTTTCAGCCAGACTGAAGAGGCTTATTTGTTGTTGGCAAGCAAGTGGGTGGCCAGGAGCACAAACACAGACCATGTCATCCTGCCAGAGCGGGATCGCTGTAACCCGATCCGGTTGCCGTTCATCCAGCGTTGTCAGCGCCAATTCGACCCGGCGTTGCTCGACGGCCTGATAAGCATCTTCAGAACCCAGGAAACGAATGTCCAGTCGTACCGCAGGGTATTGGCGGACAAAGGATTTCAGAAAAGGCGGGATTCGATGCAAGCCAATATGGTGGCTGGTAGCGATGCTGAGAGTGCCTTCAACGGAGCCTGCCAGATTATTGATCTGAATCTGGGTGTCATTCATCAGCTCAAGGATTTCACGTGCTTTTGGAAGTAATCGTTGGCCTGATTCGGTCAGACTGATGGAACGGTTGTGGCGTTCAAACAAGGGGCTGTCGAGCTGCTGTTCCAGTTGCTGAATGCGTTTGGAAACGGCAGATTGGGTTAAAAACAGCTGCTCTGCTGCCAGCGAAAACGATTGGTGGCGGGCAACCGCCAAAAAGGCTTTAAGTTGTTGGCTATCCACGCTGGGCCTCGGAGTAAGTCGCTGCTGATGTTATTGGCTTCTGATTCCTGTTAGGAATTCAATATAGAAAAAGAATGAATTTGTGTTGTTTAACAGAGTGAGTACCATAAGGCAATCACCCGCTCATCAAGCGGCGTAGACCGTGAAAGCACACCCGTCAACAGAGCATTCCAATAAGGAGCCACCGATGACCGGAAAAACACTGTACGACAAACTTTGGCAACAGCACGTCGTTAAAGAACGCGATGATGGTACTGCGCTGATCTACATCGATCGCCAGTTATTGCACGAAGTAACGTCTCCCCAGGCGTTCGAGGGACTGCGTATTGCCGGGCGCAAGCCATGGCGTCTGGACGCCAACCTGGCGACGCCGGATCACAACGTGCCGACCACCGCCATCGAGCGTGAGTCTGGTGTCGACGGTATTGTTGATCCGGTATCCAAAATCCAGGTGGTAACACTCGATAACAACTGTGATGAGTTCGGCATTACTGAATTCAAAATGAAAGACAAGCGTCAAGGCATTGTTCACGTTGTTGGCCCGGAGCAAGGTGCCACCCTGCCTGGGATGACCGTGGTGTGTGGCGACTCCCATACAGCCACTCACGGTGCTTTCGCGGCTTTGGCTCATGGTATTGGCACTTCGGAAGTTGAGCACGTTCTGGCAACCCAGTGTCTGATTCAGCGCAAGATGAAAAACCTGCTGATTCGTGTCGATGGTGAACTGGGCAAGGGCATTACCGGCAAAGACGTGGTGTTGCACGTGATCGGTATCATTGGTACCGCTGGCGGTAATGGCTGCGCGATGGAATTTGGTGGTTCTGCCATTCGCTCGATGAGCATGGAAGGCCGTATGACCATGTGTAACATGGCCATCGAAGCCGGTGCTCGTGTCGGTATGGTCGCGTTTGACAGCATCACGGCAGCTTATGTCAAGGGCCGCCCTTATGCCCCGAACGCCGATCAGTGGGAGCTGGCACTGGCGGCCTGGCAGGATCTGGTATCCGATGACGATGCCGTATTTGACAAGGTGGTCGAGGTGCGCGCTGAAGATATCAAGCCGCAGGTTACCTGGGGGACTTCCCCTGAAATGGTAACCACGATTGATGCCACGGTTCCTGCTCTGGAAGACGCACGGGACGGTGCCCAACGTGCCGGCTTTGAACGTGCCTATGCCTACATGGGGCTGGAGCCGGGCCAGAAAATCACCGATATCAAGCTGGATCGTGTGTTTATCGGCTCCTGCACCAACAGCCGGATTGAAGACTTGCGTCAGGCGGCGGCAGTGGCACAAGGCCGCAAGGTTGCTGACAGTGTTTTACAGGCGTTAGTGGTGCCGGGTTCCGGTCTGGTCAAGGAGCAGGCTGAGCAAGAAGGTCTCGACAAGATTTTTGTCGAAGCCGGTTTTGAATGGCGCGAGCCGGGCTGTTCCATGTGTCTGGCGATGAATGCTGACAGGTTGGGGCAGGGCGAGCATTGTGCCTCGACCTCCAACCGCAACTTTGAAGGTCGTCAGGGCTATGGCGGTCGCACCCATCTGGTCAGCCCGGCGATGGCCGCCGCTGCCGCGATTGCGGGTCACTTTGTTGACGTTCGTGAATTCTGATCCGGAGTAATACCATGAGAGCATTTACTGTACACACCGGCCTTGTGGCACCGATGGATCGTGCCAACGTCGATACCGATATGATCATCCCGAAACAGTTTCTGAAATCGATCAAACGCAGCGGATTTGGCCCGAATCTGTTTGACGAGCTGCGTTACCTGGATGAAGGTCAGCCCGATGCTGACAACAGCGGGCGTCCGCTGAATCCGGATTTTGTGCTGAATCAACCGCGCTACCAGGGTGCGTCTGTGCTGATTGCCCGCGAGAACTTCGGTTGTGGCTCCAGTCGTGAACACGCCCCCTGGGCACTGGAGGATTTTGGCTTCCGGGTTGTTATCGCGCCGAGTTACGCTGATATATTCTTCAATAACTGCTTCAAGAATGGCTTGTTGCCTATCGTGCTGGCGGAAGAGACGGTAGAGCGCCTGTTCAAGGCCGTTGCCGGGAGCGAAGGGTACGAACTCACCATCGACCTGGAAAAGCAGCTGATTCTGACACCCGATGGCCAGGATATACCCTTTGAAGTAGATGCCTTCCGCAAATACTGTTTGTTGAATGGCTTTGACGATATTGGCCTCACGTTACAGGATGCGGATGATATTCGTAGCTACGAAGAAGCCCGTCGCGTGTCTTCTCCCTGGTTGTTTAACGCAGGCTCCTGAGTCGTTTGTCGGCTTGGATAACCCCATGAATATCACAGTGGCAGCCTATGACTGCTGCCACAGCAAGTAACAGGAAATAATAATGAGCAAGAAAATTCTGGTTTTGCCAGGTGATGGTATTGGCCCTGAAATTGTCGCCGAGGCGGTCAAGGTTTTGGAGCATATCAATAGTCGCTTTAAACTGGGGCTGGAAATAGATCATGGCCTGGTCGGTGGCACGGCTTACGACGAAACCGGCTTTCCGCTGCCGGAAGAAAGCCTGAACAAGGCCATCGCTGCCGATGCCATTCTGCTCGGTGCTGTCGGTGGCCCGCAGTGGGACAAGTTGGAAGATCGCTCCAAACGTCCGGAACAAGGATTGCTGGATATTCGCAAGAATCTGGGCCTGTTTGGCAACCTGCGTCCAGCCATTCTGTACCCGCAGCTGGCCGATGCTTCGACACTGAAGCCGGAAGTGGTTTCCGGTCTGGATATTCTGATTGTCCGCGAGCTGACCGGCGGTATTTATTTCGGCCAGCCACGGGGTATTCGTACTCTGGAAAATGGCGAGCGTGAAGGTTACAACACCTACGTTTATAACGAATCCGAGATTCGTCGTATTGGTCGTGTCGCCTTTGAATCGGCGATGAAGCGCAACAAGAAGCTGTGCTCGGTCGACAAGGCCAATGTACTGGAAGTGACCGTGCTATGGCGCGAAATTATGGAAGAGTTGTCGAAAGAATACCCAGAAGTTGAATTGTCCCATATGTACGTCGACAATGCGGCGATGCAGCTGGTGAGGGCACCGAAACAGTTTGACGTTATGGTAACCGGCAATATGTTTGGCGATATCCTGTCGGATGCAGCAGCGATGCTGACCGGTTCTATCGGTATGTTGCCATCGGCCTCACTGGACAAAAACAACAAGGGCATGTATGAACCTTGCCATGGTTCGGCTCCGGATATTGCCGGTCAGGGGCTTGCCAATCCGTTGGCAACTATCCTCTCTGTAGCCATGATGCTACGGTATAGCCTGAATGAAGGCGCGGCAGCAGATGTTATTGAAGCAGCGGTCAGCAAGGTACTGGATCAGGGGTTGCGTACCGGAGATATTTTCTCTGCCGGTATGACCCGTGTCAGTACCAGTGAAATGGGCGAAGCGGTACTGGCTGCGCTGTAAAGCAGTCTTGAAATCCGCGCTATTTTGTACTGACCGGATACTCCGGATGCTCGTTTGGAATGCAAGCCGCGCCTGTCGCGGTTTTGCTGTATCAAGAACAAGGTAATAGAAAATGTTGAAAACAGGATTAGTCGGTTGGCGTGGCATGGTGGGTTCCGTACTGATGCAGCGTATGGAAGAAGAAGGGGATTTTGCCCTGATAACGCCACAATTTTTTACCACATCTCAGGCAGGCAAGGCGGCTCCTGCCCTCGGCGGCAAAGACAACGGTGTCTTGGCTGATGCTTACGATATCAGTGCGCTCGGTCAGCAGGATGTCGTCATTAGCTGTCAGGGCGGTGATTACACCAAGGACGTGTATCCAAAACTGCGTGAATCCGGCTGGCAGGGCTACTGGATTGATGCGGCGTCCACTTTGCGTATGGCGGACGATGCCATCATTGTACTGGATCCGGTTAATGCTGATGTGATTAACCAGGGCCTGGATACGGGTATCAAAACCTACGTGGGCGGTAACTGTACCGTCAGTTTGATGTTGCTGGCGCTGGGTGGTCTGTTTGAAAAAGGACTGGTTGAGTGGGTTGCGCCGATGACCTATCAGGCTGCATCCGGATCCGGTGCTCAGAATATGCGTGAGTTAATTACGCAAATGGGAGCGATTCATTCCAATGTTCGTGACCAACTTGACAATCCTGCAGCTGCTATTCTGGATATCGATCGCCAAGTATCTGAATTTATCAATAGTGAGGAATATCCAAAAGATCATTTTGGTGTGCCGCTAGCAGGTAGCCTGATTCCCTATATCGACTCGCAGCTGGATTCTGGTCAAAGCCGTGAAGAATGGAAAGCCCAGGTTGAAGCCAACAAAATCATGGGTTCCGGGGATCGGCAGATTCCTATTGATGGCCTTTGTGTTCGTGTTGGTGCGATGCGCTGTCACAGCCAGGCGATGACCATGAAACTGACCCAGGATTTGCCATTGGCAGAGATTGAAGCAATTCTGGCGGCTCATAACGATTGGGTGAAGGTTATTCCGAATGATCGGGAGGCCAGTATGAAGGAATTAACGCCAGCGGCGGTTACCGGGACGCTGAGTATACCGGTCGGTCGAATTCGCAAGCTTAATATGGGGCCAGAGTATATTTCAGCCTTTACCGTTGGAGACCAGTTACTCTGGGGAGCGGCAGAACCTTTACGCAGAATGTTGCGGATTTTGTTAAACCGTTCATAGAAATTGGTCAATAAAAGCGGACGGAAGTCCGCTTTTTCATACGCAACATCTCGAATACGTCATAAACCTTTCATTCATATCAGTTTTATTGCCGCATACCGGTCGCAGCGATTGCGCCAGAACTGGTTATACTTGATACTTACGCTTGCTTGTGCTCTGCCGGTATTAGTGCTTACCAGCAGATCTGCTATCGGAATATTTTGATTAATCTGGGCTATAAAGCCGTAAAGTGACAACCAAGGATGCACCAATGAAGCGCCTATTTGCGAACGCCTTGCTGCTGGTCGGAAGTTTGACCATGTCAACTCAGCTACTGGCATTAGGGCTGGGAGAGTTGACGCTCAAATCGGCGCTTAATCAGCCTCTGGCTGCCGAAATAGCCCTGGTCGATTCAGAAGGCCTTTCTGAGTGGGAAATCAAACCGGTACTGGCCAGTACCGACGCCTTTGAACGTTATAGCGTGGAACGTTCCTACTTCCTTACCAAAATCAAATTCAAGGTGGTTGGCGACAAAATCGTATTAGCTACCCGCGAAGCGGTAACCGAACCTTTCCTGAATTTTCTGGTTGAGCTGAACTGGCCGTCAGGCCGTGTAGTACGAGAGTTTACCGTATTGCTCGATCCACCCACCTTTGCAGAAGAAAGCTTTCGGCCGCTGGTTTCTGCCCCGACTGCTACAACCAGCAGCAGCGCAACAGCGCCTGTGCCCGCCGCGACACCTGCAGCTCGACCAGCTGCTGCCACTCGTGACAGTACCGGACAATGGCAAAGTCAGTCTGCAGAGCCAGGGACCTATATGGTGCAGCCTAATGACACCTTATGGGCAATTTCACTGGCTACCCGACCGGATACCGGTGTCACGCCACAACAAATGATGATGGCGATCCAGCAACACAATCCAGATGCCTTTATCGGCGGCAATATCAATCGCCTGAAAACGCATCAGGTCTTACGTATCCCTGATCCTGACCAGATTCATGCGATCAGCTTTGAGAGTGCTGTCAGTGAAGTAGCCCGCCAGAACCAGGCGATTGCTGGTACAGCACAGCTGGATGCTACCGGCCGAGCTGCTGTTGCACCTTCTTCACGCGCCTCATCCACCGGCGGTGAGGTTCGGCTGGTCTCTGATCGTGGCGAACAATCCGACTCGGCTGGAGCCAGCGGTGAAGTAGCCGGCCGCGGTAATGGGCGCCAGGAAGTCCTTGAAAACGATTTGGCCATCGCGTTGGAGACCCTCGACAAGAGCCGCCGTGACAACGCCGATCTGGCTGATCGCCTGACCGCTCTTGAAGAACAGATCGCTGCGTTACAGCGCCTGGTCAGCCTGAAAGACGACCAGCTTGCCAATATGCAGGTTAATGCAGCACAACAGCCAGCAGACAAGTCTGTGGTGGTGGCACCTGCAAGTCAGCCGGACATGGCTCAGCCTGCGGAAGTGGCAGGGGCTGTTGAGCGTGCCGTGCCAGCGACAGAGACTTCCAAATCGGCCCTGGCAGAAGTGAAGCCGCAACCTGCGCCGGAGCCAAAGCCAGAGATGGCGGAACGTCCAAAACCTCGTGTTGTGCCAGCACCACGTCCCGAGCCTGATCTGGTTGACAGTATTTTGCAGGATCCGATTACGCTTGGTGGTGTATTGGCGGCAATATTATTACTGATTGCGCTGATTTATACCGCGGTGAAAAAACGTCTGGGCGGCGGAAGCAAGCAGGAAGAATCACTCGAAACAGCCACCGCCGCGCAGCTTCAGGACGAAATGGCCGATGCTGCGGCACCGGATACCGATGATTTTGACCAGTTCAGCTTTGGTCATGAGAATGACGATTCTGACACGGGTGTCCAGTTGGGAGCAGACCTGTTCAGTGGCGATGATGCACTGGATATTTCGACCGACAGTTTCGACACTCAGGATGAGTTGCTGACCGAAGTCGACGCCGATATTGCATACGGACGTTTTGATGAGGCGTTAAGTAAACTGACTCCTGCAATTGAAGCCCAGCCAGACCGGTCAGACCTCAGTCTGAAGTTACTGGAAGTACTGTCGGAACTTGACGATGCCAGCGCTTTTGCAGATGAAGAAACCCGCTTGCTGGGCTTTGCGTCTGATGCCGATGTGAGCGAAGCCGAGCAGTTACGCTTCCGCTTGACCAGTCCTATGACACCAGTAACTGACAGTGATTTCGACAGTATTTCACTTGACGATCTGGATATGGAGTTCAAGAACGATCTGGATGACTCCTTCGACATCACCGACACGGATTCAGATGCAACTGATGCTGGAGACGTTGAAAAGGATGCTGAAAAAGACGTCGATATAATGCCGGTGTTGGGTGCTGATGCGATGGACTTTGAAACAGCCCTGGCCGAAGGCGACGATGGCGATACACAGGAAGACGACGGACTGGATTTCTCTCTGGACAGTCTGGCCGGTGGTGGTCATGCAGAAATTGTCGACGAAGTAACGATTTCTGACGATGACCAGGGGCTGGATTTTGATCTGTCCGCCTTCGATGATGACGAAGAGATTACTGCGGAACCTGTTGGGGAAGCCAGCGAGCCAGAACATGAAAACCTGATGGATTTTGATGTATCTGATGATCTGCTGGAAGAACTTGCAGAAGCCACCCCAGCGGCTGAGGAACCTGCCACCTTGTCCGGCGATAATGTGATGGAATTTGACCTTGATGGTCTCGATATTCCAGAACTGGGTGAAGAAGAGGCTGTTGAGGAGCCCCTGGCGGTTGACGACGGAGAACACTCGCTGGAGTTTGAAGTCCCTGAGCTGAATGTGGCCAGTGAAGATGTGACCCTGCCAGTAGCACCTCATACGATTGATGAAGCTGCTGAGCTGGCGCTGGATGAGTTTGATTTGTCTGATTTTGAGGCAGAGCTTGATACTGCTGAATTGGCTGATCCAGATGTAGAGGAAGCAGTGACAGACGCCGCTGGACAGCAAACTCCGGTTGTCGGGTTGGAAGCGGATGACAGTGAACTGGATCTTGATCTGGCCGAACTGGATAACGAGCTGGAAATGCTTGCCTCGGTGGTGGCTGAAGACGACACCGCAGCGACCAGTACAACAGCCGCAGAGCAACGGACCGATGCAACGCCGGAACTTGCTGACGAGACGTTGATGGAGTTTGACCTCGATAGTCTGGAGGCAGAACTGGATGCGTTGGACTCCATGGCGGATCTGCCCAAGCTGAGCGAAGCAGACTTGACCGGGGTTCGGTTGCTTGTTGGTGGTGAAGACGACCAGGAATTGCCCGAACTGGATGAGCTGGAAGAATTCGGACGGGAATCTGAAAGCGCACTGGAAAGTACAGAGACATTAGCCGAAGCCGATCCGGCACTCGACGATTTTGATCTGGCAACTGTCGAAGACGATGTGACTGGCGCATCAGCGACTACTTCTCTGGAGCAATTGGAACCACTCGAAGACTTGCCCGGGTTGGCCGACCTGGAAGAGGAACTGCCGGAATTCGATTTTGAAGAGCTGCCGGAACTAGAAGAAGTTTCTGAGCTGGAGTTGGCAGAAGCGGTCGCGGTTGATGAACTGCCACAACTGGATGAACTTGAAGACCTGGCATTTGAGCTGGATGATGCTGAAGCTCTGCCAGACTTGGCTGAACTCGAAGACTTCACATCAGACGAGTCGAATTTGGCTGACGTATCGGATGCGGATGCCAGCGACATGGACATCCCGTCGTTTACTGCAGATTCGATTGATCTGGATGAGCTGGCAGAGACAGAAGATGAATTTGCCTACTTGTCCGGTACTGATGCCAGCGATACCAAACTGGATCTGGCTCGTGCCTATGTCGATATGGGTGAGGCAGAAAGTGCCCGCGAGCTGTTGAACGAGATTGTCCAGGAAGGTAGCGATCAACAAAAGCAGGATGCACAAAATCTGCTGGATTCACTGATCTGATCAATGTCTGATACTTATCGTTATGCTGCTATCGTGGAATACAACGGCGCTTGTTTCCACGGTTGGCAGAAGCAAAAACATCACAACGAACCTACCATACAGGCCGCTCTGGAAGCGGCTATCTCCAAAGTAGCTAATCACCCGGTCGAGATAGCCTGTGCCGGGCGCACCGATGCAGGTGTGCATGCGACGCGGCAGGTGATTCATTTTGATACCACCTCAAAACGCAGTGACTATGGCTGGTTGATGGGAATTAATACCAACACGCCAGCCAATGTATCGTTGCAATGGATTGGTCAGGTTGCCCCTGAATTCCATGCCCGCTACAAGGCTCAGGCACGCTGCTATCGCTATCTGATTAATAACGCTCCGTATCGCCAGGCGTTGCAACATGATCAGTTAACTTGGTGGCGCTACCCACTGGATGCTGGCCGAATGCACCAGGCTGCGCAGTCGCTGCTGGGGCAGCATGACTTTTCTTCTTTTCGGGCGAAAGACTGTCAGGCCAAAACACCGGTTAAAACCATGCATCGTATCCAGGTGCGGCAGTGGGGCAGTCTGATTTTGCTGGAGCTGGAAGCAAGTGCATTTCTCTACCATATGGTGAGAAACATTGTTGGCGTCTTGTTGCCCATCGGTGAAGGTCATCAGCCGATTGAGTGGATGGCGGAGGTACTGGAAGCCAAATCCCGGCTGGCGGCTGGCGTTACTGCGCCAGGTGATGGCTTGCATTTTGTCGGGGTGCGATACCCCCAGCAGTTTGATATTCCCAGTCAGCCATTTGGGCCACTGTTGCTGGAACCCGTACTGGCTTTGTCTGACAGCTGACGCGTCACTGCTTCCCAAGTTCCTGCCTGCTAGCCGCCCCGGCATCCGTATTCCCACACCGAGCACGGGAATGAGGGCACACCTGACCCCGGCCATTGCTGGCAAATTCTGCTACCATCGCGGTATTTGTTCAGGAACCTTGCAATGTCGACCACGCCCGTTATCCGCACACGAGTCAAAATTTGTGGGGTTACTCGTGTAGAAGATGCCATCAAAGTGGTAAACAGCGGTGCCGACGCTATCGGCCTGGTGTTTTATCCACCCAGTCCGCGAGCGGTTGATATGCAACAAGCGGCTGACATTGCCGCTGTGATTCCGGCTTTCGTTACCGTTACTGCTCTTTTTGTTAATCCGACCGTTGAACAAGTGCAAAGCGTTCTGGATGCCGTTAGAATTGACCTTATCCAATTCCACGGTGACGAAGACGATGGCTTCTGCCAACAATTCAACCGCCCCTACATCAAGGCAGTCCGTGTCCGGCAAGCGTCGGATATGGTGGAGGCGTGCGTGCGCTTCCCAGGTGCCTTGTCTCTGCTGCTAGACAGCTACAAACCTGGTGTTCCAGGTGGTACTGGCGAAACCTTTGACTGGTCGCTGGTGCCAGACGATTTAAACAAACCCATTATTCTTGCTGGTGGCTTGTCTCCTGTTAACGTGGCAACCGCTATTCGCGATCTGCACCCTTTTGCGGTGGATGTGAGCGGAGGCGTCGAGGCTGACGGGCCAGGAAATAAAGGCATCAAGGATGCCAGCAAGATTCAGGCATTTATGAACGAGGTGTATCGTGTCGACAACGAACAACACAACTCCTGAACAAAACGCACACGCAGATGTATTAAACGCCAACTTGCCCGATGCACGCGGCCATTTTGGTATTTTTGGTGGCCGTTTCGTCTCCGAAACCCTGACGGCGGCACTGGATGAACTGCAATCTACCTACCTGAAACTGCGTGATGACGAAGACTTCCAGAAAGCCTTCGATCACGACCTGGCGCACTATGTGGGGCGTCCGTCGCCGCTGTATTACGCCGAACGTCTGAGTGACCATTGTGGTGGTGCACGGATCTTTCTGAAGCGAGAAGATCTTAATCACACCGGTGCCCACAAGATCAACAACACCATTGGTCAGGCTTTGCTGGCCAAGTTTATGGGCAAAAAGAAGATTATTGCTGAAACTGGCGCGGGCCAGCATGGTGTGGCGTCTGCCACCGTTGCGGCGCGTTTTGGTTTGGAGTGCAAGGTCTTTATGGGCTCGACCGACGTTGAACGGCAGAAGCTGAACGTCTACCGCATGAAGCTGCTGGGTGCCGAAGTGGAGTCGGTAACCTCCGGTACCAAGACTCTGAAAGACGCCATGAACGAAGCCATGCGGCACTGGGTTACTCACGTTGACGATACTTTCTACATTATCGGCACGGCTGCTGGCCCGCACCCATACCCAATGTTGGTGCGTGATTTCCAATCCATCATCGGTCGTGAAACCCAGGTTCAGAGTTTGGAGCAGATTGGTCGTCAGCCAGATGCTCTGGTGGCCTGTGTCGGGGGGGGATCCAATGCCATTGGCATGTTCCATCCGTACATCAAATACCCGGAAGTCGCCATGTATGGTGTTGAAGCCGGTGGTCTGGGTCTGGACGGTGATGACCATGCTGCGCCACTGAGCAAGGGCCGTCCTGGTGTCTTACACGGTAACCGTACCTATCTGATGGAAGATGAAAATGGCCAGATCATGGGCACTCACTCTATCTCTGCCGGTCTGGATTATCCGGGTGTTGGCCCTGAGCATTCCTGGTTGAAAGACGTTGGTCGTGCCCAGTATGTGGCGGCTACCGATGTTGAAGCGATCGATGCATTTCACAAGCTGACACGGCTGGAAGGTATCATGCCGGCACTGGAATCATCCCATGCCGTGGCCTTTGCCATGAAGCTGGCAGCCACCATGCCTTCCGACAAGGTCATTGTGGTGAACTTGTCCGGTCGTGGTGACAAGGACATTCATACCATTGCCACTCTTGATGGCGTGACTGCATAAGGATCGGAGTTCGATATGTCTCGTATTGCTATTTTATTTGCTGCCTTGAAAGAAACGGGCAAAAAAGCGCTGATCCCCTACATCACCGCTGGTGATCCGCAAAAAGAAGCCACGGTGCCGATGATGCATGCGCTGGTGGATGCCGGTTGCGACCTGATTGAGCTGGGGGTGCCTTTTTCCGATCCCATGGCGGATGGCCCCACTATTCAGTTGGCCTGTGAGCGGGCACTGGAACACAACACCTCACTGCGCGACGTGCTGGCCATGGTGACTGAATTTCGGGCCACCAACACCACCACGCCGATTGTACTGATGGGCTACCTGAACCCGGTAGAAGCCATGGGCTACGACACCTTTGTGACCGCAGCGGTGACGGCCGGTGTGGATGGGGTACTGCTGGTAGATTTACCGCCAGAAGAAGCCACGGACGTTGATTCCATCTTCA
Source organism: uncultured Oceanobacter sp. (assembly GCA_913061185.1). Taxonomy (GTDB): domain Bacteria; phylum Pseudomonadota; class Gammaproteobacteria; order Pseudomonadales; family Oceanobacteraceae; genus Oceanobacter; species Oceanobacter antarcticus. Next base: position 76,011 of record CAJXTI010000011.1, read on the forward strand.
AGAGTGCCGGACTGGATATGGTGTATCTGATCGCACCGACCACTACCGATGCCCGTATTGAAGCCATCGGCAAGGCGGGTAGTGGCTACGTTTATTATGTCTCCCTGAAAGGAGTGACCGGCTCGAAAGCGCTGGATGTGGATGACGTTGAACGTAACCTGCAGCGTATTCGCCAGCACGTATCCATTCCGGTGGGGGTCGGGTTTGGTATTCAGAACGGTGTCACGGCAGCGGCGGTGTCCAAAGTCTGTGATGGTGTGATTGTCGGTAGCGCGATTGTTAATCATATCGCCGACAATGCCACTAACCCTGCTGAAGCCCGACGTCTGGTCACCGAGCTGATGCAGGAAATGCGCATCGCCATGGATCAGCAATAATCCGGTCGTAACAAAGAAGGATATTCAGGATGACTGACTTCAGTAGTTGGAATGTCAAGCGTTGGCTCGAGCATCTGGAGTCGGTGCATCCTGCTGAGATTGACATGGGCCTCGATCGCGTGCGCACAGTCGCAGAGCGGTTGGGGTGCCTGCGACCTGCCGGACTGGTGATCATGGTGGCCGGAACCAATGGCAAAGGCACTACCTCGGCGCTGATAAGTGCCTTGTTGTTGCGCCAAGGGTTATCGGTCGGCTGTTATAACTCACCGCATATTTTGCGTTATAACGAACGCGTATCGGTGAATGGCAGCGATATTTCCGATGCCGACCTGTGCCAGTCGTTCGCGCTGGTCGAACAGGCGCGCGAAGAACAGCCGCTGACCTATTTTGAATTCGGTACCCTGGCTGCGCTGGCCTGGTTCAAACAACAGCACCTGGACGCCTGTGTACTGGAAATTGGTCTCGGTGGACGTCTGGATGCAGTAAACGTCGTGGACGCCGATGTTGCGGTGGTCACCAGTATCGGGCTGGATCACGAAGCCTGGCTGGGGAACGACCTGAATGTCATTGCCTATGAAAAATGCGCTATCGCCCGGCCAGATCGCTATCTGGTCTGTGGTCAACCCAATCCCCCGGAACGTGCTCGGGCCACGGTGAATGCCTGTGAAGGGATGTGGCTGGGGCGCGGAGAAGCTTTTGATGTGACTGAGCGGGTGCAAGGTGACGCAGCTGTGCTGAATATCCGTTTCTTGCCGTACCCGGATGACGATACGTCGATGGAATGGGTGTTGCCTCGTGGCTTTATTCCGGCAGCCAACATTGCGACTGCGCTGCAGGCACTGGCTGCGGTTGGCCATTTGTTGCCCGAACAAGAAGTAGCGGACACCCTCAAGCGTTTGCGGGTTCCGGGCCGCTTACAGGGTTGGCGCTGCCAATGCCCTGACGGCCGTACGTTTAGCGTGACGCTGGATGTGGCTCACAACGAGCAGGCGGCAGCGTACCTGGCAACTCGTGAGCTGGAGGTCGATGGTATTCTGCTGGCGATGCTGACAGACAAGCCGGTAGAAAAGGTTGTCCAGGCTTTACCTGCCGCACGTTTGTGGAAGCTGGCCGGACTGGACTGTCATCGTGGCCTGGATGCCGCCGGGCTGGAGCAGCGTTTCCAGGCTGTGGCGGTTGATGGTGTTGATGGTGTTGATCGTACGGTGGCGGTTTATCCGACGGTAAACGCGGCCCTGAAGCATTTGCAGCAAACCGCACTGGCGGATGAGCACTGGCTGGTAGTTGGATCTTTTTATACCGTTGAGCAGGCATTAACACTCATTTATGCCCAGCAAAAAAGCGGGGAGTACGCATGGAAAAGCATCTGAACAAGCGCATTCTTGGTGCTGTTGTCACTGTTGTGGCCTTGGCGATTGCGGTGCCGATTGTAATTGATGGCTCCAGCCAGCGGCTGACGATTGATCAGGATATGCCGCCGATGCCTGATATGCCTGATTGGGCTGAAGTCCAGAACCAGCAACGGATTCGTATTGACCTGGAGCAGCTGGCCAGTGGTGAAGCCACGGCCGAATTGGCAACGCCAGCGGTTAATACGGCGGAGGTTGATGACCCGGTGCCAGCAGTGGTCAAAAAACAGCCCGAACGTGCCCATCTGGATGAAACTGCGTTACCTTATGCTTGGGTGGTGCAATTGGGGGCCTTTTCCAGCAATGAAAATGCCACCAGTTTTCGCGATAACATTCGCGGTCAGGGCTTCAAGGCCTTTTCCCGTACCGATGACGATGGCCTGACACGGGTGTTTGTTGGCCCGGAACTGCAGCAGCAGCAGGCGGAGGTCTTGCGTACTCAGCTGGAAAAAATATTAAAGCGCAAAGATCTGAGAATTAAGCGCTTTATCGCCCGTTAACGCTCTGAGAGGCCGATTGAAGCGTGCTTTTAGCTGTATGGTATAACGTTCGATGCCTGTTTTTGAGCGGGTTGTTGACGCTTTTCCTGGCCCGAAATGACCCCAAATCGGTCTCTTCAGTTGTCGAAATCAGTACTAAACCCTATACTGCGCGCTTCATTAAATCCGCTGTGAGAGCAAGATGGCCGTCGTTGATTGGGTAATATTGGCGGTGCTGGGAATCTCCAGCCTGATCAGTCTCAAGCGCGGTTTCGTGCGAGAAGCATTGTCACTGATTGTATGGGTCGGGGCTTTTGTGGTGGCCCGGATGTTCAGTGGCAATCTGGCTACCCTCCTGACCGATTATATTGAAACCAATTCATTACGCTGGATCGCCGCCTTTGTCGTGCTCTTTCTGGGCACTGTTGCTATCGGCGCCATGGTCAATCATCTGATTGTCGAAGTGGTGCGGCTGACCGGACTGAGCGGCACAGACCGTATACTCGGCATGGTTTTTGGTTGTATCCGTGGTCTGGTTGTGCTGGTCGCGGTTGTTTATGGATTGCAGTTCACTATGGTTCCAAAAGATCCCTGGTGGCAGCAATCAATGTTTATTCCTCACCTGGAAATGCTGGCCGACTGGGCGCGTAATACGCTGCCGGGCACCGCTGACCGGGTGATGTCCTCTATCCCGTCTGATTTCTGAGGTAATACGCGAATGTGCGGAATTGTGGGTATCGTCGCCAAGACCCATGTAAACCAGTCTATTTACGATGCGTTGACGGTGCTTCAGCATCGCGGCCAGGATGCGGCCGGCATCGTAACCAGTGATCAGGGAAAGTTTTATCTACGTAAAGACAATGGCCTGGTTCGGGATGTCTTCCGTACTCGCCATATGCAGCGCCTGATTGGTCGTATGGGGATCGGTCATGTGCGTTATCCGACGGCGGGCAGTTCAAGTTCGGCGGAAGCTCAGCCCTTTTATGTCAATTCACCTTACGGCATTGTGTTGGCGCATAATGGTAACCTGACCAACACCACCGAGTTGGCCCAGGACATCTACCGTGAAGACCTGCGTCACATCAACACCACATCGGATTCCGAAGTATTGTTGAATATCTTTGCTCATGAGCTGCAGGAACAGAAGCAGCTGGTGCCAACACCGGAAATGATTTTTCGTGCTGTGCGCCGGGTGCATGAACGTATCCGTGGGGGTTATGCCGTCGTTGCCATGATCTGTGGTTATGGTGTGGTGGCCTTCCGTGATCCGAACGGTATTCGTCCTGCGGTGTTTGGCCGTCGTGACACCGCGACCGGGTCGGAATACATGGTGGCGTCCGAGTCAGTCGCGCTCGATGCACTGGGGTTTCAGATCGAGCGTGATATTGAACCCGGCGAATGTGTGGTGATGACGGAAGCCGGTGATATCTTTACCCAGCAGTGTGCCGAAAACGTACGCCTGACCCCTTGTCTGTTTGAACAAGTGTACTTTGCCCGCCCGGATTCCATTATGGATGGCATCGCGGTGTACAAGGCGCGTCTGCGTATGGGTGAGAAACTGGCGGAAAAGATCATGCGGGAGCATCCGGATCACAATATCGATGTGGTGATCCCGATTCCGGATACCAGCCGTTCTTCAGCGCTGGAACTGGCCAACCGGCTCGGTGTGAAATACCGTGAAGGCTTTATGAAGAACCGCTATATCGGTCGTACCTTCATTATGCCGGGTCAGCAACAGCGCAAGAAATCCGTGCGTCAGAAACTGAACGCACTGGATCTGGAATTTCGTGGCAAGAATGTACTGCTGGTGGATGACTCCATTGTACGGGGTACCACCTGCGAACAGATCATCGAGATGGCGCGTGATGCCGGTGCAGAAAACGTCTATTTTGCATCCGCCGCACCAGCGGTGCGCTATCCGAACGTCTACGGTATTGATATGCCAGCCAAGGAAGAATTTATCGCCCATGGCCGCACCACGGAAGAAATTGCCACGGCAATCGGTGCCGACTGGCTGGTGTACCAGGAGCTGGATGACCTGATCACCGCTTGTCTCGAAGGCAGCAAAACAGCGGCCACGGAGTTCGACTGTTCGGTATTTAACGGTGAATACGTCACCGGTGATATTGATGACGATTACTTCCGCCGCTTGTCCGATTTGCGCAGCGACTCCTCCAAAGGTATCCGCAAGGCAATCGCCAATGTTGCTATCGATCTGCACAACGAGGCAGAATCCTGAACAACCCGGTTGTGAAGGTGTTTGACGCCTGATCAGTATCAACAACAGGGCAGCCTTCCGCTGCCCTGTTGCGTTTTTAGGCCATAGACAAGGCAGAAACCCGATGAATGATATTCATGATTTACTCGCTCCGTACCAATCAGACCTGACCGATTGCGAGATCGAAACCCTGGCGGTTCGTGCCGGTCAGTACCGCACTCAGGAGCAGGAACACTCCGAAGCGATTTTCCCCAGTAGCAGTTATGTATTTCGCTCGGCGGCAGAAGCGGCTGCAACTTTTTCCGGTGAACATCCGGGCAACGTCTACTCACGCTATACCAACCCGACGGTACGTACCTTTGAAGAGCGTCTGGCCGCCATGGAAGGCGCTGAAGCCTGTGCTGCCACCGCGTCCGGTATGGCGGCTATTTATGCCGTCGCGATTGCTCACCTGAAAGCCGGTGATCATGTGCTCTGCTCTCGCAGTGTGTTTGGCAGCACCATTGTGCTGTTCGAGAAATTCCTGCGTAAATTCAACGTCGATATCGATTACGTCAATCTGGTCGATGCCGATGATTGGACAGCCCACTGCAAGCCGGAAACCCGGCTGTTCTTTCTTGAATCACCTTCCAATCCGATGGCGGAAGTCGCGGATATCGAAGCGCTGGCGCGGGTCGCCGGTGCAGCCAATGCCTTGCTGGTGGTGGATAACTGTTTCTGCACCCCGGTGATTCAGCAACCACTGGCGCTGGGTGCCGACCTGGTGGTGCATTCTGCCACCAAATACATTGATGGCCAGGGCCGTTGCCTGGGGGGGGCGGTGGTGGGCAGTCATGAGC
>CAJXTI010000012.1 GCA_913061185.1 uncultured Oceanobacter sp.
AGGTGCCAGGGTGAAGTCGTCCTTGACACCGCGGGAGCGTCTATATATGTCCCCTTGAGCGGACAGGTCAGCCGACGGTTGTTATCGTCGTTGTTGCAGCAGCTTGTACTGTTGCGTTGGTCAGTGCGGTTGCATCAGCCGGTGATGCGTTCCAGTCACACAGCAATTCAGCCAGCACATGGGCTTGTACGCGCAAGGCTTCCAGTTCCTCGGGAGTGTCTCGTGAGCCGGAAAACAGAGGAATTGTGCGCAGCCTGGGCACCAAAGGATGGGATGGATTGGCGAAGCGGTTTTTCTCGATGTTCCAGCGGATATTGGCTGTCAGCATACGGAAAAAGCTGAGTTTGGTGGCTAGGGTAAACATCGAAAAATCACTGATGTCGCGGAAGTGCTCGTAATCGACACCGGCGAGGATGGCATTACGGGTCTTGACTCGCAGCGAGGCAGAACGGCGGTCATCCAGTACCATCGCCATCACGCCCAGTAATTCCCCGGCGCTGATAATATTGATCGGTGTGCTGTTATCGTCTGCCAGCACCTCCAGTTCTCCTCGCAAGAGAAAATAGAGAATGTTGGCGGGTTCGTCCTTGTGCAAGATGGTTTCGCCCTGTTCGGCAAAACCAAATTGTGTCAGGGACATCAATAGTTCGAACTGGGTCTGATCGGTGTGGATCAGCTCCTTGTAGAAGGTTACGCCAGCCAGAAGACGATGAAGTGTATCTGGAGGGCAATCCTCACGAGTTATGCGTCGCATAGATTTTCCTGCAGTTGGCAGTGTCAGAATGGCACGACTATAGCACGGCATATCGTTCTGGTTTGGGTCGAGATCAATGTGATTTTGACTTTTTTGCCGTTTCGGGTGAAAAAATTTATAAATGGTTAACTGATTAAAAATCGCTTTTTTAACAAAGAGTTAGAGAACCTGTTTGATATGATTCAGGGTATTGTCAAGCCATCGGCAGGGCAATATCGGCGACACCTTTGCAACAATCAGTGGGCAAACTGGTCTTTGATTGTTGGCTGCCAGGAATTGCTCATGAAACTGTTCCAGTGTTCTAAGTGTCAGCACGTTCTGTATTTTGAAAACACGCTGTGTGAGCGCTGTCAGAGTCCGTTGGGATACCTCCCCGAATTGGAGCAACTGGTGCCGCTGATACGTGCTGACCAGGAATCCAGCTGGGAAGCCTCGGTGATACCAGGTGCGCGTTGGCGTTACTGTGATAACCATCAACAAAATGTCTGTAACTGGCTGGTAGCCGCAGACAGCACCGATACCTTATGTTCAGCCTGTCGTCTGAATCGTCATATTCCCAATCTTGCCCGGAGTGGCCATCAGCATGCCTGGCGAATGCTGGAAATTGCCAAACATCGGCTGGTGTACAGTTTATTTCGCTTTCGTTTGCCGCTGGCAAGCAAGCAGGATCAACCAGACAGCGGCCTAGCGTTTGACTTTATTGATGAAGATGGAGCACTGCCAGAAGGCGTGGCTGCAACCACAGGGCATGCTGATGGCCTGGTCACGATCAATCTCAACGAAGCGGATAATGTGGAACGAGAGCAGATACGGGAAGATATGGACGAGTCCTATCGAACCCTGATCGGTCATTTTCGCCATGAGATCGGACATTATTACTGGGAATTGCTGGTGCAGCCGGATGACTCGGTACTGTGCCGCTTTCGGGAGTGTTTTGGTGATGAACGCGCCGACTATGGCGAAACGATGGCGCGTTATTACCAGCAAGGTGCTCCCTCCTCATGGCGTCAGCAATTTGTCAGCGCCTATGCTACGTCACACCCTTGGGAAGATTGGGCAGAAACCTGGGCTCACTACCTGCATCTGATTGACATGCTGGAAACCGCCTTCGCCTTTGGTTTATCGCTAGCGCCACTTTCTGGCGGTTCTCAGTTATGCACTCAGGCGGTATTTGATCCTTATCAACAGCAAGACTTTAGCGTTATTCTCGACGTCTGTTTGCCCGTCACCTATGCCGTCAACAGCCTTAATCGCAGTATGGGGCAGCCGGATTTGTACCCATTTGTACTGACGGATGCCGTCGTGGCCAAACTGACATTTATTCATCAACTGTTATGGCAGTGGCGGCAAACGACGCCGATTGCGACGGTGACTCAAATCTGACCTTGTTTCTGCGGATAATTGCCGCCGAGAATCAACCCGCCAGGAGGTAACGCTAAATGTTTTGGGAAGTCATTGATTTCTGGTTTGAAGATATTGAACCCAGGCAATGGTTTGCTAAAGATACTGCATTTGATGAGCAGATCCGGCAGCAATTTGGTGACCTGCATCGACGCGCCTGTGCCGGAGAGTTATGGCAATGGCGTAATGAACCCCATGGATGCCTGGCGGAAGTGATTGTACTGGATCAGTTTTCCCGCAACCTGTTTCGCGATCACCCGCGAGCATTTGCCCAGGATGGCATGGCGCTGGTACTGGCTCAGGAAGCCGTTCGGCAGCATGCCGATCAGGAACTGAACAGCATGCAGCGAAATTTCCTCTATATGCCGTTTATGCACAGTGAATCCCGCTTGGTACATACCGAAGCGGTGCGATTGTTCGAGCAAAATGGCATCGAAAATACCCTGACCTTTGAGCATCGCCACCGGGATATTATTGAGCAGTTTGGTCGTTATCCGCACCGTAATGCCATCCTGGGGCGTGAATCGACCGTTGCCGAACTCGCTTTTTTGCAGCAGCCGGGTTCGGCCTTCTGAGTGACTGCGGCGGCCGTTTTTCTGACCCGTAGCCCTTGACCCGTAGCCCCTGAAAGCTGCCTTTATATCGGGTTTATACGGGTTGCCTGAATGGCGGTCAGGGCAATGGTATAGATAATATCCTCGACGCTGGCACCTCGTGACAGATCATTCACGGGTTTGGCCAAGCCTTGCAGCATGGGGCCAATACTGATGACTCGGGCACTGCGCTGAACCGCTTTGTAGGTGGTGTTGCCGGTATTCAGATCCGGGAAAATCAGCACCGTGGCCTTGCCAGCGACCGGGCTGTTGGGTGCCTTGCTGTGGGCGACCGCTGGTGTGGTGGCGGCATCGTATTGTAATGGGCCATCGATCAGAATATCGCTGCGCTGCTGTTTAACCAGAGCCGTTGCCTGACGCACTTTTTCGACATCGTTACCCGTGCCCGAGGCACCTGTACTGTAGCTGATCATGGCGACTCTGGGCTCGATGCCCATGGCCGCAGCAGAGTCGGCACTCTGGATAGCAATATCTGCCAGCTCTTCGGCACTGGGATCCGGGTTGACGGCACAATCGCCATACACCAGCACCTGGTCGGGTAAGCCCATAAAAAATACCGATGACACCAGTTTGGCCCCCGGTGCGGTGCGAATCAGCTGCAACGCCGGACGAATGGTATTGGCAGTCGTGTGAACCGCACCAGATACCAGCCCATCGACATCGCTGCATTGCAGCATCATGGTGGCGAGCACGACGTTATCTTCCAGTTCCACGCTGGCACAGTCCCGCGTCAGTTGTTTGTGTTTGCGTAACTCGACCATGGCATCGACGTACTGAGAGCGCAGGCTTGCTGGCCGCAGTATCTGCAAACCCTCTGGCAGTTCCAGACCCCTGGCTTTTATTAACAGGCGGATTTCATCCGGGTCACCCAGCAGAATACAACGGGCAATGCCGCGTTTCTGACATTCAATCGCGGCTTCGATCGTGCGCGGTTCATTACCTTCTGGCAACACAATACATTGATTGGCAGCGATGGCTTTTTGCACCAGTGAGTATCGAAAGGCCGCAGGGCTGAGCCGGGTAGCATGGGGTGCTCCCAGCGCATCGACCAGAGCCTGGGTGTCTATCTGGCTGGCGACACTGGCCATGATGCGCAACACCCGCTCAACATCATCGACAGGTACTTGATGGCTGAGTTGTTGCAGGCGGATGGCCACGCTGGTCAGGTCTTCCGCTGTGGTCATCACCGGCAATCCCCCGGCCCAGGCGATGCGACAGGCTTGCTGTATCTGTTCACAGGGCTGACCACCATCGGTCAGTAGCAGTCCGGCCAATGGTGTTCCTCCCAGACTGACCATCGAAGCCGCCAGTATCAGATCTTCCCGGTCGGAGGGTGTGACCAATAGCGTACCTGGCTTTAACTGGGCGAGGGTGTGGCGCAGAGTGCGGGCGCCCATCAGAATGTTGGCAACCCGGCGTTGTGTTAATTCCCCTTCATTGAGCAGGCTGGCACCGATCGTTTTGCACACATCGCTGCTACGGGGCTGCGTCAGTTCCGGGTTCCAGGGCATCCGCCCCATGCACGGTGGTAAATCATCTGCCATCTCGGTTTGGTGGCTGTCGTCGGCCTTGTTAATAATGTGGCCGATCACATTAACATCGGCGGCGCGGAACAGCCCGGCTTGTAATTGCAGTTCATGCTTTACCTGGATGCCGCTGTGGTGGTGACCACTGAGTACCAGCAGTACATCGGCTCCCAGTGCCTTGGCCATTTCGACATTAAGGCGCGCGGTGTAAGGCTCGGTTCGGTCGGGAACGATGCCTTCAATAATGACCACATCCGGTTGTTGACGGCTGGTCTCTTCATGCAGTGCGACCACATCTTCCAGCACCCGATCCAGCTGGCCAGTATTAATACGCTGCTGTACCGCATCCAGTGCCATGGGTATCGGTGTCTGAATACCCATGACGGAGCGTACCAGAGTGGTGGAACGCTCCGGTTCATTGGTTAATGCCGCCACCGGTTTCAGAAACGCGGTTTTGACACCCAAAGTATCCAGCGCATGTAACAGGCCCAGACTGATGGTGGTGAGACCGGCATCGACTCCGGTCGGAGCAATAAGCAGATGAATCATTGGCTGATCAGCGTCCGTGTATCGTTGGCAATCATGGTTTCTTCGGAGGTCGGGATGACCATCACCAGAGGAGTATCTGGCTGACTGATGCGTCCCTGTTGATCACCGTGCTGCTGGTTGAGCTGATCGTCCAGCAGGAACGGCATGCTCTGCCATTGGGCCAGAATACGCTGGCGAATATCACTGGCATGTTCGCCGATACCGCCGGTAAAGATCACTGCGTCAAGGTGAGGCAAAGAGCAGGACAGCGCTGCCAGCTCGCGCGCAATACGAAAGGTGAAGACATTGATGGCGCGTTTGGCACCTGCATGTCCTTCGGCTTCCGACTCGAGTAATACCCGCATATCGTTGCCGATACCGGATAACCCCTTCAGACCGCTGTGTTTGTTAAGCGCCGTCATAATGTCGTCCATGCTGAGGTCGGAATGATGCAACATATGCTGGGCCAGTCCTGGATCGATATTGCCGCAGCGGGTGCCCATCACCACGCCTTCCAGCGGAGTCAGACCCATGCTGGTATCGACAGATTGCCCTGCTCTGACAGCGCAAACGCTACAGCCATTGCCCAAATGACTGATCAGTAAATTGAGGGAGGCCGCCGGTTTGGACAGCCTCTGGCTGGCCTGCTCCAGAATGTAACGGTAGCTGGTGCCATGAAAACCATAACGTCGCACACCGGCCTTTTCGTACCAATCATACGGTGTGCCATAGAGCCAGGTTTGCTCTGGAATACTCTGGTGAAAAGCTGTATCAAAAACCGCGACCTGAGGCGCAGCAGGGAACAGTTCTTTGCACAAATGAATACCGGTCAGATTCATCGGATTGTGCAGCGGTGCCAGGGGTGACAAGATTTCCAGCTCGGCAATATTGTCGGCATCCAGCAAAATACTGTCATGGAAGCGTTCGCCACCATGCACCACCCGATGACCGACACCGGCAAGGTCGTGGAGTTTGTCCTGAGTGGCATGGATAAAGGCCCGCATGCCTTCCTTGTGGCCTGATCCTGGTGCCAGATCGATGCGTATTTCGGGGTCGCCGTGCAGGATCAGATGAGGTTCATCTTCTCCCAGGCGTTCGGCGACGCCCGTGAACGTGGTTTTGGGACAGTGATCTTCGGGAAACAGGGCAAACTTGATGGATGAGCTGCCACAGTTGATGACCAGAATGGGCTGTTTCATTCGCTATCCTTGATGGTGTTTGGCCCCGTTATAATGATCGTTAACCAAGGCGACGACGTTGATCAATCACATCCTGAACTGCATTTGTTGCACTCTTTGTTCTCTTTGTATTCTGGGTCTGTCACTTTCTTCCTCAAAAGGGAGTATCGCCAGCCTGAATTGGATTGTGACAAGACTCTCGGGCCAGCATGGCGGCCTTACGATTGACTCCCCAGCGATAACCACCGATGGCACCACTGGCCTGAATCACCCGATGACAGGGAATCAGCCAGGCCACCGGATTGGCACCGACGGCTCCCCCGACCGCACGGCTGGCGTTAGGGTTGCCCAAAGCGGCAGCCAGGGCACCATACGTTGTGCGCGACCCACTGCCAATCTCCAGTAACGCCCGCCAGACACTGACCTGAAAATTGGTACCACGCAGCAACAGCGGGATGCGTTGCATCTGTAGCGATGAATCCCGCTTCTGCAGTGGCTGAAACAAGCGATCGAGAAGACGGCTGGCAGCGGTATTGTCTGCCACTAATTGCGCGTTTGGCCAGTTGCCCTGCAAACGATCAAAAGCGTCGTTATCTTTATCGCTGCCGTTAGCGGAGGCTTTGGGTGCTGCCTGCGTCTGCTCGAGAAACGTCAGCTGGCAAATGCCCCGGTCGGTCCAGGCGACAAAAGCCTCACCAAACAGAGTAAAGCCCTGGCCATAACGGATAAGCAAGTCTGCTCCCATACGCTTGAAATCACCCGGCGTAACAGCCTCGATAGCGACAAAGTGATCGTAAAGACGGGACGGGCTGCTCAACCCCAGCGCCAGGCTGGTATCCAGCAGACTGTGATTGTCGAGCAGCAGCGGTTTAGCCTGTGCGGTGGTGAGAGTTTGTAAAAAACGTTTTGGCGACACCCCCGCCCAGCGCTGGAACAGCTTCAGACAATAGCTCGGGCTGAGCTGTAAATACGCCGCCAACGGCTCCAGCTCCGGCTGTTCGGTCAGATGATGTTGCAGATAATCGATAGCGGCGGCAATACGCAGAAAATCACGGCACTGCTGCTCGCCAGTGTATGGCTGACAACACGGGACAGAACTCTGCGGTAATACAGAAAACGTATGCAGGTCGCTCATGGCAAATAAGTCGGGTAGGGGAATCAACCCAAAGCATACCCGGCTACCCTGGTGGCAGCGACCCGATTCTGGCACTCGACGCTGTGCTGTTAATCCGAGGTGAATATACGCAGAACAGGCTCGCTCTCCTATCGCTAACGGCCGGGGCGGAAGCATACAGACCAGTTTTGTTGACCAGAACACTTTCTCCATGCGCAGGGTTTTGACTTCCTGACGAAGCCGTTTCTGCTCTTCCAATTCAGTTTTCGCAGGCTTCGATTCACTGGCTGTGGCTGGTCTTCCTCACCAATGACCTGGAGCGCAGTGCTCTGGCGATTGCGGATTTGTACAAGCAGCGCTGGCAGATTGAGTTGTTTTTCAAGTGGATCAAGCAGAATCTGAAGATCAAACCGTTCTATGGTACGTCTGAAAACGCCGTCAAATTGCAGGTTTTAGTGGCGATGATCAGCTATGTGTTGTTGCGTCTGATCCAGCAAGGCGCGGCCCCTGAAAGGCGTTTAGGGGAGGTGTCAATCCGGCTGAGATCGGTACTTATGCAGCGCATGCCACTGATGGCGGTGTCAGGAAACCACCGGATTTGTCGGATGATACGGAGCAGTTGGGGCTGGAGTTGCTGTTGTGCGACCCGGTATTTTTCAACATAACCGTCAATCTGTGATGACTCGGCCAATTGGGGGTAGAACACACAGGCTGTTTTATTTCCATTGCACATCACTGGTGAGCATATAGCCCATTCCGTAGATGGTTTTGATCAGGCGCGGGGATTTGGGGTCGTCTTCAATTTTTTTACGAATACGTGACATGCGTACATCGATGCTGCGGTCGAAGGCTTCGTCGTGGTGTTTGAGTAGCTGGTCGCGGCTGAGGATCTGGCGCGGGTATTTCAGCAGGCGAATCAGCAGATCCATTTCTCCGGCGCTGAGGACAAATTCTTCACCGCTGTCCTTGCGCAGTGTCAGGGTGGCGCACTCTAGCTGCCAGTCGGCAAAACAGGCCACTGAGGGAACGTCTTTGTCGGGGCCGAAGGTGGTGGTTTGCAGGCGGGCATTTTTTTCCAGTCGGCGCACAATGCTGTTGGTACGGGCGACCAGTTCGCGGGGGTCGAAGGGTTTGCTGATGTAATCGTCGGCACCCAGCTCCAGGCCCAGCACCCGGTCGGGCAGGCTGTCTCGGCCAGAGAGAATCATCACGCCGACTTCTTCGCGGGTGGTGAGTTGGCGCACCAGTTCGAGGCCGTCGATATCTGGCAAGCCGAGGTCAACAATACAGACCTGCGGTTGTTGCTGACGCAGTGCGCTGGTGAGTTGGGCACCGGTGCGGAAACAACGTACCTTGTGGCCGTAGCGGTTCAGCTCGCGGCTGACCAGTTCGGTGATGTCGGCGTCATCCTCGACGAGGTAAATCAGCGCCTGTTGGCTCACGTTAAACTCCTGTGTTGATGGTGCAGGCGGACGCGGGCACTGGCGCGCTCCAGCGCCTGTTCCAGTTGCTGGCGATCAAACGGTTTGCGTAATAGCACCAGCATCGGGTCTTGCTGGTCAGCAGGGTCATTGCCACTGCCCGGTATGGCGGTCGGATCATCGGTGTAACCACTCACTAGCAAGATAACCGCTGCGGGTGCCCGGCGGCGTAATGTTGCTGCCAGTTTGCGGCCGTTCATGCTACCGGGAATCATGATGTCGCTGACCATACCGGTGAGTGCGGTTGGATTGTGTTCCAGCAGGCCGTCGAGCAAGGTCTGGGCTTCGTCGCCATCGGCGGCTTCAACCACATGCTGGCCGAGGTCGGTCAACTGCTTGCGGATCACGGCCCGTACGTCGGGGTTGTCTTCTACCAGTAAATACAGTCCACCAGGAGCCAGCTCTGGCCCGCGACCACTGTCGTCGTCGCTCAGGTCAGGATTGGCCGGGGCGCTGCTGGCGGGCAGTAACAGCCGTATGATGGCACCGCCCTGAGGCGGGTTGCCAAGCTGAATATACCCGAATGACTGCTTGACGAAACCATAGACCATCGATAACCCCAGTCCGGAATTGTTGCTGCCCTGTTTGGTGCTGAAAAAGGGTTCGAACGCCTGTTCGAGTGCGGACTGGCTAAAGCCGCTGCCGGTATCAGCTACACCAATTTCAATATATCGCCCTGGTGGTACGGTTTCGTCAAAGCGCTGTTCGATTGGCCGGGTGATATCGCACAGTTTCCAGCTGTAGGTCAATGTTCCGCCGTCTTGCATGGCATCGCGGGCATTGAGGCCGAGGTTGACCAGGGCGTTTTCAAGATGGCCGGGATCGACGTTGGCCCAGGCCAGTTCCGGATGCTGCTGTGGCCGGTAGTGCAGCCGATAGGGGCCGCTGAAAGCACTGTGCAGCAGTTCCAGTACTTCTGCCATTACCGCATTGACCGAGACAATTTCCGGTTGAAGTGGCTGGCGGCGGGAAAAGGCGAGCAGCCTATGGGTAATGTCGGCTCCCCGCCGGGCTGCGCGTTCAGCCGGGCTTAGCAGTTTGTCCAGTTCCGGGTCGTTGGCGCTGTAATGCTCGCGGGCGACAATCAGGTTGCCAACAATAATCGACAGCAGGTTGTTGAAGTCGTGGGCGAGGCCGCCCGCCAGTTGTCCGACGGCACTCATGCGCTGGGCGCGGGCATTGGTGGCGAGCAGTTCTTCGGTGCGCTGCTTGACCTGGGCGTCCAGGGTTTCGATATTGTTGCGCAGGCGTTGCACCATGGCGTCGATGCTGGAGGCCAGGATGCCGATTTCATCATCGCGCTGAATGCCGGTACGGGCGGACAGGTCACCTCCTTGCACCTTGAGTGCGGTGCTGGCGAGCTGTTCCAGTGGCCGGGTAATGCGGTTGACCAAAAAGCTGGAAATCAGCAAGGTCGCCAGCATGGTCAGTCCGGCCAGTACCATGATGCGGGAACTGAGCAGTTCAGAGCTGCTTTGCAGCTCGTCGAGGTAAACCGACGAGCAAATATACCAGTCGAAACCTTTGATGTAGCGTACCAGCGAGAGCTTGTCGTAGGCGTAGTTGCCAGGATCGTCGGGTTTGTCCCAGCGGTAGTTCAGCTCCTTGCCGGTATCAGCGACTTTCATCAGTTCCTGATTGATCGGTTGTTGCGTGATCGGGTTCTTGAGGGTGGTAAAGGTGACGCCATCAAGGTTGTCGTTGGGGTGAATCAGCATATGGCCGTTGGAGTCGAACACGTACATGTAGCCGGTTTTGGCGACCTTGATTTCTTGCAAGGCGTGTCTCAGGTCGGTCAGCGCTTGTTCACGGCGCAGGCGTACTTCGGCCTCGAGGTCGTCGAGGTATACCCCGGAACCAATTACAAAACCCCATTCGGGGTAATCCCGTACAAACGATACTTTGTCGAGGCTTTCGGCCCCGGCAATGCGCGACCATTTGTAGTGGTAGTAGCCTTCGCCGTCGTGCATGGCTTGTCTCACCACGGATTCCAAAATCGGCTGGGTATCGTCACCCGGTTTTATCCGGGCATCCTGGTGAAAGCGCGGATCCGGGTGCGACAGTACCTGGATGTTGTGATCCACCACCCAGATGTAGTCCTGGTTACCAAAGGTGAAATTACGCAGATAGGCAAATGCCGTTTGCCGTGCCTGTTGCAGTGGAATGCCGTTTTTTGCGGCTTCCTGAAAGTGTGAACGTAAAAAAGTTTCGGCCAAATTCACCACCAGTTTTAATTGACCCTTGTGGTTATCCAATGCCTGTTGCCGGTATTCCTCAACCCCGGCGTACATACGGTTGGCAATTTCAAATACGTTATTCAGTGCCAGGCGTGAGGAATTACGCTCTATTTCAAATACCTTCTGTTTGATCATCGGCACGGTATAAAAATACACAAAGACAAAGACCACCACCAGAATGCCGCGAATAATCAGCGATAGCTGGCGCGACAAACGCGATTTATGCGCATTGAGTAGAGCGGACGATGAGGTAGCAGAAGAGAGCGGGCGCATGGGGTAATACCGAAATAAACGGCCCCTATTGATCCAGATACAGGGCCGACTCGTCAATCACCAATCCGGGCTTATCGGTTACTGCAGGCAAGCATGCCATCCATCCTGAAGCCATCCCGACAGTCATCCCGACAGCCATCCCGACAGTTGTCGCACGGTGGTGATGAAACATTTGGATACATTTGCGCAAAACTCGCGACACGATGTAGGGATACCTTGGCACCTGAACACCGGCTATAGGGCAAATCTATAAACGACTGCGCTCGAAATGACTGCGTTAAGAATCGCGTGCTGCATATTTAGAGACATTCTGTAGCAACTTATTCTGGTGTTATAAAAATAATATTTGCCAATTAGACCTTCGTTGAATATGCGTTAAAAGCGGATGCCATAACCCGACCGATAACGATATTTCAACCTCATCGGATACGAGAAATGAACAATAACTATATTCTCGAAACACACCACCTGACCAAAGAATTCAAGGGTTTCACGGCGGTTGATGACGTGAGCCTGAATATCCGCCGTGGCCATATACATGCGCTGATTGGACCGAACGGCGCAGGTAAAACCACGGTGTTTAACCTGCTCACCAAGTACCTCATTCCGACCTCCGGGAAAATTCTGTTTAACGGCCGCGATATTACCGCCGTTGAGTCGTCTGCTATTGCTCGTCAGGGACTGGTGCGGTCGTTCCAGATTTCGGCCGTCTTTCCCAATCTGACGGTGCTGGAAAATGTCCGGGTTGCCTTGCAGCAACGTGAGGGCAACAGCTTTCATTTCTGGAAACCGGAGTCGGTGCTGGATCGTTTGAATGAACGCGCCGAACAACTGCTGGAAGCCGTTGGCTTGCAGGATTTTGCCCGTGTGGTCACGGTGGATTTGTCCTATGGCCGCAAGCGCGCACTGGAGATCGCGACAACGCTGGCACTTGATCCGGAAATGTTGCTGCTGGACGAGCCGACTCAGGGTATGGGCCAGGAAGACGTCGAACGCACGGCGGATCTGATTCGTACTGTGGCGGTTAATCGCACCATTCTGATGGTGGAACATAACCTGAAAGTGGTCTCGCAGCTGGCGGATCGTATTACCGTCTTGCAGCGTGGTGCGGTACTGACGGAAGGCGACTATGCCACGGTGTCTGCCGACCCGCGCGTGCGTGAGGCTTATCTTGGTGTCGCAGCCGACAAGGAGGCTGTTGCATGAATTCGGCGACTACCCACCTCCTGAACAGTCAGGCTCAGACTCATCGAGTGGGCGACGAAAAAATTCGTGTCAGTGACCTGCATGCTTTTTACGGCGAATCGCACATTCTGCATGGCGTCGACTTGTACGTAAACCAGGGCGAACTGGTCACGTTGCTGGGCCGTAACGGTGCCGGTCGTTCTACGACCCTGAGATCGATCATGAATATGGTTGGTCGCCGTACCGGCAGTGTGGTGATCAATGGCCAGGAAACCATCAAGATGCCTGCTCACCAGATCGCTTGGCTGGGGCTGGGTTTTTGCCCGGAAGAACGCGGTATTTTTTCCAGCCTGAACGTAGAAGAAAATTTGATGTTGCCACCGGACGTGCGTTCGGATGGCGTGTCTCTGGAAGAAATCTATTCCATGTTTCCTAACCTGGCGGAGCGCCGCTACAGCCAGGGAACCCGGCTCTCGGGCGGCGAACAACAAATGCTGGCGCTGGCCAGAATCATGCGCAGCGGTGCCAATATCCTGCTGCTGGATGAAATCACCGAAGGTCTGGCTCCGGTCATTGTGCAACGTCTGGCCGAGGTCTTGAACCAGCTGAAACAGCGCGGCCTGACCATTCTGCTGGTTGAGCAGAACTTCCACTTTGCCGCTCCGATTGCCGACCGTCATTACGTGATGGAGCACGGCCACATTGTCGAAGAAATCCATCAGCACGAATTGCACCAGAAGCAAGACCAACTTAATGCCCTGCTGGGCGTTTAACGCGTACAACCATCAATAACAATAAAAGAGGTTCGAATGAAATTTAACACCAACATCCCGAAAGCTGGCCTCAAAACGGCATTAAGCTGCTCTGTGGCTGCGCTGATGTCTGTTGCCGCTTTCTCTGTCCAGGCCGGTGGCTTGTCTGATAACAAGGTCAAACTGGGCGTACTGGCGGATATGAGCGGCCCATACGGTGACGTGTGCGGCAAGCACTGTGTCGATGCGGTCAATATGGCGGTAGAGGACTTTGGCGGCAGCATTTTGGGCAAGCCGATTGAGGTGGTCTCGGCTGACGACCAGAACAAGCCGGATCTGGGTTCTGCCAAGGCACGGGAATGGATCGAAAGCGAAGGTGTAGACGCCATTAATGGTCTGGTGGCCTCGTCGGTAGTGGGCGCTGTGGCCCAGGTTGCCAACGTTAACGAAAAGCCGATTCTGATTTCCGGTGCCGGTTCCAATACCTTTACCACCAAAACCTGCTCACCGTTTAACGCCCATTGGACTTACGACGTTGTGGCATTGGCCAGGGGTACGGTGAAACCGCTGATGGATAGTGGCAAGAAAAAGTGGTTTTTTATTACCGCTGATTATGCCTTTGGACATGCGTTAGAAAAAGTCGCTACCGGTATTATTGAGACTAATGGCGGCACTGTGGTTGGTTCTGCCAGTGCGCCACTGGGCACCACTGATTATTCCTCGTTTGTTTTGCAGGCAATGTCTTCCGGTGCGGACGTGGTGGCGTTAGCCAATGCCGGTAAGGACTTTGTCAACTCGCTGAAAGGCGCGGCTGAATTTGGTCTCAGCCAACAGGCCACCATGGTGGGCTTGCTGGTGTTCTCTTCGGATACCAAGTCGATTGATGCCAGCATCATTGGTGATATGCGTCTGACCACCGGTTTCTACTGGGATCGCGATGACGAAAGCCGTGCCTGGGCCAAGCGTTTTATGGATCGTACCGGTGCCATTCCAACCATGGCACATGCCGGCGCTTATTCCTCGACACTGCATTATCTCAACGCCGTTAAAGCCACTGGTACCGATGAGGGCAAGGCAGTGATGGCACAAATGAAAGCGGTGCATCCCGATGATATTTTTGCCCGTAACGCGGTATTACGTGCCGATGGCCGCATGGTGCACGACATGTATCAGGTGCGGGTAAAAAAGGGCAACGAGCGTAAAAACCCCAATGATCTGTATGAAATCGAGAAAGTGATTCCCGGTGACGAGGCGTTTGGCGCGATGAAAGCGGAATGTAATTTCAAGGGATCAACTATTTAATCCTGCACAGCTCTGCGCGAGTGTTGCTGGATACCCGGCGGTATAGGTCGGGTATCCAGGCTGACTAACACCCGATACAAGAACAAGAACGCGGCGGCCCAGAGGCCGCCGCATTAGAGGAAGACCTTATGGTTACCTTTATGGGAATCAATTTGTTTGCCCTGCTGGGGCAGCTGCTGGTTGGCCTGATCAATGGCTCGTTTTACGCGTTGCTGGCGCTCGGGCTGGCGATTATTTTTGGCCTGCTGCGTATTATCAATTTTGCTCAAGGTGCCTTGTACATGCTGGGGGCATTTCTGGCCTGGCTGGCACTGCAGCACCTGGGCGTCAATTACTGGCTGGCACTGATACTGGTACCGCTGACCGTCGGTGTTATCGGCATGCTGATGGAGCGGTTTCTGGTGCGTCCTATTGCCGGGCAAGATCATCTCTACAGCCTGCTGCTGACTTTTGGTATTGCACTGATTCTGCAGGGGGTCTTCAGTCATCTGTTTGGCTCATCCGGGCAGTCTTACCCGGTGCCGGAAGCACTCAAGGGCGGCTATAACCTGGGCTTTATGTACCTGCCGGTGTATCGCGCCTGGATTATTCTGGTGTCTTTGCTGGTGTGTGCCGCCAGCTGGTGGGTAATTGAAAAAACCCGTCTGGGGGCCTATCTGCGTGCGGGTACTGAAAACCCGGCACTGTTGCAGGCATTCGGCGTTAACGTTCCGATGATGATTACCCTGACCTTCGGTTTTGGCGTCGGTCTTGCCGGTCTTGCAGGCGTACTGGCCGCTCCGGTGTATTCCGTCAGCCCGGATATGGGCGCGAATATTCTGATTGTGGTGTTCGCCATTGTGGTGATCGGTGGCATGGGGTCGATTGGTGGTGCCATTCTGACCGGGCTGATGATGGGCATTATCGAAGGACTGACCAAATACTTTTACCCCGAGGCGTCTACCACGGTGATCTTTATGGTCATGGTGCTGGTACTGCTGGTGAAACCTTCCGGCCTGTTCGGAAAAGAGGCCTGATATGACGACGCAAACCCGAATTGTTGCTCTGACTCAACCGCGTACTGCGGGCTTGACCCTGATTCTGACAGTGGCACTGATCATCGTCGGCCTGGCGGCTCCGATGGTTGTGTACCCGGTCTTTTTGATGAAATTTCTCTGCTTCGCACTGTTTGCTTGTGCCTTCAACCTGATGCTGGGGTTTGTTGGTATGTTGTCGTTCGGCCATGCCGCTTTTCTGGCGACTGGCGGTTACGTCACTGGTTATGCCATGACCCATTTCGGCCTGACGCCAGAGCTGGGTGTGCTGTTTGGCACATTGGCCTCGGCGGCCCTGGGCTTTGTTTTTGGCAAGCTGTCGGTGAAGCGTGAAGGTATCTATTTTGCCATGGTGACGCTGGCACTGGCGCAGCTGGTATTTTTCTTCTATTTGCAAGCCGACTTTACCGGTGGTGAAAACGGTATGCAGGGTATTCCGCGTGGCAAGTTGTTTGGTCTGATCGACCTCAACGACAATCTCAACATGTATTACTTTGTGCTGGCGGTCTTCCTGATCGGCTTTTTTGTGGTGTTCCGCACCGTACATTCACCCTTTGGTCAGGTATTGAAAGCCATTCGTGAAAACGAACAACGGGCGGTATCGCTGGGCTATAACGTCGGTAGCTACAAGTTGCTGGCCTTTGTGATTTCTGCTGCCCTGGCAGGTATGGCCGGTGCCACCAAGGCGCTGGTGTTCGAACTGGAAAGCCTGACCGATGCACACTGGCACATGTCTGGCGAAGTGGTACTGATGACCTTGCTGGGCGGTATGGGAACCCTGTTTGGCCCGGTGGTGGGTGCGGCGATTGTCATCGCCATTAGTACAGTATTTTCCGGCGGGGAACTGGGCAATTATATCCATATCATCATGGGAGCCATCTTTGTGATGTGCGTGCTGTCGTTTCGTCGTGGCGTGGTTGGGGAATTCCAACGCATGATGGCCAGAAACTTCAGCGCCAGTCGGCTTGGTAAATAAGGCCTCTTACGGGTGGTGCATCCGGTCGGACAGGAAACGATCCGGTGCACCAGAACGGGAACCAACATAAAAGCAGCAGGCAAATACGATGAACGACAATATCTACGATCAACATCTCGACGCGGCAGAGGCCAACTACCAGGCACTCAGCCCGCTGTCGTATCTGCAACGGGCGGCGTTTGTATATCCACACAGAGCCGCTGTGATCCATGGTGACGTACGCCGCAACTGGGCCGAAACCTATCGCCGTTGCAAGCAGTTGGCCAGCGCCCTCCGCAAGCGGGGGATTGGCAAGGGTGATACTGTTTCCTTGATGGCACCTAACCTGCCAGAGCACTTCGAAGCTCATTTTGGTGTGCCGATGTGTGGCGCGGTGCTGAATTCCATCAATACCCGCCTGGATGCCCCGGTCGTGGCGTTTATTCTGCAACACGCTGAGACCAAACTGCTGATTGTTGATCGTGAAATGTCGGCAGTGGTGAAAAAAGCCCTGCACATGCTGGCCAAACCGCCTGTGGTGGTCGATATCGACGATCCGGCGTTTGACGGCGGTGAACTGCTTGGTGCACTCAACTACGAGCAACTGCTGGCTGAAGGCGACGAAGACGATGCCTGGAGCGGCCCTGCCAATGAATGGGACGCCATTACCCTCAACTACACCTCCGGCACCACGGGTGACCCCAAAGGGGTGGTGTATCACCACCGGGGTGCTTACCTGAACGCCGCTTCCAACGCCCTGTCCTGGGGTATGACCGCCGACGCAACTTATCTCTGGACACTGCCGATGTTCCATTGCAATGGCTGGTGTTTCCCCTGGACCATGGCTGCCATCGGCGGTGCCAGCGTGTGCCTGCGCCATGTGCGCGGGGAAGACATTGTGCAGCTGATTGTGGCCGAGAAGGTCGATCACCTGTGTGGTGCTCCTATTGTCCTGAGTCTGATTGCGGGCGTTGATGAATCCCTGCGGGCCGGACTGGATCACACCGTCAAGGTCATGACTGCCGGTGCACCACCTCCACCGTCGGTGCTTGAAAAAATGGAAGCCATCAACTTCGACGTGACGCACGTGTATGGCCTCACCGAAACCTACGGCCCCTGTGTGGTGTGCTGCTGGAAAGACGAATGGCAAGATCTGAGTGTCGGTGAGCGTGCCCGTCTGAAAGCTCGTCAGGGCGTTCAGGTGCCGATGCAAGAAGGCATGATGGTGGCTGATCCGGAATCCTTGCAGCCGGTTGAACAGGATGGCGAAACCATTGGCGAGATCTTCTTGCGCGGCAATATCGTGATGAAGGGCTACCTGAAAAACCCGAGTACTACCGATGCTTCATTTGCGGGTGGCTGGTTTCATACCGGTGACCTGGCGGTATGGCATGAAGATGGCTACATCGAAATCAAGGATCGCTCCAAAGACATCATTATCTCCGGTGGCGAAAACATCTCCTCCATTGAAGTGGAAGAAACGCTGTTCCGCCACCCGGATATCGAAGACGCTGCGGTCGTCGCCAAACCGGATGACAAGTGGGGCGAAATCCCCTGCGCCTTTATCAAGCTGGTGGAGGGTGTGCAGGTGGATGAGCAGGAAATCATCGCCTATTGCCGCCAGAATATGGCTCACTTCAAGGCACCTAAACAGGTGATCTTTGCCACTTTGCCACGTACTTCAACTGGCAAGGTGCAAAAGTTCAAATTGCGCCAGTGGGCCAAAGACGGCGCTGTCGACCCGGAAGACGTTTCGGGATAGCAGCCGTTTCATAGAATGTCACATGGAAGTGACAGGCAGCCCGGTTGCGCCGGACGGGCTACCACTCCCGGAGCATATCGACTTTGCGGTCACGATAACCCACTCCGGGAAGCAAACGGTAAAGAGACCCCTTCTTGCCAAACTGCTACCGGCGATTTTCCCTCACGACCAGCGCCACTCCTTGCTGGTCGTGAGGGTTTTTTAAAATATCAATACGGCCATGCGATTCACTGAATCGGTCGGTGAAGATTGGCAGGAGGACTGGAAGAGGGCGTTTGCGTCCCCGCTGTGTCAGCTAGTTGTCCGATGGCTGTCCTTGATCACCTGCCAATACGTTGCCCCAGCAGCCTCAGGTTGGCATCGATCAGTTGCGCCTGGGTGATCGGCATGTCACTGCAGTGTGCACGTTCATCAATCAGCAGCGAGGCCAGCCCGTGAATGCTGGTCCAGCAGTGTATGGCCAGTAACGTCGGATCTTCGTCAATCAGCTCGCCAGAGTTGACCCCGGCCCTGATGACCTCCAGCAGTACGTTGAATGACTCGTCACCGGCACAACGCAGGCGGTCACAATTGTCGGAAACGGGCAAATACTGGCCCAGCATCAGGCGGTATTTTTCCGGGTTGCCAAGCGCATAATCAATGTAGGCATGCCCGGAGAGATAAAGACGGTCGCCGCTGCTGGTTGCGTTAACCATCGCCGTGCGGGTGACGTCGGCCAGTTCATCAAAGGCTTGTGCGGCCAGTTCCATCAGCAGATCGTTTTTGTCGACAAAATGTCGATAGGGCGCGGTTTGTGATACTCCGATGGCACGGGCAATGGCGCGCAGACTCAGTTGATCCGGGCCTTTGCGGCGTAATTCATGTACCGCAGCATCCAGCAAGGCCTGACGCAGGTTGCCGTGATGATAGTGGCTGGCGGGGGGCGCAGTGGTACTCATGCATTACTCGCGGTTTTGACTGCATTTTATAACGGTTTTTTGTGTCAGGATGGTTCCGTCGTTCCCTGAGCGACATTGTGCGATCAGGGCATTTGACAAGGTAAATAGCGGATTACTATCAGCTGTATGGGAAAAAGTAATCAGGCGATACTTTCATTACGACGGTGGTTTGACCGTGCTCGGACGAGGCGTATGATCCCAGCATGTTTCGATGGAGCGGTCAAATCATGGCCGCTATTTTCAATATAAATGGAGTGACTGATATGAGCGTATTGGTAGGCAAGCAAGCCCCTGATTTTACTGTTCCTGCGGTATTGGGCGACGGTACCATCGTTGATGAATACAACTTTTCAGAAGCTACCAAGGGCAAATACGCTCTGGTGTTCTTTTACCCGCTGGATTTCACATTTGTATGCCCGTCTGAGTTGATTGCGCTGGACAAGCGTATGGCAACCTTCAGTGAGCTGGGTGTTGAAGTGATTTCTGTATCCATTGATTCTCACTTCACTCATAACGCCTGGCGTAACACTGCCATCGACAACGGTGGTATTGGCGCGGTCAAGTACACCATGGCGGCTGACGTTAGCCACGCTATCTGTAAAGCGTATGACGTTGAAACGGCTGGTGGCGTTGCCCTGCGTGGCGCATTCCTGATCGACAAGGAAGGCCTGGTACGTGCGGCCAATATCAATGACCTGCCACTGGGTCGTAACATTGATGAGCTGGTACGTCTGGTTGAAGCCCTGCAGTTCCACGCAGAGCACGGTGAAGTGTGCCCAGCGGGTTGGAGCAAGGGTGACAAGGGCATGACGGCGTCTCCTGAAGGTGTTGCCAAGTACCTGTCTGAGTCTGCTGACAGCCTGTAATTTCTGCTGACAGCCTGTAATTTCTGCTGACAGTCTGCTGGCTCAAAATGCCGGTCAGTGTTTGCTGACCGGCATTTTTGTTTTCAGCCTGACACCTGCGGCGCTGAAAACCGGATTTTCTTGACCTGCCTCACGACAACAGCGGGAACAGTACCGAAGTACAGGATGGCAACCACGCACGACTGAATACACTGGATTTATCGAATATTTTCCAGTCCATATCAGGAGTGTTGTTATGAAAACATCCATGCTTGCTACCGTGATCTGTGCATCGGCGTTGCTGTTGCCTGTTGTTGCATCGGCCAGTGACGACATGCAGGCCGTTCAGGGTAGCGTCGTTTTTGCCCAGAATTGCCATGCTTGCCACTCAGAAGATTCCAGCAAGAATACCTTTGGCCCAAGTCTGACCGGTGTCGTGGGTCGCAAGGCTGGTTCGCTGCCACGGTTTGCCTATTCGGATGCGCTGCGGGCATCCGGCATTACCTGGAATGAAGACAAGCTGCGCTTGTGGGTGCAAGACAATGAGAAGCTGGTGCCTGGCACCCGGATGCGTCACGTGTCGATTACCGACAAGGCGGAGCAGGATTATCTGATTGCTTATCTGAAGACGTTGTAATGTGACACGGAGGGTATTCCCACGCTCCGAGTGGGAATACTGACCTGCCAGGCTCGCAAATACACGGTTCTTATAGACTATGCCTTTGCAGCTTTGCAGCCCGTACTCCCAATCTTTCCCTTCCCAGCTTTCTTCCCAGCTTTCTTCCCAACACCAGCCTGCCAACACTTCCCTGAATCAGCGCCATAACTGTTGTGTGAACTCTGTCGCCCTGAATACAGGCTTGAGGCAATCGACCGGAACCTCTGGCAGGTTGCAGTATCGCACTTTGTGTATTCGGGAATACCGGGGTTGAACCCGCGTGAGTCCTGCCATTTTTATTCTGTGTGTTTACGAGGTATTTTTCTCATGTTTTCTGGTACCCGTCCTTTTGAATATAAAACTGCGGTAGCCCTGTTATTTTCAGGCATTTTCCATTTGATTGCGTTGTTACTGGTATTTCTGGCATTCAGCGATTTTTTCTCGGGCTTGTGGAACCCGGAGGTCGAAATGGTCACCCACGTGATCAAATCGATCAACAATCTGATCATCGCGCTGGCGATGTATGAACTCGGTGTCGGGGTGGGTAAGGAATACACCTCCGATGTGGCTGGGGAGAGTATTTTTGTCAGCGTGCGCCGTACCATTTCCCGTTTTGTCGGCACCGTCTGTATCGCTCTGGTGCTGGAAGCGCTGATTATGATTATTAAATACAGTCAGCTGGAGCTGGCGGGCAACCTCTACTACCCAGTGGCGATTTTGGTCGCGTGTGCTTTGTTACTGGCATCACTGGGGGTATTCCTGGCGTTGACGCGCCGGGTATGTGAAGAAGATCAGCTCAGCTGCAATATTCAGCATCAATCGGCAAACGCCACGCAGGGCAGTGCGGCAGAGAGCAGTGCAGCTGCCCAGCCAGCCAGGGCATAAATCCGCTGTCACACGGTGCCCTGTTTGAAGTGTCGGAGTGTTTACTTCAGATGTATCTGCAAGCCGGTTGGCTCAAAGTTCGATCGGAAAACTCGGAGTCTTTTCGATCAGTTCTATTTTGTAGCCGTCCGGGTCTTCGACAAAAGCAATCACTGTTTTACCACCGGCCACCGGGCCCGCTTCGCGAGTTACCTTGCCTCCGCTGGCGCGAATTTTATCGCAAGCTGCGGCAGCGTCGTCTACTTCCAGTGCAATATGGCCGTAGGCATTGCCGAGGTCATATTCGCTCTGGCCCCAGTTATAGGTCAGCTCCAGCACAGCGCCTTCACTTTCTGGCTGATAACCAACGAAGGCGAGTGTGTACTGGTAATCTTTATTGTCGTGCTGACGCAACAGTTCCATACCCATCACCTGGGTATAAAAGTCGATGGAGCGTTGCAGGTCGCCTACTCGCAACATGGTGTGCAGCATTCTCATGGTGAACCTCTCTTGTTTATCCGGTTGGGTTGGGTGTTCTGAACCCGTTGCCAGGCAGCCGTTCAGTCCGACGTTTTCTGTTTGTATTCGCACAGGTCTTCTATCAAGCATGAACCACAGCGCGGCTTGCGGGCAATGCAGGTATAACGACCGTGCAAAATAAGCCAGTGGTGGGCATCGAGCTGGAATTCTTTCGGTATCAGCCGTAATAGCCGTTGCTCCACTTCAACCACGTCTTTGCCCGGTGCGATACGGGTACGGTTAGATACTCTGAAAATATGGGTGTCGACTGCAATAGTTGGCTGGCCGAACGCTGTGTTCAGCACCACATTGGCGGTTTTTCTGCCAACGCCGGGTAATGCTTCGAGCGCTTCACGGGTTTGAGGCACTTGACTCTGGTGCTGATGGATCAGGATATCGCAGAGATTGATGACGTTTTTGGCCTTGCTGTTAAACAGACCAATGGTTTTGATGTATTGCTTCAGACCCTCTTCACCCAATGCCCGCAACGTTTCTGGAGTATTGGCCACCGGATAGAGCTTGCGAGTGGCCTTATTGACCGACACATCCGTCGCTTGGGCCGACAGCAATACCGCAATCAGCAGCTCAAAAGGGGTGCTGTATTCCAGCTCGGTTTTTGGTTCGGGGTTGGCTGCTCTCAGGCGGCTGAAAATCTCGGTACGTTTTGCTTTATTCATGGAGCAATTCAGAATCAATCACAGGTCAGGGGTGGGTACTGTGCCATGACCGGCCAGCACAGCCCAGCAGATTACGCCCCCTACGGAGAATCCCCGGCTGCGGGGCAATCAAAAAACTTCTAAAGAACTCTGAAGGTGGGCCGTTAACGACTATGAAACTGTTAGGCGGAGCACTGCCAAACACCCATCAGCGATGGTGGTGGCTCCAGATTCTCATAGGAGATAGACCATGCCCCAAATTATTAATACCAACATCGCGTCCTTGAATGCCCAGCGCAACCTGGACAAGTCACAGTCCGCGAATCAGCAGGCTCTGGAGCGTCTGTCTTCGGGTCTTCGCATTAACAGTGCGAAAGATGATGCGGCCGGTTTGGCCATTTCTACCCGTTTTACTTCCCAGATCAAGGGTCTGGGAGTGGCGGTTCGTAACGCCGGTGATGGTATCGCCCTGGCCCAGACCGCAGAAGGTGCGTTGGGTTCGGTGAACGAAAACCTGCAGCGTATTCGTGAATTGGCGGTTCAGTCGGCCAACTCGACCAACTCCGATGTCGATCGTGAGGCGTTGCAGGCAGAAGTGGATCAGCTGGTGGCGGAAATTACCCGTACTTCGGAAGAAACCGATTTTAACGGTCGTAAACTGCTGGATGGTTCTTTTTCTGCGACCTTCCAGATTGGTGCCAATGCCGGTCAAACGGTGGATGTTTCGATTGCTGAACTGACCGCCGACAAGCTCGGCGTGGGTCAGGCTAATGGCGTTAGCGCTCTGGGTAATGAAAACGGCTTGCGCAGCGGCGATCTGATTATTAATGGTACTGCGATTGATCCTTCCCGCAGCGGTGATGACACTTCGTCTGTGTCGGGCCGTGAAGCGTCGGCGATTGCCAAAGTGGCCGCCATCAATGCCAAGTCGGATGAAACCGGTGTCACGGCTGAAGTGAACACTAACGTGGCGTCTGGCAGTGAGATGGTGGCGGGTCAGGCCTCCGGTACCATGACGCTGAATGGCGTGGATATCAGTTTGGCAACGGGTGGGCTGGATACCTCTGCCGACCGCGATTCAGTGATTTCTTCCATTAACGCCAAGTCTGACCAGACCGGTGTGGTGGCTACGGACGGTGGTGATGGCGGCGGTGTGACGCTGGAGGCGAAAGATGGCCGTAATATCACGGTGGATCTGGGCACTTCCGGTAACCTGACCGAAGCAGCGACTGGTCTCTCCAGTGGCACCAGCTACGGTGGTTTCACGCTGATTTCTCAGGATGGGTCTGATATCGAAGTTGAAGGTGGTCAGGGCACTGGCACCGGCGATATTCGTAACTCGGGTCTGACGGCGGGCACTTACTCCGGCCGTGCGGCTGCGATTACCAGTACGGTGACTACGTCGTCTATCTCGTCTGCTGAGTCAGCCGCTACCTTTACGACGGCGGATATGTCAATTGCCGCTGGTACGGCTGTTAATGCAACCAACAATACGTTTGAACTCAACGTCAATAACTCTGGGTTCCAGACCCTGACGCTGGATTCTACCTACGATCCTTCTGCCAATGGTGGCACGGGCAGTGTCGGCACGTATGACAATGCCGAAGACCTGGCTTTGCACATCAATAATGCCATTGCCAACGACGCCAACTTCCAGGATGCCGATGGTAATGCCCTGGTCGCCGCGTCTGCTAATGATGATGGCAGCCTGACGTTCACCACGACCGAAGTAGGGGCGGATGCCAATGTCGTTGCTCGCTCTGGCAGCGCCAATATGGATATTGCCACTGCGACATCGGAAACGTCTGGTACCGATGGCGGCAATTATGCCCAAAGCAAGATGGATTTTATTTTTGACGGCGTGAACGCTATTGCTGGCGGTAATACCGTACGTCTGGGCCTGACTGGTTCCGGTACCGGTTCGGTTGCGGCGGCTGCGGGTACTGATCTGACGCTTTCGGCAGGCACTTATACCACCGCCCAATCGTTTGCTGACGAATTGAACAACCAGATTGCGGGTAACGCATCACTGGCGGGCAAGGTTGAAGCCGCTGTTTCTGAGGATGGCAAATCCGTACTGCTGAACTCGGTACTGGCAGATACCGGCACCAACTCCATTACCGCTATCGATGTGGATGCAGCATCCACAACCGTGACCACGCTGGTGAATGAAAACGTTGAGCATCTGGCCAACGGCGATGCGGTGATTACCGACGTTGCGGCCTTTAATACCGCGACTGCGGGTGCGGCCGATACGATCGGCGTTAACGTTGATGGCGCTGGCTTGCAAGACCTCGACCTGTCTACTGCGACGGGCGGTATCGCGGCTATCACTGATGCCGATACCTTGGCAGCAGCGATTAATGAAGTCGCAGCCAACTCCCTGTCAGGCGCGGGTATTACCGCTACCGTGACCGGTGGTCAGGTGGTGATTTCTTCCAACAGTGGTGGCAGTGTGGAAATCGGCGCTGCCGCGACACCGGCTGAAACCGTGGGTGGCGCTGCGGCGGCTATTTCCGATACCACTCAGGCGGATGTTGTGGTCACGGCAGAAGCCGGTACAGCAACAACCGGTAGCTTTAATGTCGATGCTGACGGTAATTTCCTCTCGGGTGACCCGGATGGTGCTGGCACCGATTATGACGCGTCGGCTGCTCCGCTGGTGGTCTCCGCCGGTGAAAATGACACGTTCTCGGTGGCGATTGATGGCGCTGCGGCGCAGGACGTCACCATTGCAGCGGGCAGCTATAACAGTTTGAGTGAACTGGCGACGGCCATTGACTCCGGCTATGCCGATGCGGCCAGCACGATTGAAGTTGCAGATCTGAGCGGTACGGTTGCCAGTGATTATGACTTTGCGACCGGTGGTGCAACCGATGACCTGGCGATTGCTATCAGCCTGGATGGCGGTGCTGCCCAGACCATTACGATCAATAGCGATCATGAAGGCGCTGATGTTGCAGAATCCCAGGCCAACTTGCTGACCGATCTGCAAAGCCAGCTGGATACCGCGTTTGGTACTGGCAAGGTGCTGGCAGAAATCAACAACGACAAGTTGGAAATCAGTCGTGTGGGTGGCCAGGATGCCGGTAGTGTTGCTCTGACCATTGCCGACACCGGGGTGGGTGACGCTGGTGCGATTACCACAACGGCTTCGGGTACTACAGTACCGGCGATGACAGTGGGTGTATCGGCAGACAATAGCAGCCTGGTGTTCACCTCTGGTAGTACTGGTACCAGTTCCGAAGTGGATGTCACTAACGGCACGTTTGCTATCGAAGGTGGTTTTGTCTCTGGTAGTGAAGTCACCCAGGCGGTGACGCCAAACGCTATGGAAAACGGCGATCTGGTGATTAACGGTACGTCTATTCAGGGTGCCAATGCCAGGGATGATACTGCCTCCGATACTGTCGCCTTGACCAGTGATGCCGCTGCCGGTGGTATCGCCGTAGCCGCTGCGATCAACAAGTCGAGCGCAGAAACCGGGGTGACCGCTGAAGTGAATGCCACCACGATGAATGGTGGTGGTGATACCAGTCTGCTGGACAAAGCGGCTGCCGGATCGACCGGTACGGTGATGATCAATAACGTCGAAACCACGGCGATCAATCTGACCGGTGATGAAGGACGTGACCGTCAAACCGCGATCGATGCAATCAACTCGGTATCCGGTCAGACCGGTGTGATGGCGGAAGATAACGGTGAGTCGATCACCCTGACCGCTGCCGATGGCCGTAACATTTCGGTGGCCATCGACAACAAGGCATCCACTAACGCAGCGGCGGGTTTTGATTCCAGCAACTTTGGTAACGCCATTGGTTTAAGCGCCGATGAAGCCGGAGTGGGTGAAGCGGATCTGTCGGGTACCTCCTCGACCTACGCGAATACTGCCGGCACGACCTATTCAACCGTAACGCTGACTTCGGCCAGTGCGATTGAAGTCAGTAATGGTGAGAACGGTGCTGATGAGCTGTCGGCTCTGGGCTTGCAAGCGGGCACGTACGGCGGTGGTGAAGATGGCCAGTATCTGAAAGATATCGACATCTCGACCTTCGAAGGCGCTCAGTCGGCGATCAAGTCAGTCGACAATGCGATCGAACAGGTGGCTTCCCAGCGTGCCGATCTCGGTGCGATCCAGAACCGTCTGGAATCCACCGTGAGTAACTTGCAAGTGACCTCGGAAAACCTGAATGCGGCCAACTCTCGGATTCAGGATGCAGACTTTGCAGCAGAAACAGCCGAGATGTCTCGTACCCAGGTGTTGCAGCAGGCAGGTATTTCCGTTCTGGCTCAGGCAAACGCTGCAGGTCAGCAAGTTCTGTCTCTGCTGGGTTAACCCACAGACGTGGTGGCCTGACGGCCACCACTGATCGTTTCAAGACCGTGAGGTGAACCACATGAGCGACATTAACGTGAATTCAACCACCAGAATCCCTGCCAACGTTGCCACCATGTATCGTGACAACAACGGCCAGAGTCCACTGGTTACAACCGGCAAAGACTTGCCAGCCGCTGGCAACCAGGGGCAGTCAAGCGCCGTTCCTGACCAACAGCAGGTGCAGGAAGCCATCTCTCGTATTAACGAATACGTGCAGCAATCGGAACGGACACTGGACTTTCAACTGGATGAAAGCAGCGGCGAGACTATTATTCGGGTCTACGACAAGCAGTCCGAAGAACTGATTCGCCAGATTCCCAGTGAACTGGCCCTTGAACTGGCGCAAAAATTGAATGATGAGGAACCATCGTTATTGTTCAGTGCCCAGGTCTAGGCGACAAACAGGATCCGGGATTTCCCGGCTCAAGAAAAACCCGTACTGACCGATAACGTCAGTGTGGGTTTTTTTATGAGTGGTCGAATATGGCCAGCGGGAGTTACTGATGGCATCTATTGAGTCGCTGGGCCTGGGATCTGGCGTGTTGACCACCGAGCTGGTGGAAAACATTATCAATGCCGAGCGCGAGGCCTCGGATCTGAGGCTGGATTCAAAACAGCAGTTGGTAGAAGCTAAAATTACCGCTTATGGCGAAATACAGTCGCAGCTTTCAACGCTCGATTCCGCTGTGAGCAAGCTGGCCAGTCCGTCGTTGGCGAATGCCACTGTGGCGACGTCTTCCAACGAGGAGATTCTTACCGCGACCACTTCCAGCGTGGCCGAACCTGGTAGCTATACCATTGAGGTACTCAATACCGCCAGAGCTCATTCTCTGGCCAGTGACCGTTATACCAGTTTTGATGAAATCGTTGGCACTGGCAAACTGGTCTTCACCTTTGGTGAAAACAACTACGACACCGATGGCAACCTGACCGGACAGGATGTGAACCCGGACAAACCCGGTACTACCATTTCGATCGACAATTCCAATCGCACCCTGAGTGGCATTCGTGATGCCATTAACAGCGCCGATATGGGTGTGACGGCATCTATTATCAACGACGGCAGTGGTTACCGCCTGCTGATGACCTCGGCCGACACCGGTAAAGAGCAAGCCATGCGGATTCAAGCGCTGGACAGCTCCGGGGCCGAGTTAACCACAGGCTTGTCGGCGTTGGCGTTTAATGCTTCCCAGAGCGCCTATTCGTCCCTGGAAGAAACCAGCACCGGACAAGACGCCCAGCTACGGGTCAATGGCCTGAATATTACCCGCAGCAGCAACGCCGTGGATGAAGTGGTGAAGGGCGTTACGCTGAATCTGCAAAATGCCGATGTCGGCAATACGGTGACGGTGACGGTGGCCGCAGATGTGGAGCAGCTATCAGAAAACCTTCAGGCATTTGTCGATGCCTATAATACCTTCAAGCAGTTCAGCGACGAGCTCAGCACCTACGATTCGGCCAACGAACAGGCCGGGTTGTTGCTGGGAGACTCCACCATACGCTCGATCCAGTATCAGGTACGGTCACTGATCAGCCAGCCGATTGCCGGGTTGTCGGGCTCTGCTTTCCGCTCGTTGACGGAACTCGGGGTGAATACCGATCAGAACAACGATTATTTGCTCTATTTTGATCAAACTGCGTTTAACGAGGCGATCACGTCCGACCGCAGTGCCGTTGCCCGTATTCTGGCCAAGTCGGGTCTGACCACCGACAGTCAGGTAACTTACGTCAACGACTCGATCAATACTCAACCAGGCAGCTACGATGTCCATGTCACCCAGCTGGCCACCCAGGCAATGTATCAGGGCGGCCGTGTCGCGGGTCTGGATTTCAGTGCTGCGGTGTCGATTGATGACAGCAACGACAACTTCACCATTCGGGTGAACGGCACCACGGCCCAGGTGCAACTGACCCATGGCAGCTACGACAGTGGCGACGCCCTGGCAAAAGAGCTGGCATTACAAATTAACAGTGCAGAAAACATCGCCAACAGCGGCTTTTCTGTCTCTGTGGATCACAATGCCAGCGATCCGTCGTTCAGTATTACCTCCAACAAATATGGCGCGTCGTCCCAGGTGTATTTCACCAGTGTGGATAACAACACTGCCAATACACTCGGTTTTAACACCCTGAATGCCGGTACTTACAAAGGCGTTGAGCTGACGACCCTGAATGCCTCGGCCTTTAATGGTCGCGGTGCTTCGACATTGGCGGGCAATCGTCCGGTGGCAGACAACAATGGTATTGATTTCGCCAGCAGCAATGCGACTTTTTCGTTGGCGCTGGAGGGTGCCGCAGCGGTAGCGATTACTGTTAGCCAGTCGGCGTCCGGCAAAGATCTGAACAGCGACGGCGTCTATGGTGACCGTCAGGACACCTTGCAGGCGATTCAGAGTGCTATCGACAGTTCTGCCCTGAGTGGCCAGGTGACCGCCGCATTTGACGACAGTGGTTATCTGGCTTTTACCACCAGTGCTACCGGCAGCAGCCATTCGATCGAAATTACGGCGGTGGGCAGTAACAGCTCGGATACGGTATTGGGCTTGAGTGCCGCCGATGGTGTGCAAAGCAACGGCAAAAATCCGGGTGTGACGTTTGCCGAGCCGGTGGACTTCCGGGTCAAGGTGAACGATACCCTTGGCGATACATTGGTCAGTGTACCGGCAGGCACTTACCTGAACGGCGAGGATCTGGCCGCGCAAGTACAGGCCAGCATCAACAGCAGTGTGAGTGCCGACACCAATCTGTCGGCTCTGGTCAGCGGAGCCGACACCAGCACCGGTAGCCGGGATATCAGCAGCGTGATTGATTTTGCCGCTGCGGCGTCTGGTTTTCGTCTTAATGTGGCGGGTAATGAGCAGGAGATTATCGTTAACAGTAGCAGTGGCGATAATCTGGCGGATATCCAGACGGCGCTGGATACCGCCTATGGTAGCGGTGTGGTCAGCGCCAGCCTCGATGGCAGCGGGCTGAAGCTGGTTACCGTTGTCGCTGGCCATGAGCAGTATCTGGAAGTCATGACCGATGGCCGGGGAGCACAGACCTCTGCCTTTGCCGATATCAGCAGCGGCATTGATTTCAGTGCCAGTAACGCCAGTTTTACCCTTACTGTCGATGGTACCGAGCTCCAGGTTAATGTGACGGAAGACGGCACTGGCGGCAGTAACGACTCCGCTTCCAATCTGGCCGTCATTCAACAGGCGGTAGACGAAGCGCTGGTGGATTCAGGCACTTTGGCAGCAGGGGATGTACAGGCAAAGGTGAATGACAGTGGCCAACTGTACTTTGAGACCGCCAGTAAAAATGGCATCAAAACAGCGGC
The DNA here is from genome assembly GCA_913061185.1 of uncultured Oceanobacter sp. Classification (GTDB taxonomy): domain Bacteria; phylum Pseudomonadota; class Gammaproteobacteria; order Pseudomonadales; family Oceanobacteraceae; genus Oceanobacter; species Oceanobacter antarcticus. The sequence continues at coordinate 30,277 of CAJXTI010000012.1, forward strand.
AACCTTTGGTGCCGGTGCCAGTATTCAGGTTTCTAACCTCAGTGGTAGTGCGGCAACTACTCTGGGTATGAGCGATGAAACCTCGAATACCGGCTACGACGGTATGGGCCTGACGGCAGGTGAGCGCCGTTTCGGGTTTGATCTGGATACCTCGGTCGAGTATCGCTACGACGCTGACAACGAGCTGGGGTCATTACACATCACCATTGGCGGGCAGGGCACAGCGATTGGCTTTACTGATCTGGACAGCACTGCGATTTCGTTCCTCGGCTTGCAGGACGTCAGCCTGTATGCCGAAGCGATTCCGGTCGGTAAAGACATTGCTGGCACGATTAATGGCGTAGAAGCAACAGGCTCCGGGCAATTTCTCAAGGCGGTGGATGGCAATACCCCCGCCAAACCGGGTTACTACATTGGCAGCCAGACGGCCGATTTTTCCTCGCCGGTGACACTCGATGACAGTAATAACCGCTTCACCGTCAATGTTGATGGTGTGGAAGCCGAAGTGGCCCTGGCTCAACCAGCGACTTACATCAGCGGTTCGGCGCTGGCCAGCGCGGTGCAAACGGCGATCAATGGCACCGATGCCTTCAAGAGTGCCGATATCAGCGTCAATGTTGAATACACCGACGATGCCACTTCATTTGCCTACGGCAAGTTGGGCATTGTTTCCAGTAGCAGCGGCAAGGATTCCCAGGTCACCATGACCAGTGTCAGCAGCGCCGCAACGGCGGTCTTCGGTTTTGTTAAAGGCAGGGGTGACGGCGAGGCAGGTACCGACGCCCAGGGGAATGTGGATGATGCATCCGGCCTGCGGTTAAAAATCACTGGCGGTGAGATCGGCGCTCGCGGCACAGTGACTTATGTGTCCGGCTTTGCCGACCAGTTGTCTGACCTGCTCGACTCTGTTTTGACCGGCAGCAACAGCGTCATTAAAAACAAGCTGGCATCGCTGGATGGTGATCAGGAAGCCATCGACCTGCAGCGGGAAAAACTGGATGCCCGGATTGCCGCTCAGGAAGCGCGATTAAAATCCCAGTTTTTATATAATGACTCGATTATTCAGACCCTTAACACCACGCTCGACTACATTCAGCAGCAGTTTGACGCGCTGAACAATGCCAACAGCAAGTAGAATATATAGCGGAAGATGACATTCAGAAGAAAAACAGTACCGTTGGGCTGGTGTAGCGGAACCATGTCACGCTTTATCGGCAATGGAGTGGTTCCGCTCTGACACAAAAACTACAATCCGCGCTGTAACAAAAAAGCAACCACCCACGGAAATGGCAATGACAAACGACAATAAAATGCTCGTTGAGCAGTTTATACATAATGCCTGGGGAAAGGGTCGATTCAATCTGGTGAAGCAAATGGTGAGCAGGGATTTTCTCTACCATGCGTCCCAGTCTCTTGAAACCAACGACATCGATGGTTTTATCAAAGAGGTCGATGGCCTTCACAGTGCGATTACTGATTTTGATCTCGCGATAGAAGACATTATGACCGATGGTGACCGCGCTATCAGCGTGATGACCTTGTGCGGCAGCTTCATCAAGCCGGTGTTTGGATTTCAGCCTAATCAAAAACTGGTCGGCATTACCTGCGCCATCACCTGGACACTGCAACGTGGCAAGGTGCGTCACATCAACCTGATGATCGACATCGCCCATCTGCAACGGCAGCTGGCAGCCGCCTGAATGCCAGACTTCTGATCCGGGGTCGACTCGACTGGCCGGTTCCCGGATCGGATTCAGCTTTACTCTGTTACCTCTTTGGCCTAACACTTCGCTCTTGTTGAATTCGCAGGCATGCTTCTGCGTTCATTGTTTGGCTATCCCGCGCGAGGTACACACTGATGGCACATGAACAACCGAATAACCCACTGCATGGCTTGACTCTGGAAAGCATACTGAAGCGTCTGGTTGAACATTATGGCTGGCCGGGATTAGCTCAGGAAATCAACCTGAATTGTTTCAAGAGCGATCCGTCGATCAAATCGTCGCTGAAGTTTTTACGCAAAACCGAATGGGCACGCAACAAGGTCGAAGCGCTGTATCTTGCTACTTTTTAATCCGGTTTCCGGTTAACCGGCATTGGACTTAACTGGATTGAACTGGCGATTAACCGTCGACTGCGGGCAAGATAACACTGGTGGGGCTTGCTCAAACGACAACGATTTTTACTGGGCGAAATACTCCAGCGCTACCCGGTAACCCAATGTCCCCATTCCGGCAATGACGGCTTCAGCACGCAAGGATACATAGGAGTGGTGACGGAAGGACTCGCGTTTGTGGACGTTGGAAATATGCACTTCGACCACGGCTGACTCAAACGCATTCAGGGCATCCAGTATGGCGACCGAGGTATGGGTATAAGCTGCCGGGTTGATAATAATGCCCTGGGCGTGGTCGCGGGCGGCATGAATCTGGTCGATAATCTCGCCTTCATGGTTACTCTGAAAAAATTCGATCGTCAGATCCAGTTCGGTGCCGCGCTGACGCATCTTGTCTTCAACATCCTGCAGGGTTTCGTCGCCGTAGATCTCCGGTTGACGCTTGCCCAGCAGGTTCAGGTTCGGGCCATTCAGAACGTAAATCAGTTTGCTCATGGTTGTATCCGTAAATGTCTTGGCAGGATCAATGCTCGGTTAAGGATGCCAGTTTACCGGATACCGGTCTGCTGCAGGTAAACAAAACGGCTGTCGTATGCTGCTGGAACCCGGGTCAGGTTGATCACTTCACTGAAGTTACACTGCGATAACGAGTGAAAAAATCAACGCTGGCAAAGCTACCGAGGTAATCAATCGTCCCAGCGTTGGTATTTCATGTGCTTTGATTACACCACGGCGGACGATCAGAAAGCCGATAGCAATCAGAATAAATATCGGCGTAGTGACTGACAAAACTGCCAGCATAATGGGCTTTCTCCCGGCCGGGTTATAACAGCAGTAGCAGCACGGCGGTGAGGGTAAAAAACGACGCGACTGTGGTAATCAGCAAGCTGCTGGCACAGAAGTTACGCATGCCGTAATTACTGCCGATAATCGGGAATATGGCAGCCATAGGTAAGGCAGCGTAAACGATGGTCAGGGTTTGCAACGTCGGATCAAAGTCTGGCCAAGCCATCAATACCAGCACTACCGCGAGCGGGTGGATAACCAGTTTGATGGTACTGACCAGGCTGATGTCGCGCCAGCTACCCCGTATCGGGTTGCCGACGAGGGAGCCACCAATGACCAGCAAGGCGATGGCCGCTGCTGCGTTACCCAGCAGCGTCAGAGTTCGCGCTGCGGCCTGTGGCAGTTCCAGTCCGGATACCGACACCAACAGGCCAAAAAAGATGGCGATCAGTACTGGGTTTTTGGCCAGACGTTGGGCGATGCCAGCCAGAATCACCGTAATGGCCACGGTTTCCTGGTGGCGCTCCTTGCTGCTGCCGAGCTCTGCCAGCACCAGCATGGCAGGCAGAATCACGATATTCTCGACCATCACCGCAAAGGCAAAGGTATGCCCCCATTCTTCGCCAAATGCTTGTACTACCACCGGATAGCCAATAAAAATGCTGTTTGGCATCGAACATCCCAACGTTTTTATCGCACTTTCAGATAAGCCATTACGGAAAATGCCGCGAAACAGCAACAGGGCGACGATCTGGGCCAGCAAGGCCCCAACGGCGTAAACACCAAGAAAATCCCAGGCCAGTACCTTGGAAAAATCCAGCCGTGCTACGGTGGCGAAGGTTAATGCCGGAATCAGGCAGAACAGCACCAGTTTGGATAATACCGGCAGCGTATCCTTGGGCATGAAGCGGCTGTGTACCAGGTAAAAACCCAAGCCAATCACGGCAAAAATAGGAATGATAATAGAAAGAATGGGCAGCATCTGGGGCGAATCCTGGCAAATGATTATTGTTGGAGTGATCAACAGGTTACCTGCGTTACAGGGCTGGACGCTATCACGTCTGGCTATTGCGCTGACAATTCAAAGTTGTATAAAGCGATTCAATTAATTGTTGTGCATGGTATTGCTTGTTCGTTGTGCGACCGTAGGCTTTGCCACGAGGCGACCATTTTAAGGAAAACGACATGTGGATGGGGTTTGAACCAGGGTTCTGGTTATTGGCAGCAATCGCTGTATTGATCACGGGTATTTCCAAATCCGGCTTTGCTGGAGGCGTTGGTGTCGTAGCAGTGCCTTTGATGTCGCTGTATATCGATCCTCGTCAGGCGGCGGCCATTATGTTGCCGCTGTTATTGCTGATGGACTTTTTCAGCGTGCGCGTCTGGTGGGGCAAACAAAACCTGCAGGAATTTTGGCGACTGATCGGGCCAGCGGCGATCGGTATCGCAATAGGTTATGCGCTGTTTGGCTGGCTCAATGCCGAAATCATTAAAATGATGCTGGGTATCTTGTCGTTGGCGTTTGCCGTGTGGGGATTGAGCAACAACTTGCAGCTGGGTGAGCAGCAACAAGGACGATTACTGGTTGCCCGTCTCTGCGGTTTAACGACCGGTTTTACCAGTTTTGTCGCCCATGCCGGTGGGCCACCGCTGAATTTATATTTGTTGCCGTTACGTCTGCCCCGGCAGGAATACCTGGCAACGGTCGTGGTGACTATCGCCTGTGTGAATGTAATCAAACTGATTCCCTACGGTCTGCTGGGACAACTCAGCACGGGTAATCTGCTGACGGCCGTTATGCTGATGCCCATCGCCTGGGTTGGTGTGCGCTATGGGGTGAAGTTGCAGGCGGTGATTGATGACAAAACTTTCTACCGGGTTATCTATCTGGCACTGGGGTTAATCGGTATCAAGCTGTTGTGGGATGCGTTCTGACGGTTACGTCTCGGATAGCAATAGCCCGTCGTGCTGGTGCGGCTTTGTTGTTTGTTGTCAGTCGACCCGGCCAATAGGATTAAGATATTGAGCCGGGATAACGAACGGCAATGCAGGGGGTGACGAACCAAGGGGCGGGTGTTGTCACGGCAAGTTGCCATGACAACGGTAAGATGATGCTCAACCGACGTTGGCAAACTCACATTCGGGCAAGGTACGGACATGTTCCTGAATCAACTGCTTTGCGACTCGTCCGCAACAACCGCAGTCTGTTGCCAGGCCAAGTGACCGACGCATTTCGCCATAACTTTGTCCTTGCTCAACAGCGTCTTTGACTTGCTGATTGGTTACGGCCTTACACAGACAAACATACATATCCGGATCCCCATAATCGAGAATGACTATCAATGAAAGAGAGTTTATCTAAATGATAAGAGTTTGCAATAGCTTTCGCGTCATTAATTTCAGTATTCTTGGTCTAAGCTGATTCTTCTCGTTGCGGCTGAGCAAACACCCATCGTGACCGGATGGGTGACTCCACCGCGTTAGCAGGTCGATACACTGCTATTCCTGAGCATCAAGGTGTTGCTTTACCATTGCCTGATGCAAGTATCTAGCCAGTATGTATGACCTTTGGCTGGCTGTTGAAAATCGACCTGCATCGCGATGGCTGCGTTAAAAATGACCGTAAATGCGCATTTATTACCCCTAAAAGTTGCTTTTCATTCATTGTTGCCTTGTCTGTAAACCGACAGTTGAAATAACGCCCACGGCTACAACAACGTTTTCCAACCGCCGGTTGGGGCATCTGGCGAATTTGTCAGCAATCCGTTGTCGGCAATACTACATTGCGAGTTAGCGGCACTGTGGTCGGGTAGTGGCTGGGATAATGGAGTGAGGAGTGGAGTGAGCAGCCAGGTAAAAATATCTGAGTGGACAGGAGCAAAGACCACAGCAGGCCGTTATTGGCCTCTGCTGTGGTTTTGATGACGCAGACGATGCCAGCAGGATCAGTTGTGCGCGTGCAGCTCTTCGTTCAGCTGAATGGCACTCTTGTTGGTAACGCACTGTACCGCACCACTGATGGAGTCACGACGGAACAGCAGGTCAGATTTGCCCGCCAGGTCACGGCCCTTGACGGTTTCGACCACGTTTTTCTGGTCGTCCAGTACCAGAATCTTGGTACCAGAGGTGATGTACAGACCTGCTTCAACCGTACAACGATCTCCCAGTGGGATACCGATACCGGCGTTGGCACCAATCAGGCAACTTTCTCCGACAGAGATAATGATATTGCCGCCACCAGACAGGGTGCCCATGGTAGAACAGCCACCGCCAAGGTCGGAACCGTTACCGACCACCACCCCGGCAGAGATACGGCCTTCCACCATGGAAACGCCTTCGGTACCGGCGTTAAAGTTGACGAAACCTTCGTGCATGATGGTGGTGCCTTCGCCAATGTAGGCACCCAACCGGACACGGGAGGTGTCGGCAATACGCACACCCGCCGGTACCACGTAGTCGGTCATGCGCGGGAATTTATCCACGCTGTTCACACTCAGCAGTGCGCCGTTCAAACGGGCATCCAGCTGGGCGGCGGGCAGTTCGGCAAGGTCGATCGCCCCCTGGTTGGTCCAGGCGACGTTGGGCAGCAAGCCAAACATGCCGGCCAGGTTGATACCATGTGGTTTGACCAGTCGATGCGAGAGCAGGTGCAATTTGAGGTACACCTCTGGCGTGCTGGTGGACTGGGTGTCCGTTTCCAGTACAGTGATAACAACCGGCTGTTCGCTTTCAATGCAGGCGCGGGCGAGACCGGCCTGGGTTGCATCCAGTTCGGCCAGGGCATCAGCAAATGCGCTCAGGTCGCCGCCATCGGCTTCAATAGTCTGGTTGCCGCCGTCGTAGCCGAATGCACTTTTGGCGGCTTCAATCAGGCTGTCGGCCGGATTCAGCAGGGGTTGTGAGTAAAAGACTTCCAGCCATTCTCCCTTGCTGTTTTTGGTGCCGACGCCAATGGCCAGTGCAAATGCATTACTCATGTCGTATTCCTCGATTCGAGCGCGTCCGGACAGGCCCGGACGGTCAGTTAGTCAATGGGTTTGGTTAAACAGGGATTCGTAGTCACCCGGCTTGAAGCCAAGTATTTTCTGGTTGCCGGTATCCAGCAGCGGGCGTTTGATAATCGATGGGTTGTCGAGCATGACCTGGCGGGCGCTGGTGCGATCCATCTGCGTTTTTAGTGGTTCTGGCAGGGCACGCCAAGTGGTGCCGCGTTTGTTGATCAGTGCCTCCCAGCCAAGCTCATCCAGCCATTGGTCAACCAGCGTGGCACTCAATCCGTCTTTTTTATAATCGTGAAAGGTGAAGTCAATGGCTGCGTTATCCAGCCAGCTGCGGGCCTTTTTGATGGTGTCGCAGTTTTTGATGCCGTACATGGTGATCATGATGAAAGTCGCTGCCAAAAATCGAAAGGCGCAAGGATACCAAACCGGACGGCTGAGTTCAGCGTGCAGGTAATATTAGCGCAGGTTTTTTGGTGTTATCGGGCTGCGATCAGGGCTTGAAGGTGACACCAGCAGAATCTGGGGTGCTGTGTTACTGCCGTTGCTGGCGTGTCTCATGCTGAAAGGCACTGAGTAAATCCTGCAGTTCGGTAACGGATTGCTGTAGTGCGTCACCGGGCAACGTCGAGGGTGCTCTGCTGCAGCGTTCTTCGATCAGGCCAGCGGTGGAGGCAATACGCAGGGCGCAGATATTTTCTGCTGCTGCTCTCAGGCCGCGGGCGGTGTTGACCAGAGTGTCGATATCGCCCTGATCAACTGCGTGTTGCATACGGGTCAGACTGTAGGTAGCGCGAGTGGTGAACATATCGACCAAGCGTTTTTGCAGCGGACGATTGTGATTGATCCTATCCATCAAGGCGCCATGATCCCAGTGCATTTGCTTGCTTGATCCGCGGTGTTGGGTTGTATTCTGATCGGGATGTGCGGACGGCAAATAGTGTTTCAGGGTAAGAAACAGGGCGGCGGGTTCCAGTGGCTTGGTCAGGTATTCGTTCATTCCGGCAGCCAGACATTTTTCCCGTTCGCCAGCGACAGCGGCGGCCGTCAGGGCAATAACAGGCACACCGGCATAATGTTTTCCGGTACGTCCCTGACGAATAGCCTGGGTTGCCTGATAGCCATCCAGATTGGGCATCTGGCAGTCCATCAGAATCAGTGAAACAGCGTCTTCGCTGCTGCTGCCATCCAGTATCGATAGCACTTCGACGCCGTCTTTGGCTTCCAGTATGGTCGCGCCGGTATCCTCCAGCAAACCCTTGACGACCTCTCGGTTAATGCGGTGATCGTCCGCGACGATGATGGATTTTCCGTCAAAGAGGTTGGCGGTATGCGTCGGGTTTGGGGGAATTGCGGGTTTGGTTGACAGCGGTGGCGTTCCGGGAGCTGGCGACGTTGAATGGCGCGTGAGCAAGGACGTCAGAGAGCGTTCCAGCGTGACAGTGGTAATCGGCCGATCAGCGAGAATGACGCCATTGGGCATATCTTGTGGCAGCAATACACAGGAACTGGGAGTCGCCAGTAGCAGGCTGTGTGGCTGGTCGGGAAGCGCAGCAAGTACCGCCTGTACCCTGTCAAAATCGATACAATCGAGCACCAGAATGTCGGCAGAGGTATTGATCAGCGTCGACTCGTTGAGTTGGCTGGAAGGACAGATGTCGGTCTGGACATTCCAGTGCCGGAGCATGTTGTTAATGACTCGCGCTTCCTGCTCTGACCGGAGTGAAATAAGCACTCGCTGAGGGGATTCCAGACCGCTTGGCATGGGTGAGTGATCTTGCATCCGCAGAGGTTCCAGTGGTAAGGAAAAGGCGAACGTACTGCCCTGGCCCGGGTTGCTTTCCAGCGTCAGTGTGCCGCCCATCAATTCACATAACTGGCGTGAAATGGACAGCCCCAGACCGGTACCACCATAGTGACGGGCAGTGCTGTTTTTTTCCTGGGAAAACTCGGTAAATATCTGTTGCTGTCGTTCCGGAGCAATACCGATGCCGGTATCCATGACCTGGCACTCAAGCTGGCATTGGCCGTGCTCGTCTGCAGCGGTTTTGACGTTGACCAGAACATGGCCGTGGGGGGTGAATTTGATGGCATTGCCGATCAGGTTATTCAGGAGCTGGCGGATACGATTGGCATCCCCCTTGACCAGATTGACCTGGATATCGGAGAGGTCAGCCAGTAGCTCGACATCCTTGTCCATGGTTTGTACGTACATGGTCGAGACGGTGGAATGAAACAGCTGCAGCAGGTCGAACTCGATATGTTCAATGTCCATCTTGCCCGCTTCAATTTTGGAGAAGTCGAGAATATCGTTAATCAGCTGGGTCAGTGCTCGTACGCTGTTTTCGGCCATATCGAGCTGGCGTTCCTGACGTTCTGTCAGGGTGTCCTTGCGCAACAGGCTGAGCATGCCAAAAACGCCATTCATGGGTGTCCGAATCTCATGACTCATCTTGGCCAGAAAATCACTTTTGGAATGATTGGCTTCATGGGCTTGCTGCAAGGCAAATTCCAGCTGGTGTGTCCGATCAGCGACTTCCTCTTCGAGGCGCCGATTACTTGATTCCAACAGCTGTCGGGAACGGATCTCCTCCGTGACGTCGGTAATAAGGATGGAAACCCGGTCGCGTATATGTTCCGGCGTCTGAATACAGTTGCAGTTAATGCTCAGCTGCACCGAGTTGCCTTTGAGGGTTTCATTAACGAGCAGCGATTGGCTTTGTCCACTGGTGATGGTGTCATGGATCGCCTCGGTGATTTCTTTGGCCGAATCATGGAACAGCGATGCCACCGGGCGTTCCTGAATATTGGCGGCATACAGGCTAAACATGTGTTCTGCAGCGGGGTTACAGCTGGTAATTCGGCCCTGTGTGTCAATACTGAGGATCGCTTCTGATGATGACGAAAAAATGGCCTGATATTGACCATTGATGGCGGCCTTGCGGCTTCTTTCCTGAAGCGCCTGGTGATAGAGAAATACGATAATAATCGCAATCAGGTAGACCGGCAGCGATACGCTCTGGTACTGGAATATCTGTTGCAGAGTGCTGGACTGGATATCGGCATCGCTGAAGCCCTCCAGCAGGTGTAAGGCTCTGGGGTTCTTGCCGCCGTTGTAGGGTATGGTCTGGGCCTTGTAGTAAAAAGTCCCTCCTGAGCGGGTATCCAGCTGGTGCAAATTCCGGCCGTTCAGCTCTGGTGCCGAGCCAAAGTAGGAAGGCCAGGTGGAAGGCGTTCCCAGCTCAAAGGCAAATACCTGGCGTTTGTCGGGGTGAATCAGGAAGTTTAGGTCGTTATCCAGCAGGTAGGCATCGGCGCTTTTATGATTGTTGCGAATAATATCCAGCAAGGGGCCGGCATCGATATTGATAATCACGATACCAAACACCGTACTGTCATCACGGTGGACAGCCATAGCAATCCGATAGGTTGGCCATACCGGAAAATCCAGCTCGCCAAATTCCCGGTTCAACTCAATGGAAGAGACATAGAGGTTATGAGGGGTCAGCTCCATCGACTCTTTGAAATAGCGGGTATTGCCTTTCTCCTGCATGTTCTTGTCGGGAATGATATTAATGATGCCATTGCGGCGTTCTACTCGCACCAGCTCACGGCCATTGTTCTGTTGGCCGATGTAACGGATTTGGCGGATGTGGTCGTTGACCTGCAAATAGGCAAAAAAGATGGTTTCCAGTCGCTGCTTCCACTCTGCCAGTGAGGTTCCGTCCTGCGGGTCGGTGCCGAGATTGTCCGATGCTCTCAGAATGCCTTTGATTGGCGGCACACTGCCGAGGAAGACCGAGTGATTACGATCAGTGGCAAGCTGGCTTTCAAAGCGGGCAGACAGCCTTTTCAGCTCGGATTCGGTATCACTGGCGAGAGATTCTTTTGCTGACTGGTGCGCGACAAACAGTTGAATAAACGCCAGCCCAACGTACAGGATCGCAGAGACTCCGATCCAGAGATAAAAATTCTTGCCATTCATGCTGAAAACTAACTCCTGCACCGGTTAGCCCGGAGAGCGTCAAAAATCGTGTCGCTTGCGGCTGGCTGTGCGTTGTATGGATAGGGGGCATCACCGCCTGACATCACAGTAAGGCTAGTCAGGGAAAGCCGTTTTCGCAAGGAATGGCAAATACGTCATGTCCTTCTATAGTAAAAGCATGACTCGCGACTTACCGCATGCCCAGAGTCCGGTTTCGACGATTTCCATCACGGGTTCTATGACGAGGTAACAGATGTTTCGGAGCATGCCCCTGCGAGCCAGATATCTGGTGTTTGAAGTTGTTTTACTGACCGTTGGTGGGTTGCTTACTTTGGCAATTATGCTGCGGCTGGAAGACTTTAATCGACAGCAGCTGCAACAGTCGTTGGCGCAGCAGGCTGAAGATATGGCAGATCAGGTTGTTAACCGCATTAACCTTTATGAATATGGCCTGCGCGGTATGCGTGGCATTGTGCTGGTCGCAGGCGACCGGCTGAATGAATTGGCGGTCAAAAACTACGCCATGACGCGCAATCTGGATCAGGAATTTCCGGGAGCGCGGGGGTTTGGTTTTATACGTAAAGTCTCTGAGCAATCATTGCCGGGTTACCTTGCTGATCAGCAGAAGGTGCGGGAACACTTTGGCATTCGCCAGATCCAGCGACACGAAGGGGATCGGTTTATTATTGAGTATATTGAGCCACTGCTTGGCAACGCTGAAGCCGTCGGTCTTGATATTGCCTCGGAGTCAGCGCGTCGTAATGCCGCTATCGCAGCGATGAGATTGGGTGATGTGCAGTTAACGGCCCCCATTACTCTGGTTCAAACTGCTGGTAAGCGGCTGCAATCCTTTCTGATCCTGCTACCGGTTTATCGTATCCCGGTGACGCCGCTGCAACCGGAAGAGCGTGAACAACAATTGCTTGGCTGGAGTTACGCCCCCTTGCTGATGGGACAAGTGCTGGCCGATCTGAAGAAAAATGATGCCCTTGTCAGTCTGCGCTTTACCGATATAACCGATAACCAACATCCGGAAGTGTTTTATTCCACCCTGAAAGAATCCACATCGGACTCGTCCCAAGTAGTACAGACGACTGCCGTCCAGCGTGCGGTTTTTGGCCGTCAGTGGCAAATAGAGGTGATCCCGAAGCCAGGCTTTGCTGCCAGTCTGCATCTGGTTTCACCGGTTCAGGTGGCCGTGGTGGGCGCGGTTGTTAACCTGCTCTTGGCCATGTTGCTGTATCTGCTGATCAGCGGGCGCATGCGTCGCGGGGAATACCTGTCACAGCGTCAACACCTGGCCGCGATTGTTGACGGTTCTGTTGATGGTATTGTCAGTACTGATACCGATGGCATCATCACCAGCTGGAACAGTGGTGCTGAGCGTTTATTGGGCTTTCCGGCCGAGACCATGCTGGGAACGTCGCTGATGGAGCGCATCGTACCGGACAATCTGCAGCAGGAAAGTGAACGTATCTTGACCTCGGTGGTGAAGCGGGGATTGCATGTCCGGCCATTGGAAACTCGGCGTCTGGCGCTGGATGGCCAACTGATTGATGTCTCGGTTTCGGCCTCGGGAATCCGCGATGCCAGTGGTCGCCTGGTCGGGTTGTCGCAGACCATTCGTGATATTTCTCGCCAAAAGCAGGCGCAGGCGCATGTGCTTGAGCTGCAGCGCAAACTGGAACAACAAGTCGAACAACGTACTGGCGAAGCCGATCGGATCAACCAACTGCTGCAGGGCGTTTTGCGTTCATCATCAGAAGTCGGTGTTATTGCTGCCACCAGAGAAGGGGTGATTACGCTGTTCAACTCGGGTGCTGAACGTATGCTGGGCTACTGTTCAGAGGAGATGGTTGGCATCCGTACGCCGGTGATTTTTCATGACAGCGATGAACTGAAACAACGGGCACAGCAGCTGACGGAAGCCCTCGGCGTGCCGGTTGACGGTTTTGATGTACTAGTGGCGTTACCCGAACGGGAAGGCGCGGAAACCCGTGAGTGGACTTATATTACGCGCCAGGGCAAGCGCCTGACGGTGAGTGTATCGGTCACAGCGATTTGCTCTGAAAATAGCAACGAGGTGACAGGGTATCTGGGCATTGTCTTTGATATTACTCATCGCAAACGCACCGAAATGAAATTGCAGCAAAGCCTCAAGACGACCCAGGCCATTCTCGATACTGCCGTCAATCCGATTATCACCATGGATCGTTCCGGTAACATCAAGTTGTTTAATCCGGCGGCAGAACAGCTGTTTGGTTATTCGTCCGAGGAAATCATCGGCAGCAGTATCCGCATGCTGATGCCGCCTTCGGTCGATGCCGTCACGGATAATTTTATGCATTCCCTGCTGACTGATATCGAAGCCTTTGCAGACAGTAACCGTACATTTGAGCAGGAAATTCAGGCGATGCGCCATGATGGCAGCCTGTTTCCGGCGCAGATCAGCTTTGGTGCCGTAGAGCAGGATGGCGACCTGATTGTGGTCGGCGTGTTGACCGATTTATCCGAGCACTATCAGCATCAGCGCGTGGTTCAAAGTGCTATCAGTCAATTGGAAATGGCCGCTGAAGTGGCGGAATTGGGGGTCTGGAGTTGGGATACCGATACCGAGCTACTGACTTGGAATGATCGTATGTTCAGCCTGTACCAACAGCCGGTTGAGTTGAAAAATGAGGGCCTGGAACTGGAGCGCTGGTCGGAACGAGTACACCCGGACGATCAGGTCATGGCTGAGTCGCTGCTGCGAACCTGCATGGATGTTGGCTATTTTGACACTGTGTTCCGGATTGTCTGGCCCGATGGCAACATACGGCATATCCAATGCGCTGCTCGTGCCGAGCGCGCCAGTCATGGTCGGGTGATTCGTATCACCGGCATCAATCAGGACATCACCGAACAGATACTGCATGAGGCACACCTGCGGTATGCCAGAGATCAGGCCGATGCCTCCAGTGCGGCTAAATCCGCTTTTCTGGCCAATATGAGTCATGAAATCCGTACCCCCATGACCGCCGTGCTGGGCATGCTGGCCCTGTTGCAACAAAGCCAACTGACCGAGCGCCAGTCGGATTACCTGTCCAAGGCGCAGAACGCTGGGCGTTCGCTGCTGCTGCTGCTGAACGATGTGCTCGATTATTCCAAAATCGAAGCCGGTAAATTAGCGCTGGATGTTCACCCCTTCGATATGAACGAACTGTTACGCACTCTGGGCGTTGTGATGGCAGGAAATCTGGGCCAAAAACCGGTTGAACTGGTGTTTGATATTACTCCCTGCTTACCCGTCCAGTTCGAAGGGGACAGCAAGCGCTTGTTGCAGGTATTGATCAACCTGGCGGGCAATGCGCTGAAATTTACTTCGTCAGGCCATGTCATGGTCAGGGTCAGTATTCTGACCGACAGTGAACCGTCGATGGATTTGAGAATTGAGGTTATCGATACCGGGATCGGTATCTCCGACGAACAGCAGCAACGTATTTTCTCCGGCTTTATTCAGGCCGAAGCGTCAGTCAGTCGGCATTTTGGTGGCACCGGGCTGGGGCTGGTCATTTGCAAGCGCCTGGTGGAGCTGATGGGCAGCGAGTTGCAGCTGGAAAGCAGGCAGGATAGGGGCAGCCGTTTCTGGTTCGATGTAAAACTGCAACGGACGGACAATCGCAGCACATATCTGGCCTCTGCCGAAAATCCGCCCCGCCGGGTGTTACTGGTTGAAAACAAATCGCTGGTGGCAACACCGTTAATGCGTCTGGGCGAAGCGGCACACTGGGAAATGGTTCAGGCATTGGATGGGATTGCTGCGGTTGACTATATTGAGCAAGCCAACCAGCGTGAGCAGCCAGTGCATCTGGTGCTGCTGGATGCATCGATAGTGGGTATCCGGGTTGAGGAATTAATCTTGCGACTCAGGGTTGCACCATTAATGGGCCAGGCTCCTGCGGTCATTGTCCTTGGCGTCCTGGATGATCATTGTCAGCCCTTGTCCGAAGCGGCAGAAGAGGTTGCCTTCCTCTGTAAACCGGTGACGCCAGCAGAATTGTATCAAGTTGCCAACGAGCTGCTGAACGGCAAGCAGATCGACAACAACGTCATCACCGGCTTGGCCAAACCCCGGCTTGAGGGCGTGAATTTACTGGTCGTGGAAGATAACGGCATCAATCGTGAAATAGTCAGTGAATTGTTACGACTGGAGGGCGCTCGGGTGGATCTGGCTGAAAGTGGACAGGAAGGCGTGAATCGCGTTAGCGACAATACACGACCTTACGACCTGGTGCTGATGGACATCCAGATGCCCGGCATGGATGGCCTGGAAGCGACCCGATTGATCCGTACCCGTGTCAGCAAGGAACAATTACCGATACTGGCAATGACCGCCAATGTGTCACTGGATGACTATGCTGAATGTATTGAGGCGGGTATGAACGGGCATGTGGGCAAGCCGATAGATCTCGATCGTATCGTCACTGCCATTCTTACTACCATCGATCCTGCCAGATCTCCGGCCCGACCGGTAATGGAGAGCGACCAGCAAGGTGATGATGAGACTGACGTACTGGTAGAGCCACTTGCTACCATTTTGCGCCGCTTCGGTGGCAAACAGGATATCTACACGCGCTTGCTGGCGACGATAAAAGAAGATTTTGGCGCACTGCTGGAAAAACTGGCCCTGCAGCTGCAGTCGGCGGGCTGGGCCGAGGCCGCAGCCACACTGCATGCCCTGAAAGGCAATGCTGGCACGATGGGGGCGATTGGTCTGGCCAAGCGCGCTGCAGCGCTGGAACCGGTGTTTGTGCACGCCGATCCGGAGGGTAACAACCTGCCGGATAGCGATAGCCTGATCGCCGAATTGAGACGCTTGTCTGAGCGCTCTGTCGTGGCATTACAGCAAGCGGTGCAGCCGGTTGATGGTATGCCGGAAGCAAAAGCAATAGCCGGGAGCCTGGTGTCGAGCCAGCCTGGCGCGTCCGACAAGCCGCTGAACTCTGTGACAGGCGAAGAGGATCAGGAAATAGCAAACTGGCTGAGCAGTCTCGATGCCAGCCTGGACAATTGCGATATGAAGGTCGTGGAAATGGTTGAATGCTGTCCGGAAGTGATCCGCTCTGCTTATCCGCAATGGCTTGAGCAGTTGATTATGCAGATCGGAAGTCTTGAATTTGAACAGGCCAGGCAGACACTGCGCCAGATGCGGGGGGATCAATGAATACCGCAGGATCGTTTAATGAATGGATTCCAGGGTTGGATCGACTGCCCCGTTTGCTGGTTGTGGATGATCAGCCACTGATTATCCGGGTATTGAATGAAATTTTTAAAAACGAATGCCAGGTATTGATGGCAACGGACAGTCGTCGGGTTATTGAAATTTGCCGCAAGCAGCAACCGGATCTGGTCTTGCTGGATATCATGATGCCCGGCATCGATGGTTATACCGTCTGCCGGCAGTTAAAAGCGGATGCCATGACCGAGGATATCCCTGTTATTTTTGTGTCATCGCAGCAGGAAGTTGAAAATGAACTGCGCGGATTTGATGTGGGTGCGGTGGACTTTATTACCAAACCCGTTAATCCGGTGCTGGTTTATGCCCGCGTGCGAACCCATATAGCGGTCAAGATTCAACGTGACTTGTTGCGTGCCAGTGCTTTGCAAGACGGATTGACCGGCGTTGCCAATCGCCGTCGTTTTGAAGAGACGTTGGAGCTGAACTGGAAGCAGGACTTGCGCGAGCAGCGTGAACTGTCGCTGATCATGGTGGATCTGGACTACTTCAAACGTTACAACGATTACTATGGCCATCTTGAAGGGGATCAATGCCTGATCCGGGTTGCACAGACCATCAAGGCGGTGCTCAAACGCCCCAGTGACAGCTTGTCGCGTTATGGCGGTGAGGAATTTGTTTGCCTCTTGCCAGATACCAACCAACAAGGCGCCAAAAAAGTCGCCAATGATATCCTCCACAGTATTGAAACCCTGGCGATACCTCATGCGGAATCTCCCCTGGCATCACAGGTTTCTGTCAGCCTGGGAGGTGCAACGGTGAAACCAAATTTAGCCATGAATCGCGCCGATCTGATCAAGGCCGCTGATATCCAGTTATATCAGGCCAAACAGCAGGGCAGAGGGCGCTATATGGGGATACAACTGCCAGCGGATGCTGCGGGTACGGATTGCCAAACCATCGTTCACGATGCCTGACCAGTCAGTAACCGGTATCGCTGGGCGAGTGATTTATTCAATCTCAGACGGGTGACGTGCTGCATTTTCAGCAACATCCTCTAGTCTGAAAAGAGTTTGATTATTTATGGCCATGTGGAAAAACATGCGTACAAGGACAGAGGGAACAGATATGAGCTTACTTTCACGCTTGTCAGTAAAAGGTAAATTGTTACTGATGATCACTGTGCCTCTGATTGCTCTGGTGTATTTACTGGCTGAAGATGTGAGTGTGAGGTCGGTACAGAAAAGCGAAATGCAGGCGATTTCAGTGCTGGTTAATCTGGCCAGACAAAATAGTCTGCTGGCGCATGAATTACAAAAAGAACGTGGTCTGTCGGCCGGGTTCCTGGGGAGTCAGGGCACGTCATTCAGTGAGACACTGCCGCAACAACGGCGTGTCAGTGATGACCAATTACAAGCCTGGGAAGTGCTGCTCGATCATACTGACCTGTCTGACTATCCCAAGGTAGCTGCGGTGATTACGACCGCCCAGGCCGACTTGCAGCGTTTGGCTGATGTACGCTCCGGTGTTGCAGGATTGGCACTCGACTTGCCCGATGCGCTGGCATTTTATACCGGTATTATCCGCCACTTGCTGGCGCTGTCGGCGATCGCGACGGACTATACCAGTGATGGTGCGATTTCCCGCCAATTGCAGGCCTATTACAATTTGCTGCAAGGCAAAGAGCGCGCCGGTATTGAGCGTGCGGTGTTGAGTAATGCCTTTGGTGCCAACGAGTTTTCAGCGGGCTTGTACCTCCGTTTTATCCGTCTGGAAACCGAGCAAAGCGCCTATCTTGACTCGTTTTATCAATTTTCCAATGCCGCAGGCAGACAACAATTTGACGCCTTTCTGGGATCGGCCTCCCAGCGTGCTGTTGCGGACTACCGTGCGATGGCGCATCAACAGGCCACTATGGGCGGGTTCGGAGTGGCCGCCAGTGACTGGTTTGCTGCCTCGACCGCACGTATCAATCAACTCAAGGCACTGGAGAATGGACTCGAAGCCGTGTTGCTGGATACGGCCTCGTCTCGTCTGGCGGACGTCAGCCGTGCTTACTGGAACATTATTCTGCTCGGGCTGTTTTTCCTGATCCTCTCTACCGTGCTGACGCTACTGGTATCTGGCATGTTTTATCGTCAGGTCAAGGTGCTGCATCAGCAAATTGTGGCCATCAGTCAGGGACTCGATCTGTCTCAGCGGGTGCCGGTCTACCTGAAGGATGAGCTGGGCGAAGTGGCGACCGCCTGTAATCAGTTACTGGAGCGCATGGAAGAAACCGTTTCCCAGATTGCCATCAGCGCGACAGAAATGAACCTGATCGCTATTCAGAATCACATGACTATTTCGCTGAGTACCCGAGGGATGCAGGTACAGCAGGATGAAACCTCGAGTGCTGCGACCGCTGTCAGTCAGCTGGAACAGGCGACGCAGGACATTGCCTACAGCATCCAGCAAGTGGCTGACCAGGCCAGCCAGGCCAATCAAACGGCCGACAGCAGCGGTGAAACGGTCGATCTCAGTCTGGGTTGTATTGAAAACCTCAATACCCAGATGAATCAGGCGGCGGAGGTGATTCAGGATTTGCACCGTTCCAGTGATGCCATTGCCGGGGTACTGGAGGTGATCAAGGCTATTGCCGAGCAAACCAACCTGCTGGCGCTGAATGCTGCGATTGAAGCTGCCCGTGCGGGAGAGCAGGGCCGGGGGTTTGCTGTTGTCGCGGATGAAGTCCGGTCGTTGGCGCAAAAAACACAAGAGTCTACTGCCGAAATCGGCCGGATTGTTGGCCGTTTCCAGCAAGATTCACAGCTCGCCTATCATTCTGTTGAAGAATCGCAGAAAGTGGCGCGGCAAACGGTCGAGCTGTCGGGTACCGTCGCCAGAGAGCTGGCCCAAATACGTTCCGCTGTCCGCAGTATCCGGGATATGTCTGATCAGGTGGCAGCAGCGGCAGAAGAGCAGGTGACGACCAATAAAGAGCTGGGCCAGAACATGATGGCTATTCAGCGTTTATCAGAGTCGACCGTGGCCACCGGCAAGTTTATGCGCAAGACCGGTGGCCAGCAGCGTGAACTGGCGGGCAATCTGATGACGCTGGCAGAGCGATTCCGCTTGCATCAGGATTGATTTTGGCCCAAGCAGCCACTGAGAAAACGGCTGACGTCTTCAATTTCCGGGTACGAAACCTCGTGCTTCATCGGATAGCTGCGCCAGAGTGGTTGCAGGCCGTTGTGGCGCAGCTGTTCCAGCGCCACCATCGCCAGCGAGATCGGCACAACCGGATCCACCGTGCCATGGGCAACCATGACTGGCAGCTGGCTATTGGCAGGATGAACCTTGAACGGATTCACCCGAGTGCCATCGGGAATGTAGGTGCTCAGAGCAATCAGCCCGCCGAGTGGCTGACCAAAGCTGGTTGCGGCCTGATAAGCAACCGCCCCTCCTTGGGAAAACCCGGCAAGCACAATTTTCCAGGAAGGTATGCCCATATCAATTTGTTGTTGAATCAGCTGATACAGCCGATTCACTGAGTCGGCCAGCTGATCCGGGTCGATGGTGCGTTTTGGCGTCATCGCCATAATATCGTACCAGGAGCGCATGGCTGCGCCATCGGCCATCGTGACTGGCCGTTTGGGGGCATGGGGGAAAATACAGCGCAGTTGTGATGTATCTATCAAGCTCGCCATATGCTGTACCACCGGCACAAAATCGTAGCCGTCCGCTCCCAGGCCATGCAGCCAGATCAGACAGGCGCTGGCAGGATCTGCAGATGGCTCGAGCACAACTTGCTCAGGGGTTTCGGTCATTTTCATGCGGTGTTTGTCTCAAGGGCAGGTGTCGTATGCAAGATAGCCAGAGGTAACAAGGCGTGCCGGATAATGGACATCAAGCCAAGTATCCGGCAGGCGAGGCAAACAGGGTCTGTCAGAAAAACAGACCTGCTTCAAGCTGGGCTTCTTCGGTCATCATGTCACGATGCCATTGTGGCTCAAACACCAGTTCGACGTTGACGGCACTGACATTGGGGACTTTGGCGACCCGATATTTGACGTCGGAAATCAGTACTGGTCCCATGCCACAGGTCGGTGCGGTCAGTGTCATGCGGATGTTGACCTGATGACCGTCAATCTCTATGCCATAAATCAGACCCAGGTCGAGCAAATTGATGGGAATTTCCGGGTCGAAAATCGTCCGTAATGCTTGCTCAACCTGTTCTTTCCGAACCACGTTATCGCCGTGATCCTCGAAGACAATCTGTTCTGCTTGCAGGCCCAGCGCGGCCGCATCGGTGCCATCAACCCGCATCATGTTGCCGTTAACGGTGACCGTATAATTGCCACCCAGTGCCTGATTGATGGTGACAAAGACACCGGGCGGAATGGTGGCAGGAATACCGGAAGGAACCTGTCGCGCTGGACATGCAGCCAGCGAAACGACCATGCGTTTTTCCATAAATGAAGCTACCTGTCGCTGAAATTTTGCTGAGTGGGTGCCGTTTTGATACCGGCATCACGCCGGGTCAGTGCAATATCTCCGGACGTTCAGCAGTTGTGGCATGGATGGCACCTCAGCATGACCTCATGACCTGAAAAGGTACATACCAAGGAGACATGGCAAGGTTACACCGAAAAGGATTCACCGCAGCCACACAAATCACGGGCATTGGGATTGTTGAACTTGATGATGCTGTTCAGGCCTTCTTTGGTGAAGTCGATTTCGGTGCCACGGACATAGGCTCTGGCATCTTCGGCGACGTACAGGATCACGTCACTGGCGACCTGGACTACCTGGTCGCCAGGGCTGGAAGCATCAACAAATTCAATATCGTACTTGAATCCTGAACAGCCACTCTTTTTGACAGCCAGACGCACGCCGCTTTTGTCATTATTTTTGGCCAACATTTTGCGCACGTGTTGAATCGCCGCGTCGGTCATGCTGACTTCGGCAGCGGCGTTCGGGTCGTAGGTTTCAATACTCATGTGTGTGTCCTCAATCGGTCACGAATCATTACAGCAAAAACATCTTGGCTTTTTCCAGCCCCTTGAACAGGGCATCCACTTCATCCAGCGTATTGTAAAACGCCATCGAGGCCCGCACGGTTCCTGGTACGCCAAGGCGTTCCATCAATGGCATGGCACAGTGGTGGCCGGTACGTACCGCAATGCCTTGCTGGTCGAGCAGGGTGCCGACGTCCGCAGGGTGCGCACCGTCGAGCAGGAAACTGAAGACGGAGGCTTTTTTGGCCGCTTCGCCGATGATACGGATACCACCCAACTCCAGCGCCATGGCGTGGGCTTTTTGGATCAGAGCCTCTTCCTGGGCGACCAGTACCTTGCGATCGAGACCGTTGAGGTAGTTGATGGCAGCAGCCAGGCCAATCGCACCGGCAATATTGGGGGTGCCCGCTTCAAACTTGTAGGGTAACTGGTTGTAGGTGGTGCCAGCAAAAGAGCAGTGTTCAATCATTTCACCACCGCCCTGATAGGGCGGCATGTCATTGAGCAGTTCTTCCTTGCCGTACAACACACCCATACCGGTCGGGCCAAACAACTTGTGGCTGGAAAAAGCATAGAAATCGACATCCAGCTGCAGCACATCGACATCAAAGTGGGAGACCCCCTGGGCACCATCAACCATCACCACGGATTCGTTAATCCGTGCCATACGGACAATGTCCGGAATCGGATTGACACTACCAAGGGCGTTGGAGACGTGCGCAACGGAGATCAGCTTGACCCGTGGCTCCATCAATTCGGCCAAGGCGTTCAGGTCGAGTTCGCCGTTGTCCTTGACCGGGATCGGGATCAGTTCTGCGCCGACCTGTGCGCACAGCATTTGCCAGGGCACGATATTGGAATGATGTTCCATTTCACTGACCAGAATGCGGTCACCCTTGCCAATGTGCTTGCGGCCCCAGGTGGATGCCACCAGGTTAATACCTTCGGTAGTGCCTCGGGTCCAGACAATTTCTTCCGGTTTTAACGCCCCGATGAATTCCTGCACGACTTTACGGGCACCTTCGAACTGCTCGGTCGCGACGTCACTGAGGTAATGGGCACCGCGGTGGACGTTGGAGTTGACCGTACGATAGAACGTCGCTTCGGCTTCGATCACAACGTTTGGCTTGTGCGTGGTGGCACCGTTGTCGAGATAGACCAGTGGCTTGCCATGCACTTGCTGTTGCAGCGCCGGGAAATCCTGGCGGATATTGTCGATGTAACGGCGGGTCTCTGCGGAATAGGCGTCGATCATGACAGTGCCTCGATCTGCTCGTGAGTAAAGGCCTGGACACGACCAAAACGCTGCGCCAGCAGCGGGCGTAACCAGTCACCAACGGCGGGATGTGGCAGCGCTTCCAGCAGTTCGTTGATAAAACCAAAGCTCAACATGACCTGGGCTTCCTGTTCGCTGATGCCCCGGCTTTGCATATAGAAGCGGGCCTTGTCATCCAGTTGGGCAACGGTCGCACCGTGGGCGCATTTAACGTCGTCGGCGTAGATTTCCAGTTCCGGTTTGGTGTTGATTTCGGCCTTGTTGGTCAGTAACAGGTTCTTGTTGCTCAGTTCCGCCAGGGTTTTCTGGGCATTCTTGTGGATATGAATGCGGCCGTTGAATACCGCTTTGGCCTGGTCGTTGATAATGCCGCGGAACACTTCATTGCTGGTGCACTGGGCGGCGACGTGTTCGATACAGGTGTGGAAATCGACCAGTTGCGACTCCTGGGGGACGTAGACACCGGAAATTTCCGAGTGTGAGCCACCACGATTGTGGTTGACCACCAGGTCATTACGGGTCAGCGCCGAGCCAAGTCCGAGGTGAAACGCCAGGTACTGGGCATCCCGTTGCAGATCGATACGGCTGGTACCGATAAAGGCGGCGGCTTGCTGCATCTGGTTAAGACGATAATGGGTCAGGCGGGCATTATCGCCGACCAGAATATCCGTCTGGTTATTGGTAAAACTGTTGTCGCTGCTCTGTGTTACGGAGGCAAACTGCTCAATCAGTGTCAGCTCGGCGCTGGTTTCCAGCTCCACCAATACTCGGCTGTTGATGCTGTAGGCATGATCGGCACCGGTATTGACTGAACAGATTTGCAGTGGTTTGTCGAGCGGGCTGTTACGACCAATGGTGATCAGCACGCCGCTGCTGAGCGCGGCGTCGTTAAGGTCGTTAAACAGGTGATGATTCGATTGCTGACGGGCGTTAGACAAACGCTCGACAATCCGCGCTTGTTGCTCGCTAGTGGCATCGGCAAACAGCACCACCTGTTCCAGTGCCAGGGCGCTCGACAATGCGGTATCGATCTGGCCATTCACCAGTACCAGCTGGTAGCTGTCCAGCCCGGCGATGGTGATGGTGCTGGCCAGCGTATCGGCATCGACTGGTGTAACCGGAACAGCAGCACTGTAGCTGTCTGCCGCCAGGGTTTTCAGCGAGCAATACTTCCACGCCTCGGTTTTGCGATTTGGCCACGGCGCAGCGGCAAAGGCTGCACGACCGGCATGGTTAATGTCAGCCAACCAGTCCAGGGGAGCAATAGTATCTTGCTGATTAAGTTGCTGCTGCTGAAAGCTGGCAGCCGGATTCGTCTCTACCATGTTATTGCGCCTCGCTTTCCAGCCAGCCGTAGCCTTTCTCTTCCAGTTCCAGCGCCAGCTCCTTGCCACCGGATTTGACGATCTTGCCATCAGCAAGGACGTGAACGTAGTCCGGGATGATGTAGTCGAGCAAGCGCTGGTAGTGGGTGACGATGATGAAAGAGCGGTTGGGATCACGCATGGCATTAACGCCATTTGCCACCACTTGCAGAGCGTCGATATCGAGACCGGAGTCGGTTTCATCAAGGATGCACAGGGAAGGCTCCAGCATCATCATTTGCATCAACTCGTTACGCTTTTTCTCACCACCGGAGAAACCTTCGTTGACACCACGCTTGAGGAAACTCTGGTCGAGATTCACTGCCTTGATTTTTTCCCGAGCCATTTTCAAAAAACTGACCGAATCCATCGGTTCCTTGCCCTGGTAGGCACGAATGGCATCGACGGAGGCTTTGAGAAATTCGAGATTGGAAACACCGGGAATTTCAACCGGGTACTGAAATGCCAGAAACAGGCCCTCGCGAGCGCGTTCTTCTGCGTTGAGTGCCAGAATATCCTTGCCATTCAAAGTGGCCGAACCGGCGGTGACTTCGTAACCGTCGCGGCCCGCCAGGACATTACCCAGTGTGCTTTTGCCTGCGCCGTTAGGACCCATGATGGCATGGATTTCACCGGGTTTGATGTCCAGGTTGAGGCCCTTGAGAATGGGCTTGTCTTCGACTTTGGCGTGCAGGTTTTTAATGCTGATCATGGTGGTTCCTGTCTTCTGTAGTCGGACGTCGGTGCCAGACGTCGGACGCTTTAATGTGTTTTGGACGGACGCTGGATGCCAGACGTCGGACATGATTCGGTGTTTTGCGTCTGGCCTCAGACCTCCGACAATGAATTATCCCACTGACCCTTCAAGGCTGATTTCCAGCAGTTTGCCCGCTTCTACGGCAAACTCCATCGGCAGTTCCTTGAACACCTCTTTGCAGAAACCGTTCACAATCATGGACACTGCTTTTTCGGTATCAATGCCGCGCTGACGACACAGGAACAGCTGGTCGTCGCTGACGGTAGAGGTTGTTGCTTCGTGTTCTATCACCGCTGACGGGTGCTTGCTTTCGATGTAAGGGAAAGTATGGGCACCACACTGGTCGCCAATCAGCAGCGAGTCACACTGGGTGTAGTTACGGGCACCTTCGGCATTCGGATTCATGCGCACCAGACCGCGATAGGCGTTTTGGCTTTTACCGGCAGAAATACCCTTGGAGATAATGGTGGAGCGGGTGTTTTTGCCCAGGTGAATCATCTTGGTGCCGGTGTCGGCCTGCTGATAGTTGTTGGTCAGTGCGACCGAGTAAAACTCGCCTACCGAGTTGTCACCCTTGAGGATGCAGCTCGGATATTTCCAGGTGACGGCTGAACCGGTCTCAACCTGGGTCCAGCTGACCTTGGCATTGGTATGGGCAACGGCTCGTTTGGTAACAAAGTTGTAGATGCCACCTTTGCCTTCTTCGTCACCGGGATACCAGTTTTGCACGGTGCTGTATTTGATTTCGGCGTTGTCGAGGGCGATCAGTTCCACTACGGCGGCGTGCAGCTGATTTTCGTCGCGCATCGGCGCGGTACAGCCTTCGAGGTAGGAAACGTGTGAGCCTTCATCGGCGATAATCAGCGTACGTTCAAACTGGCCGGTTTTGGCTTCGTTGATACGGAAGTAGGTCGACAACTCCATCGGGCAGCGTACGCCTTTGGGGATGTAGACAAATGAGCCGTCGGAGAACACAGCGCAGTTGAGGGCGGCATAAAAGTTGTCGCGCTGCGGTACGACGGTGCCGAGGTATTTTTTCACCAGTTCCGGGTGCTTGTGCACGGCTTCGGAAATCGGCATAAAGATCACACCGGCTTCCGCCAGTTTGTCGCGGAAGGTAGTAGCGATAGAAACCGAGTCGAAGACGGCGTCGACTGCGACCCCGGCCAGCATCAGCTGTTCGTGCAGCGGGATGCCCAGCTTGTTGTAGGTTTCCAGCAGCTTGGGATCCACTTCATCCAGGCTTTTTGGCCCATCGGCCATGCTTTTGGGTGCTGAATAATAAGAGAGTGCTTGGAAATCCGGCTTGTCATAGCTGACATGAGCCCATTCTGGCTCGACCATTTCCAGCCAGGCGCGATAGGCTTTCAGCCGCCATTCGGTCATCCACTCGGGTTCACCTTTTTTGGCGGAAATAAACCGCACCACGTCTTCATTCAGGCCGGGCGGCAGGGTATCTGATTCGATATCACTGATAAATCCAGCCGCGTATTCCTTGCGGAAACGTTGATGGATTTCCTGATTTGGTACGGGGTCGGTCAGAACGGGATTTATGGTATCGGTCATGGCGCTATCTCTCGGTCGGATGACATCGTTCCGTTCCTGGTCGCAAACCGCGAGAAGAGGGCTTGCCAACTGCTATGCGGTGGTAACCGGGCACATCAGGCCAGTATGGATCCGGCTGTGCTGATATCATCATTTCGTTAGTCCCAGCATTCTACTCAAGTACTCACGGTATTACCAGAATCAATACCAGTTTGGTATGCTTTGCTGATAAACCGGTTTCCGTATCCGCTCGGGTTGTTCCTGAAACGGGGGTGACGGACGGCAAGTGGGTAAAAGTCATCAATGAAAATCAGCAAAATGACCGATTACGGCGTGTTGGTGCTGAACCATCTGGCACAAAGCGGTGGTTCCCAGCAATCCACTGACGACATTGTCACCGGTATCGGCGTGTCGTTGCCGACCGCCCGCAAGGTGCTGAAAGTGTTGGCCGATGCCGGATTGGTACAGGCCCGGCGTGGTTCTCGTGGTGGCTACCGACTGGCGCGCAGTCCGGAACAGATTCCCTTGCTGGCGATTGTGGAAGCCTTTGAAGGCAAGGTGAGTCTGACGGAATGCAGTACCGTTGAGTCTGATTGCGACATCACCGACAGTTGCTCGCTGGCGGGTAACTGGGGTGGTATCAATCAGGTACTGACGCTGGTGCTGTCGGGCATCAGCCTGCATGACATCCGTTATCCCCATACGTTGCAACGCATTACCGCTAGCCTGGCATTGTCTACCGACCAGATTCATCTGGTGAATCTGGATTAATTGGCCTCTCTGACACTCCTCCGCAAGGTGCTACCACCCCGGCAGCAAAAATCTCAATGCGGTTTGATGATCCCTACCGGTGTTGATCACCGGATCGATTGCCAGGCCCGTTTTTGCACGACAAGATTCTGTAACCTTTCGCTCCTAGACTGATTCAACGCACCTTACCGACAGATCTGTTATGCGCCTGGTTACCCTGTTCCTTGTTGT
This sequence comes from uncultured Oceanobacter sp., assembly GCA_913061185.1. Taxonomy (GTDB): domain Bacteria; phylum Pseudomonadota; class Gammaproteobacteria; order Pseudomonadales; family Oceanobacteraceae; genus Oceanobacter; species Oceanobacter antarcticus. Next base: position 57,300 of record CAJXTI010000012.1, read on the forward strand.
ACTGTTATCCGTGACGGCGGTTGAAGCTGCAGCGCTCGAATTGCAGGGCGCCGCTGTTTATCGGCGTCTCGATAACGATGTCTATCTGGCATCGGTCTATAGCGACAGCGCCAACAGTGAAGCCTGGCTGAATTCTGCCCAGCCACTGCGGCTGGAAATGCGCATCTTGGCAGATGAACTCTCCCCCAGGCGTTTCTACCGCCTCTGGAACGAGGGCCTGGCCATTAATCTCAGCGAAGCAGAAATGAATCAGCGGGTTACCCAGGTCACCCGGTTTATGCACTTGCTGAAAGATGATCTGCTCATGGGAGATCAGCTGCTGATCTCGAACGAGACCGGTGAGACGCGGGTGACTATCAATGCGGTTGACGTGCTACAGCTGGATGATCCCGGTTTTGTACGGGCACTGGTGACGGTTTGGGTGGGCAAGTACCCGCGTTCGCAAAAATTCAAGGATGATCTGATTCACATGTCGGCCAACCAGCGAGCTGAACAACAGGCCCGGTTACTGGCAATTGAACCGGCCGCCGGGCGTCAGCAAGTGATCGAAAGCTGGGTTACGGTTGAGCAACATAATAGCGCCAAACCATCAGTTTCAGCTGCTGCCGTTGTAATTGCGGGCCAGGGTAGTGCTGCCGGAGTGACTGCTGCCGGAGTGACTGCTGCTGGAGTGACTGCTGCTGGAGTGACTGTTGCTGGAGTGACATTGCCTCCGGCTGCAACAGAACCCAGCCCGGACATCATGGCACCAGCAGAGTCGCAGCCGGAACCCGGCATGGAGATGATGAATATACCGGAGCTTGATGAGACCCCATTGTCAGCTTTATCTGATCCGGTGGCGGAGGCGTTATCGACAGACCAACAGCAGGAGACGTTACGCCTGGCAGAAGAGCAGGCAGCCGCTGAGTTGGCAGCCCGGCAAGCGCAGCAGAGAAAACAGGAAGCATTGCTGATCGAACGGCAGCAATCAGAAGCGCGTTATTATCGCGATCTGTTAACCAGTGCCAATGCCAAGGTGCTGTATCCCAAGCAGGCGTTGCGGCGCGGGCTGGAAGGGACTGCGCGGGTTGCGCTGAAGTTGAATCGGGATGGCAGCTTGATAACCGCTGTTATCAGTGAAACTTCCGGGCATACCGTACTGGACTCGGCAGCGGTACGAGCAGCAGAACGGGCCGCACCGTATCGCGAGTTGCCCGGTATTTTGCTGGGGCCAGATTTTGAGTTCGACATTCCTTTCCGTTTTGTGATGAATACCCGTTAACGGCGCTGCCTGTTTCCAATTTGTCATGCTAACGTTGGATCATCTGAAAGGAATACAGAAAGGCACGACAGGTCATGTGACTGCTTGTTTTTACGCCGCGTTTGTTACACCAGGAGTAGGGCAGGTCGTGAAACAGGGTTTTTCCTGGTCAACAGGTAAAGGATTCCCAAGCCATTTCAATCCGAGTAGGGCTGTAGTTATGAAGCGTATATCGGTACTCATGATGTTGCTGGTACTGACGACTCCGGTACTGGCTGCCGGTGAACAGACGTACGGATACTTCGAGTTACTGGGAAAGTCCTGGTTTCTGGTTGCTCTGAATGACGTCGAATCGGTCAGTGAAGGCGCGGTTACAGAGGGTGCAGTTACAGAAGGCACCCGTCTTGAACTGAAAGTTGTCGAAGATGAGGTATCGCCAAGGCGTTTTCGGCAACTCTGGATGGATGCACTTGCCGCTGCCGCCACGTCCCATAATCTCTCCCATTTCCAGCAAGACCTCGATACCTTCTTCTCTGCCATCAAAGGCCCATTACTCAAAGGCGATAACCTCTCCCTCGAATTGCAGGATGACGCCACTGTTCTGATGATCAATCACTACGACCATGCGCATCTGTCGCCCGACTTTCTTGCTTTGCTGGTGGATTCCCTGACCGCACGGATTGCACCCATTCCACAGTTGCGACAAGGGTTGTTGGGGTTGATTGAGCCGCAACAAATGCGCGTGCTTGAAGCCGCATTTCATGCTGAAGAAATTCCATTACAACGTATCAGTCAGACTTCTCGCTGGCTTCGATTTCCCGGTAAAACCCGCGTTTCCCAGCTCTGATATACTTGCGCCTCTCGCCGGTGGCGATGACGAGTAGCATTCAGAGGTAGCAGTGACTCCAGCATATACAGACAGATTCGGTGGCATTGGCCGCCTGTACGGCGTTTCCGGCCTTGAACGTTTATCGCGTGCGCGTGTGTGCGTGGTGGGGATTGGCGGTGTCGGCACCTGGGTAGCAGAGGCACTGGCCCGTTCTGGAATTGGTGCCCTGACACTGATCGACCTGGACGACATCTGTGTGACCAATACCAATCGCCAGATTCACGCCCTGACGGGCAGCGTCGGACAAATGAAAGTCGCAGCGATGCATGAACGCTTGCTGCAAATCAATCCCGAGTGTGATGTTCAGACGGTTGAGGATTTTCTCACCAGCAAAAACATGGCGGCGATACTGGCACCGGGTGATCAGTACGATCATTTTGATTACGTAGTGGATTGCATCGACAGTGTCAGGAACAAGGCGGCGCTGTTGGCTTTTTGCAAACGTTACAAGATTCGGGTGGTAACCACAGGCGCTGCGGGTGGACAGATTGATCCGACCCAAATCCAGATTGCCGATCTCAATAAAACCACCAATGACCCGCTGGCTCGCAAGGTGCGTTCCTTGCTGCGGCGGGAGTATGGTTTTTCTCGTAACCCCAGCCGTAATTATTCCATTCCCTGTGTCTTTTCCACGGAACAGCTGGTCTATCCGCAACCGGATGGCTCGGTCTGCCAGATGAAAGCATTTGCGGGCGACAGCACCCGGCTGGACTGCGCATCCGGCTTTGGCTCTGCCACTATGGTGACGGGGACGTTTGGTTTTGTGGCGGCTTCCCGCGTGGTCAAACGTATTGCCGAAGGAGCAGGCAAGAAAGGGTGAATCCGGCTTGTTATCGCGGAGTTCATCCTGATAGTGATCGCTGTGTGCCATTATCGAACGAAAACCCTTGTTTTGACGCTTTTTTGTATAGACTATGTATAACTTTATTGACGTCAGATAATTCGTTGGAGGTTGATATGACACGTTCCCGTATGGCAGCAAACCGCCGCCAGCAGGCCCTGCGACAACGCCGCGACAGCGCCGCTGCAGAGCGAGAGCGGCAACGCCATATGCCGCAACCAGTGGCAATAACACCGTCGTGGTCTGGCTCGGTCTGGCTGTTGCTGGCGGCCAGCCTGCTGCTGATCTGGTTGCTGTTGCAGGCAGCTCCGGTGTTGGCCAGCGACGCTGCTCAACCCGCCACGCAGGTGCGCTCTCAAGCCGCAGTCTGCCCGGCGGTGTTCCATCAACAGATGAAGCAATTACACAGCAGCAAGATACTCAATGTCTGCGACGTCGTTAACGGTCGCCCGGTGCTGCTGGTAAACACTGCCAGCCATTGCGGTTTTTCCGGGCAATTTGCCGACCTGGAAACACTGCATGAAACCTATAAAGATCGTGGCCTGGTGGTTATTGGCGTGGCGTCCAACAGTTTTGATCAGGAAGCCAAGACCGAAGAAGAAGCCGCAGACGTGTGTTTCAAGAACTTCGGTGTCACCTTTACCATGATGGCTCCGGTACCAGTCAAGGGTGCTGACGCGCATCCGTTGTTTCAGGAAATGGCCCGCCAGGCTGGTGCACCACGCTGGAATTTCTACAAGTATCTGCTGAATGCCGATGGCAAGGTGGTGGAATCCTGGTCCAGCTTTGGAATGCCAGATGACGATGATTTGGCTGCAGTACTGACGCAGCAGCCCGATAAAAGCTGAAGCAGAACGCCAGCTGGATGAGCTGGCAGGGTGAGGTAAAACCAGGCTACAAAAAATCAAAAAAAGCCGGGATTGCTCCCGGCCAACGTTGCTTCTATGAAGGAAAGCATTACCAATGCGAGCTTGAGGGGCACCGCCCCACTAACGCTAGCAACCCCCGAGCTGGTAAGACATCTCTTCCGTCTCGATCGTCGCACACTGGCCTGAATTGCTCATTGTTTGATCCGTATTGAGCCAGACGGCTGGTTCTTTTACCTGACTAACTTAAGTAGCGCTTATTTAACTTATTTAAAGCGTGCCGCTTACTGCAAGTCAAACAGGGTCTTGATCTCGCGCCAGTCGATGTATTTGAAGTTTTGATTTTGTTCCGGCATCAGGTTACGGCCATCCTGTACAACCAGCATTCCCAACGGGTATTGATCGCCCAAAAAGGCGGAACTGATGGTCAGCCCATCGGTTTCAGACGCGCCATCAATCCCTTTGGCAGCGTTGAGGCCAACGCGGAAACGACCGATATACTGATACGGCGGAGTAGCGTTGAACAGTACGTAGCTGTCGTTGCCCTGACTGGATACCAGCAAATAGTTGGCCGTGGCGGTCTGATAAATATCCATGCCTTCGATATCGGCGTGCAGCCATTCACCAACGCTGGCTATTTCCAACATTCCGGTCGTGGCATCCGGCTCCGCTGGCAGCGTCCAGACGGCGCGGTTTTCTTCACCAACAAACAGCCGCTGGGCGCGATCATCAGCGGCGCAACCTTCTGGCTGACTGGCGACGGCAAATTCCCGCACCAACTGGCCTTGCCAGCCAGTCGCGCTATCCAGAATCTGGTACTGCTGATAACGTCCATCCTGATCGTTGATAAATACAAATACTTGGCGGGCACGGTTTTGATACATACAAAGACCGTAGACGTCGTCCAGAGTGGTGACGATTTCTCCTGCGCTGCTGACCACACCGGTTTGCGGCTGGATGCGGAACAGGGCAATGGAGTGGCGATCGCGCTGGCTGGCGGCGGCGATGTCCATTGGCTGGTTACGATAGTGGAACCCCTGACGCAGATCGACGTTGTTGACCCGATCCACCAGTAATTCCTGCAACTCTGTGCCATCAAGGTCGTAGACGTATAACCCCTGCTTTTTGTTGGTGCCCAGAACACGGCTGGCATCTGGCTGGTTCGGGTTTACCCATATCGCTGGATCATCGGCGGCGTCACCGGCTTTTTTGACCGGCTGAGTCTCGCCATTGGCAACTACGGTCGTGATCACATCGGTTACTTCAATGGCAGGCAGTGAGGGCAGCTCCAGCGTGATCAGGCTGCCGCTGTGTTTATCCAGTGCTCCTGCCCGGGTATCTTGCGGCAAGGTCAGCAGGGTATCGATGGCGATGGTCTCGGCCAGCAGGGTGTGGCCAAGATAACGACCGTTATCCTGTTGATACTGGTGCAGGCGATGTCCTTCACTTTCGGCCAGCCACAGGCTGCCCTGGCTCAGGGTGATGGCTCCGGCTTGCCCCTGAATATGGCCAAACGGGTGAGTCAGATCGATCATCTCGCGGGCGGCATCACTTTCTGCCCGTGCGTTCATACGCCATACACCGACACTTTCTTCGCTGATATAGAGCGTATCGCGCTGGTCATCGGCAACACAGTATTGGGCACCGGGTGCGGTGGCGAACTGACGCAGCAGGGTGGTGTTCAGTTGAGTCGTGTGCGGCGGTGAAGCTGAACCGTTTGCAGCCGGGTTTAATACCAGCTGTCGGGCCATGGCGTCTTCGCCGAGCAAAAACAGTTGCAGGTTAGCAGGCTGGCTATTGCTTAACGGTGCGTACAAGCACAGCCCTTCCAGTGGCTGTTGCAAGGGTGCGCTGACGGCGTCTTGCTGCAGGGTATAACCGCTCTTCGTGTCTGTGCTGGCTACCAGCGTCAGCAGATGTAACTGGTTCTGCTGGTCGAGGCTGACAATCTTGATGACTGTTTGGCCGTTTGCTGTCATTTCGCGGGCATCGAGCAGTTCGCCACGCCAGCTAGCCTGCCAGTCGGGTTGGCCGGTCTGGGTGTCGGTCAGTTGCGCCGGGCTGTCTGGCCCAATGCTGAAAGAGTGATGACCCGGCAACACCAGCAGGTGTTCCCCAGTGGTTATTGTCTTGGTCTTGGTCATGGTCGAGGCCGTAGCCTGAACCTGGGTCGTTGAGGCCGTTGACGATTCCGCGCTGGCACTCAGACCCGAACAGGCGGACAGGGTCGTGAGCGTCAGGCCAATCATGGCCATGCTCAGTAATGTGGGGGTGTGTCGTTGTACTGTCATAACAATTCTCTGTAGCAGTGGGGCATAACCCGATAGGTGCCAACGCGGGTATCCAGACGTAACAATCCCCACAATCCCGGCGAAACGTCACCAGGATTGTGGGCGGCACCGGCAGTACCGGTGCAGAGCTGGCGTCAGAAGCTGGAGTAGCTCACACCCAGGCTGTAGGTTGGGCCGTAGTCTTCATATTGGGCATTGTATTGTTCGCTGCCCTGGTAGGTGTAATACGGTTCATCGGTCAGGTTGGCGGCCTTGAAGCGTACTTTCAGCTGCTCGGAGAGCTTGTAGGAGGCGTTGAAGTCCACCTGAGTTTGCGATGACTGTTTGATGTCTCCGCTGCTGTCTTCGAGGTTGCCGACTTCGTCCAGATAGTCGGACTTGTAGTTGGCGGCCAGACGCAGGCTGATGGTGTCGTTCTCGTACCCGACCACCAGGTTGCCGGTGGTATCCGACTGCTTCGGCAAGCTGATGGTACGGCTCAGTTGCTCGTCTCCATCGTCGGATGTGATCGTTGCCTTGGAATCGACAAAGGTCACGTTGGCAGACAATAACAAGCCATTGAACGGTGCTGGCAGTGTGGCAAATTTTTGTGAGTAAGCCAGTTCCAGACCTTTTACCGTCGCGGATGTGCCATTTTCAAATGTGGTGGTGGTGGTGTCTTCCTCCCCCGCCAGGCTGTTGTAATAGGCATCGTTGGCGACGTCGGTTTCGTAGGCAAAATTGTCGATATTTTTGTAGAAGGCAAAGGCAGAAATCACCCCTGCGTTACCCATAAAGTGCTCGATCCCCAGATCCAGGTTACTGGATTCCAGTGGTTTCAAGTCGGGGTTGCCCGCTTCCAGTTCATCACCGTCAATGGCCACGTTTGGACGAATCATTTCGAAGGTCGGGCGCACAACCGAATTGGTCCAGGCCGCTCGCACCTGGGTATCGGCCGCTACATCCAGTTTGGCCAGCAGGGAAGGCAGTGTATGAGAGTAGTCGTTGGTGAAGTGTGTGCGGCTGACAGCGGCTTCATTATCGTCACCATTAATCTGGTAACCCTTGCTCTTCTGTTTGGTTTGTTCATGACGCAGACCGCCAATCAGCTGCAGTTCATCCATATCAATACGGCCCATAACATAAGCAGCGTTGACGTCTTCTTCGATGGTGTAGTCTTCAATGAGTGAGTCAACAAAGCCTTCTGCCACGGCAGCGGCTTCTGCTTCGGAGTCTGCTGCCAGGGTATGCATCAGCGCACGTAACTGGTTGTCGTTCAAGGCTGGGCCAAAGTTGCCGAGACCGTAGTCGACGCTACCGGATACGTAATCGGACATGGAAATGTCATCGGCTTCATATTTGCGAATGTCGACATCCATGTGTTTTTTACGGCTTTTCAGCTTGCCCCCAAACTTCACCATGGCCGGGTAGTCCGCCACAATCAGGTCGCGGGTGATATCGACTTTGGCGACGTTCATATCATCGGTGGAATGACTGTGTACCCGTTCGATTTCGTCGAGTTCAAAGTTGCTGGCATCGTACAGCTCACTGCCGAACAGGATGGGTTTTTTGCTGCCGTTAAAACCAATGTTATCTACGTCAGCGGTGAAGACAGCGCTGTCCATGGAATCCGGTTCTTCTTCCTTGGCGCTGGACATACCCAGGTCGTATTCGACAGTCCAGTCGTTGATAAAGTGTTCGCCACCCAGGGTCACCGACTTGATGGTCTGGGTTTCTTTACGATCCTTCAGTTCACGGGCGACTTCGCCGAGGCCGCTGTCACCGGAAGCACGGGAAGTACCGTCACGCTCTTCCTCTCCATCTTCAATGACCAGTTGCTGAAACTCCGCCACCAGTGCCTGGCGTTGTTCGTCATCGCTGAATTCTGAATACAGCGTGCGCAGGTGGAAGGCGTTGTTGATGTCGTGCTCATAATCGAGGTTCAGTGCCGCGCCAATCCGTTCACGATTGATGGTGTAATCGCGCATTTCCATTTCTTCCAGCTCATCGCCATCCCACTTGCCGCCGGTTTCGGTATTTTCAGAACCGAAGTCACGGCTTTCGTAGCTGGCCGCAGCGGCGATACCCAAACGACGTTCGCCCCCCAGTGCCAGGGTCGTACCGCCACCCAGAGACAGTTTGGGGTTGGTGTTGTCGGTCAGTTCGTCGTAGCTGTATTCGAGGTCGGCATTATAAAACGACCCTTCACGATCCAGTGCCGAGATGCTTTCAATCTCGATTGCACCACCGATAGAGTTGGCGTCCATATCAGGCGTTAGAGACTTGGTGACCACCAGCGAGCTGATCAGATTGGATGGAATCACATCCAGCGCCACTGAACGGGTTCCGGCTTCCGGTGCTGGAATCTGGGTGCCGTTTATGGATACCGAGTTGTAGTCTGATCCCATACCACGCACACGAACAAAGCGGCCTTCGCCCTGGTCGCGTTCAATCGACAGGCCGGGAATACGCTGCAAGGCTTCTGCCGCGTTTGAATCGGGCAGTTCACCGATGGCGTCGGCATTGACGGCGCTGATAATACGATCGGAATAACGCTGGCGATCGAGGGCGCGTTGCATCCGTGCCGCCTGACCAAAGACCAGCACTTCGTCGATCATATCGTCGCCTTCGTTAACCACCACGTTGGCGCTGGTGACGTCGTTGTCGATGACGGTAACCCGACGGGAATCCAGGGTCTTGTCGCCCAGGGTAATGGTCAGGGTGTAATCACCGGCGGGGACTGGTGGCAAACGGAAGCGACCCGCTTGACCCGACAGGGTTTGACGTTTGGCTTCTTCGAGGCGCACAACCGCACCTTTGTAAATGGTTTGTGAAGCCGCGTCGATAATACGGCCTTCGACGATGCCATCGGCTTGCGCCAGAGCGGCAGATGCCAGGGCAATGCTGGCTACCAGAGGTTTGATTAACAGTTTCACTTCTGCTCTCCGTTGAAATAATGGCTCTGGCCCGGGCAGTCTCGTTAGCTGGCCTTGGGGCGAGAGTGAGTCTCTTGTCAGGAGTCGCGACGGTAGAAATTGGCTGTGACACTTTTGTTACCGTCTCTTTGGCAACCACGTAGGTGGTCGGAAAGGAGTGTTAAAAAGCCGTGGTTTGATGTCGTAATGATCCAAATTAACCCATGGTTTGGTGGTCGAAGCGGGTCTTTGAAATGAACCTTATTGCTATGACTCACGGAATTAACTGGCTCGAATCGCCCTGCCAGACCCCAGGCTGGCTGTCATAAAAAATTCATCGGATTTACGGCAACTTTTACTGAGCCGATATGACCCCTGAAGCCCCGTAACCGGATGATCATGTTTTAATGCCGACCACGCACAGAGACACATCGGCTGGTAGTTCCAGGTGTGTTTCCGGTAACTCAACGGTCTGGATAGGTGATTGGGGATGTTCTCGACTCTGGGGATACACCAGCGCAAATTGCTGTTGGTGTTTGGCCTCGCCATTGGCGGGCTGGTTGGTAGCCTGATCATGGGCGACGCCAAACAGTGGGCAGAAATTGACTGGCTGGATGTACTGGGCGAAGGCGGCACCGCGATTGCGCTGGCGGTCTGGATGATGCTGATTCTTGGCAGCCGTCCGGCGGGGCGGGTGACCGATTTACTGACTCTGGGGCTGGGGTTTATGTTTCTGGCTATGTGGCAGGACAACCTGGATGAATTTATCCGTTTGCCTGCCGAGCAGTTCTGGGATCAGTGGCTCGAATCCGGCGCCATGCCCGTGGGAGTGATGCTATTGACCTATGGACTGGTGCACTGGCATCAGGAGCAATTGTCGATCAATCAGCAACTGCGCAAGCGTGAACAGCTGTTTCGGGAGCATCGGTTTATCGACAACCTGACCCAGCTGGGCCGGGTTGACTACCTGAAAGAACAACTGCAAGGCGTGATGACCCAGCTGCCCGCCCAGAAGATGGTGTTGTTGATGGTGGATGTTGATCGCTTTGCTGAGGTGAACCGTTTGCATGGTCATCGGGAAGGCGACGCCCTGCTGTATGAACTGTCGGAACTGATGCTGCTGAACCTGCGTCAGGACGACCTGATTTGCCGTTATGCCGCCGACCGTTTTGCCGTACTGCTGCCAGACACCGGTGTAGACAAGGGCAAAAGCATTGCCGCCGAACTGAGCCGGGCCGTGCAGCATTTTGCCTACAAGCATAAAACCAGCGGCGAAACCCTTTACCAGACCATCAGTATCGGCCTGGCAGACTGGCAGGGCGAACCGTCCGACCTGCTGATCAAACGCGCCAACCAGGCGCTGGCCAATGCCAAGTCGGGTTCCGGTTTTGGCGAGGTTGCCTGAAATGACGACACCCACCTGGTATGAGTGCGATGAGCGTATTTTTGCTGCGCATTATCAGCCAGCGTTGTTGATCGATCTGTTACGTTCCCGTGATATTTGCAGCCACAAGATTCTGCGTGGCACCGGCCTGTTTTATGAAGATATTTTGCAAGGACAGGTGATGATGTCAGCAACTCAGGCGGGGCTGTTGGTGGGTAATGCCAGCAAGCTCAGTAAGGAGCCGGAATTGTCGTTTCGCTGGGGTGCCTCGCTCTGGCCAGGGCACTACGATAGCGCCAGCAGCTTGCTGGGTAATGCTGGGTCATTACGTCAGGCACTGGACGCGCTGGTCAGTTACCGGCGGGTGCTGTCTCCTTGGGTAACGCCCTTTGTGGTCACCGATGAGCGTTATTGCTACGTCCACTGGCTGACCCTGGGCAACTATCAGGGCGACCGCCGCTTTCTGGTCGAGGCGGCGATGTCGTCCCTGACGTCGTTCAGTCGCTGGATGAGTGCCACACGCCTGCCCTGGCGTTACGGTTTCAGTTATGGCCGCCCGGATTATGAAGAACAGTATCAGGTGAATCTGGGCGACCAGCTCTGGTTCGACCTCGGCATGGATGTGATGGTGATCGAGCGCAAGTGGCTCGATCAGGAATGGCCACGAGGGTCGGCGACGGCCTATCAGGTGGCTCAGCGTCAATGTGAATTGATACTGGCAGGCTTGCCAGCGGCGTCGTTGCCGGAACGGGTGTACCGGCTGCTGCTGGAGCGGGTGCGTGAACCGATGACGCTCCCCGACATGGCCGTACGGTTGGAGATGAGCCCGGCAACCCTGAAGCGCAAACTGGGCAAGCATGGCTGCCATTTTCAGCAATTGCAGGATCAGTCACGGCTGCATATGAGCCTTTATCTGTTGCATGTGTGTGGCTGGAACAACGAACAGGTCGCCGCGCACCTGAGCTTTAACGACAGTACCAACTTCCGCCGCGCCTTTAAACGCTGGGTCGGGATTACCCCCAGTGACAGCCGTACCCGTTTCTCACTGTTTGATGCCAGTAGCAATGCGGTGCTGACCGAACTGGCAGGGTTGTGATACGGCATTCGGTCAGCCACTGATCCCCGTCAGGCGTAGGCGTACGGCCCGCTTTTGGTTAATGCGCGCTGGTAGGCATCGCGCTGGTGAATCCGTGCTACCCAGGCCGCCAGGTGTGGGTGCGACTTGGCGCTTGCACCTCGCTGCAAGGCGGCTTCCAGTGGGAAACTCATCTGAAAATCCGCCAGCGACATCTGCTCACCGGCAAACCATTCATTTTTGCTCAGATGCCGTTCGACGTAATCCAGATGGCTGCTCAGATTGGGCGAGACAAAACTGTCGAGTGCCTTGTTGGCAATACCACGGGCGACAGGCCGGACAAAAAAGGGCACGGGTGCGGCTTTGATACGCTGAAACACCAGCGTCATTAACAGAAAGGGCATCAGGCTGCCTTCGGCATAATGCAGCCAGTATTTGCATTGCCATAACGACGACGGGCTGTCCCCGGGCCAGAAGCGCCGTTGGCCATAGACATCGTTGAGATACTCAAGAATCACCGCCGACTCTGCCAGCGACAAGTCGCCATCGGTAATCACTGGAGATTTCCCCAGCGGGTGAATGGCCTTCAGGCTGGTTGGTGCCAGCAGAGTGTGGGGATCGCGTTCGTACAAGGTAATCTGGTAATCAATTTCCAGCTCTTCCAATAACCAGAGCACACGCTGGGAACGAGAGTTATTAAGGTGGTGGAGGGTGAGCATGACGATACCTGGAAAGTATTTCAGAAAGCGTTAGATAAACCCGGTTGGCTGCCGGGCAGGTTTTATTCAGCGGCCGCTATCATCTATTCCTTTGGGAGCAGTCGTCTATAGGGGGCATCTATAAATTACTGCGCTCGAAATGACGGCGATTAAAAATCGACCGTTCTGACGATCAGGCCGGACGATGGAAAGCGGGCAGATCGAACCACAGCGCGGTCAGGTGAGTGTCAGCTGTTGCGCTTAGCGTCAGCCCGGTTGCCGCCATAATGCCCACGGCATCCCCTGGCCCAAGCGGTTGATCGACAACATTGACTGCGGCACTGCCCTCAATCATATGCAAATACCCGGCGCGGCTGCCAACCGGCAAGGTGATGGACTCGCCGGGCTGTAATTGCAGCCGGGAGATCACCACATCCTGATGGATCTTCAGTGAGTTCCCCCGCGCATCGGGCGACACAATCGCAGTCAGAGGCCCTTGCTGTGGTACTTGCCGCTGTTGATACCCAGGCTCCAGCCCGCGTTCGTTTGGGTGAATCCATATCTGCAGAAAGTGTACCTGAGCTTCCGGGGACTGATTGAATTCGGAATGCACAATTCCACTGCCTGCGGTCATGCGTTGTATTTCTCCGGCCTTCAATACGGACGTTTTACCGGTGCTGTCCTGATGGCGCAGAGCACCTTCCAGTACATAGGAAATAATTTCCATATCCCGATGACCGTGGGCTTCAAACCCGGCGCTGGCAGCCACAGTATCGTCGTTGATCACCCGCAATAATCCCCAACCCATATGCTCCGGCGCATGGTAGTGACCAAACGAAAAGCTGTGGAAACTGTTCAGCCAGCCGATATTGACATGGCCGCGTTGTTGCGAGGGGCGAAAGTAGATCATATGGTTCTCCTGCGGGGTGAGTGTGGTGAGAGTGTGGGTGTGGTGTGGTGTGGTGTGGTGTGGTGTGAGTCGGGCAGCGGAAGTAAACACCGCAACGGGCGTGATACAGGCGTTGATACTGGTGTCGATGCTATTGGGATATTCATTTCTTAAAAAGCGGATAAATATCGTCAAATGTTTCGAAAAAATAGAAAATTTTAGCAAAACAGAACAACCCGCAGATGTTCCCTTCCAGCGGAAATCCCCTACAATGCCCGTCGAATGCCGGTACAAAACCGTATTGGCGGGTATTGGCCCGATTGACCTGAGAGAGAAATAAATGGAACGCATCGAACGCGATTTTTTTGCCCGAGAAAAAGACGACCAGGATGCTTTCCTGAGCCAGACCTGGTGTAACGAGTGTATGGAAGCCGACCTCGGCATGGTCGAGCCGCAAGAATATGAAATGGATGGCGTCGTGGTAGTGGAAGGCAAATGTGCCAAGTGTGGCTCCGCCATTCTGACTGAAATCGCCGATGACGACACCGATGGTGAGTGGGAAGACGACCAGTAGCCGTTTGGACGCTACCGATCCGTAGGGAAATCACCGCACTCGCGCTGTAAAATACCCCGGATTCGGATGGAGGAGGTTGGCGGGCACAGCGGCCCGCCCTCCCAGGATGACGCCTTGGATGAGACGCGTGGGATGACGATTGATTATTACGGCAAGCGGCCCGCTCTCCCAAGATGACGCCTTACAAGCCTGCCTCAACTCGCTTCTGCCAGCGGGTGAACAGAATCGCACTGACAAAAATCGCCAGACTGGCGAGCACCAGCAGCCAACCCCAGATGCCGCTGCCTGGTGTAAAGACTCCCAGTACCGACACCACAAAGTAGAGCAAAATCATATAAGCCAGCCAGGAAGCTGACTTGTGAGAGCGTGCCACCAGGCCGGGTATAAACAGCATCAGCGGCAAGGCCTTGAATAGCGCGATGCCAATACCGGTTAGCCATAGCATCAGGCCGGGTTCGGCGGTTGGCGGTGGATGACTGAGCGTCGCGCCCAGTAATACCAGCAACATAGCAATGTAGCTGCTCACCAGTACATGGTAGGCCAGTGCTGCCTTGGCAACAAACGGACGGCTAGCGGCAGGTAATTGGGTCATATCAGATTCCCGTTCCGTGACTGTTAAGCAGGGCGGTGGCCAGCGTTGCAACCCGTTTTCCCTGGGCCAGACAGAGGGCTTTCTCTGGCGCGCTGATAGCTTGCTCATTGTTGGCACCGGCCCAGTGGCTCATGCCATAAGGCGTTCCACCCGAGCGGGTATCACTGAGTTCGGCATGACGATAGGGAATACCGGCGAACACCATGCCGTGGTGCAATAACGGCAATGCCATGGTTAGCAGGGTGCTTTCCTGACCGCCATGCAAGGATGAGGTTGAGGTAAATACTCCGGCGGGTTTGTCGGCCAGCGCACCGCTCAGCCACAGGCTACTGGTGCTGTCGAGAAAGTATTTCAGCGGCGCGGCCATATTGCCAAAACGGGTCGGGCTACCCATTACCAATCCGGCGCAGTGGCGCAGATCATCCTGGCTGCAATACACTGCACCGGTATCCGGCACCGGCGGCAATGAAGATTCGGTATCCGGTGATACCGGCGGCACGCTGCGAATGCGAGCATCCATTCCGGCTTGCTCAACACCGCGAGCGATCAGCCGTGCCAGCTCTGCGGTTTTGCCGTGGCGGCTGTAATACAGCACCAATACATACGGGGCAGATGCCATCAAAGAATCTCCAGCACCTGTTCTGGTGGGCGGCCGATACGGGCCTGGTTGCCGTTGATGACGATCGGGCGTTCTATCAGTTTGGGGGTGTTGGCCATGGCGCGGATCAGAGTGGCTTCATCGGCACTGGCCAGGTTCTGTTGTTTGTATTCTTCTTCTTTGGTGCGCATCAGCTCACGGGCGCTGCTGAAGCCGAGCAGCTGGATCAGCTGATGAATCTCATCTTCCGACGGTACGTCTTTCAGGTACTCCACGACCACGGGTGTAATGCCTTTGTCCTGCAGCAGTTTCAGGGTCTCCCGCGACTTGGAACAACGGGGATTGTGGTAGATCTGTATATCACTCATGCTGTGCACACTCTCAAATTGTCAACCAATTGGCAGCGATTGTAACAAGGAAGCCCTAGATGCTCACCGCTTTCCGCCGTGGTCGCCGGGTACTGCGACTGATCTGGCAAACCCTCAAACGGTTCGAATCCATGGAGCGCAGGCGCGATGCCGCCGCCCTGACCTATACCACCTTGTTTGCCCTGGTGCCGGTAATTACCGTGACCTACGCTATTCTCAGTGCCATCCCGTCCCTGCAAGAATGGGGTGCGCAAGCACACACTAACCTGCTGGCCTACGTCATGCCTGAGGGTAGTGACATGATTTCCAGCTATCTGGTGCGCTTCAGTGCGCAGGCCCGCGAGCTGACCTGGATTGGTGTGGTATTTCTGTTTTTTACCGCGTTGATGCTGCTGCAAACCATCGAACAGCAGTTCAATAAAATCTGGCAGGTCGAAGTCTCACGTTCGACGTTGCAACGCTTCTTTCGTTACTGGGCAGTCCTCAGCCTGGGGCCGTTGCTGTTTGGTGCTGCTCAGGCGGTCAGCTCACTGCTGGCCTCGCTCAGCGTATTACCAGAAGGGATGGACGTGACGGCGTCGATTCCTTCCTTTGCCCGGCTGGTGCCCTGGTCGATGACCGTGGCCGCCATCACCTTTGTTTATATGATGGTGCCCAACTGCAAGGTTCCCCCCAGAGATGCCGTGATTGCCGCGCTGGTGGTGGCGACTGTGTTTGAAACCGGCAAATACCTGTTCGCCAAAATCGTCGGTATGTTTCCGTCGTACCAACTGATCTACGGTGCTTTTGCCGCTGTTCCGCTGTTCCTGATGTGGACTTACCTCAGCTGGATGCTGTTGCTGTTTGGTGCTGAACTCAGCTATGCCCTCAGCCATCCGGAATCGCGCTCGGTGCGCGACCCGTTACGGCAACGACTGGCTCTGGCTGCTGCGCTTTACCAGGGCCAGCAAGCAGGCAAGGGCATGAGTGAACGCGACCTGCGGCAGCGCTTGCGCAGCATTCCGGCAGCAGAGCTGTCGGCGTTGCTGAAGCATTTTCAGCAGGCGGGCTGGGTGACCAAAAGCCAGGACGACAGCTGGATATGGTTGCCCGATATGCGTCTGCTCACCCTTGACCATTTTTTTTCCGACCTGACATTGCAGCAACTGCAAGCGGCTGAACACGCTGTTCCGGAAGATTCGCCATTGAGTGACTGGCTGACTGGCTGGCAACAGGACGTTGCCAGCAATCTCTCCGTCTCGCTGGATCAATTGCTCGATGAAGACGGCGGCTTTCGGTTGTAAATTTGGTTGTAAAAAAGTAGTCGTTATTACTCGGCAACCGTCATTGCTATTTTTCTGCCGCGCAAATACATACCTTTTAACAAAACCTGCGACTAAAACCTGGCGATTAAAAACAGCTCAGGCTGGTGACGGGTATTGAAGGAAATACGATGTTGTTGAAAGCAATCAAACATTGGCTGGAAGTTCGGCGTATTAACCAGCAGGGGTTTACCACAGAGCAGTGGGAGGCGGCTGTTGCTGATTGGCCAGTGATGGCACGTTATCAGGGGCGTGAGCGCGATGAGCTACGTCATTTGACGTTTCGGTTGCTGGTGCATAAGGACTTTACTGCCGGTGGCGGTTTTGAACTGACTCAGGCGATGTGTCTGAAAATTGCCACCATGGCTTGTGTGCCTGTTTTGAATCTTGGCCTGGCGTGGTACGACCACTGGCAAACGGTCATTGTTTATGAGGGCGATTTTGTTCCCAACCGGCCTTATCGCAGCGCTGATGGGGTGGTTCACGCACAGGCACCGGGATTGAGTGGCGAAGCCTGGCAGCGGGGGCCGGTCATTCTGTCGTGGGATTCGGTATTACATAGCGGGGAGCGCGTTCGTCATGGCAAGGCCAGTAACGTGGTGATTCATGAGTTGGCGCATACGTTGGATATGTTGCGTGATGGCGCCAATGGCGCACCACCGATGCATCCTGATATGCGCCCTGGCGAATGGCACGATGTGTTTACAGCAGCGTGGGACGGTTTGAACAAGGCTTATCTGCATCATAAAGTGTTGCCTCTGGATGAGTATGCGCTGTCAAACCCGGCGGAATTTTTTGCGGTGTGTAGTGAAACGTTTTTCGAGGCACCTCAGTTGATGAAACAAACCTTGCCTGATGTCTATCGGTTGTTAGGCTTGTTTTATCGACAGCGACCTGAATAGTGCCAGGCCGGTTTGGTTTTGTTCTGGTTGTGAGTTCTGCCGGTCAGATTTTCAGGCTGCTTGCTTGCCAGAGCAGGAATAGCTCTCCGGTATTGGGTCTAATAGACACCTTGGCGACAGGGTGTTGTTCCCTGTAGGCTGGCATTATTTTTCGACAATTCAGGATGTTATCGACTCATGATCAGTAGTCCACATGCGCCGGATATCGCCAGTCCCAGTCTGTCTCTCAACGTTCATCCAATGCGATCGGTGTTGTACGAGGAGCTGCATAATCGCCCGTCGCCGGTAATTGAGGGGAGTTGCCAGGTGGCTCATTTTACGGTCAAGCTGAACGATAATCGGCAGGAGTTGCATGCCCATGTGGTGGAGTTGTGTCGCCGTTACAGTGTGCCAGCACCGGACCCGGATTCGTCCTGTTTGTATCCTGTCTCTTATACACATCTCCGAGCCCACGAGACAGGCAGAAATCTCGT
>CAJXTI010000013.1 GCA_913061185.1 uncultured Oceanobacter sp.
CTGAGCGGGACACGATCGGCGTGGTCAGATCGAATAGATGTTAAAGGTGCCAGGGTTCGGATTTCATCAGGGCTGCGGGAGCTGATCCCGATCAGAAGCCGGATATATGTCAGAACTGCCACTGTCATCGCAACGAACGACGAAGGGTCAACAGGAAAAAAGAAGGGCATTTGGAGGTGCCAGGGTGAAGTCGTCCTTGACACCGCGGGAGCGTCTATATATGTCCCCTATTTGTAAACATCCAGGCCAAAGTGAATTATCCTTCACGGCACACTGTAACATCGCCATCTACAGGCCGGACTGGCATCAGGATTTGTATGGAAAGGACGGAATACCATGTCGATTACGCTTAACCGTGGCTACCTTGCCGCTGCCGCCGTCATCATTGCAACCGCCGTATGGATGTTGTTGGGATCGGCTGCCGAACCAGCAGCAGATACCGCCATACCGCAGGAAACATCACGGCTTGCCAGGGTACAGGTTGAAGACCTGATCCCGGTTCAGCATGTCCGTTCGATCAAGTTATCAGGCAAGCTGGCGGCGAATCGTACCGTGACCATCAAGTCCGAATTGAGAGCCAGGGTTGACGCTATTCATGCTCACAAAGGCCAGAGAGTCAGGCGTGGCCAGCTGCTGCTCGAGCTTGACCGGCGCGATTGGCCTGCCCGAGTGCAACAGGCCCAGGCCAATTTGCGTCAGCGTCAATTGGAACAACACAGCGTGACTCAGCTAAAAAAACAGGGACTGGCCAACGAATCTCTGTTGGCCCAGGCCGACACGGCATTGGCAAATGCGCAAGCCGAGTTGACTGCGGCGCAACTACAAGTCGATGCGGCAGCCGTTCATGCGCCGTTTGATGGCGTTATCAACAACCGGATGGTAGAGCTGGGTGCCTTCGTCAAGGACGGTGATCCGCTGCTGGAGTTGGTTGATTTTGCTCCGTATCTGGTGACAGCCCAGGTCGCGGAAAATGACGTCAGCCTGCTCAGCCCCGGTATGCCTGGTCAGGCAAGGTTGTTATCCGGGCACGTGGTTAGCGGCACAATCCGCTTTGTTTCATCCCTCGCCAATGCAGCAACCCGAACCTTTACGGTTGAGCTGGAACTGGCCAATCCGGAACACCAGCCGATCCCGGCCGGGCAGAGCGCCCAGCTGATCGTGCCATTGGGGGAGCGTCAGGCTTATCATATTTCGCCCGCCTTACTGGTACTGGATGCCGCTGGCAAGATGGGCCTCAAGGTCGTTAATCAGGATAACCGGGTTGAGTTTGTCAGTGTCGATTTGGAAGGTGCTGATCAGAATGGTGTTTGGGTCTACGGCCCCGAATCCATCCGCCTGATTACCCAGGGCGCCGGTTTTGTTCAGCCCGGACAGCAGGTTGAAGCGGTCATCCGGGTGACGACCAGCCAGCCAACGGGAGAATAATCATGTACGCCCTGATCGATGCAGCGCTCAGCCGTGCCCGCACAGTGATGATGGTGTTTGTGCTGGTTATGCTGGTTGGCCTGTCGGTGCTGGTCTCCATTCCCAAAGAAAGCTCACCCGACGTCACCGTACCGTTTGTTTATGTGTCAGTAGCGCACGATGGTATCTCCCCGGAGGATGCCGACACCCTGCTCTACAAGCCGCTCGAACGTGAATTACGAGGACTCGACGGCCTGAAAGAAATGGTCTCGACCGCCACCACCGGGCACCTGTCAATCGTGCTGGAATTCTACACCGACGTTGATATTGACCAGGCACTGCTCGACGTGCGCCAAAAAGTAGATGATGCCCGCGGTGATCTGCCAGAAGACAGCCATGAACCCAGAGTCCTGGAAATCAACGTGGCGCTGTTTCCGGTGGCTGTTGTTACCCTCTCGGGTGACGTCAGTGAAACCGAACTCTACGCCGTTGCCAATGACTTGCAGGATCGTCTCGAATCACTGCCAGGCGTACTGGAAGCCGCGATTAAAGGCAAACGGGAAGAAATTGCTGAAATTGTGGTCGATCCGGTGCGCATGGATAACTACCAGTTGTCGATGGCGGAACTGTCCAGCCTGGTTGCCAACAACAGCTCGCTGGTTGCCAGCGAAGACCTGCAAAACGAGGCTGGCCGCTTCAGCATCAAGATTCCGGGACTGGTCGAAAACATCAGCGATATCCTCGACATGCCGGTCAAGGTCAGTGGTGACCAGGTCGTGCTGTTCCGGGACATCGCCGTTGGCCGTTTGGCCTACAAGGATCGCGACAGCAGCGCCCGCATCAATGGCCGGCCCGCTGTGACACTGGAAATCAAAAAACGTATTGGCTCCAACATCATTGATACCATCAGCCAGGTGCGCGATGTCATCGATAGCGTGAAGCCGTATTGGCCAGCGGGTATTGATGCCAGCATCATTCAGGATGAATCCAGCGAAATCAAGAGCATGCTCAACGACCTGTTTAACAACGTGCTGGTCGCCACTCTGATGGTGATTATTCTGGTATTGGGCAGCCTCGGTATTCGCAACTCGATACTGGTGGGGCTGGCCATACCCGGTGCATTTCTGATGGGACTTATTTGGCTCAGCCTTACAGGCAATACCATGAACATGGTGGTGCTGTTTGCGCTGATACTCTCGGTCGGCATGCTGGTTGATGGTGCCATTGTCGTGACCGAGTACGCCGACCGGCGACTGGCCGATGGCGCCACACCCAAACAGGCTTATGCCGATGCCGCCAAGCGTATGGCCTGGCCCATCACCGCCTCAACGGCCACCACTCTGGCGGTCTTTCTGCCCCTGTTATTCTGGCCTGGCACCACCGGCGACTTTATGAAATATCTGCCGCTAACGCTGCTTTATACCCTGACCGCATCGCTGATTATGGCACTGATTGTGGTGCCAACCCTGGGCTCGATTATCAGCCGTAGTGGCGGTTATGAAGATAACACCATCGCCAGACTGAAAGCCGCCGAACGCGGCGACTTCGACCATATCGGCGGTTTCACCGGAGGCTATGTCCGGGTACTTCGAGCGGCATTAAATCGTCCTCTGATGGTGCTGTTTCTGTGCCTGCTGACGTTGGTCGTATCATTTGTCTTTTACGGCAAACATGGTCACGGGGTGGAGTTTTTTCCGGATGTTGATTCCGATATCGGCCTGGTGGATGTCCGCGCCCGAGGCAACCTGTCCATTCAGGAGCGCGAAGCACTGGTGTTGCAGGTAGAACAGCAAATTTTTGCGATCACCGACGTCGAATCCATCTACACCACGACGTTCGCCAAAGCCCCGAACGACTCTGCTCCAGATCTGGTCGGACGTATTCAGATCGGGCTGGCAGACTGGGAACAACGCCGTCCCGCCAATACGGTACTGGCAGAGATTGAAGCACGCAGCGCTTCGATACCGGGCATTATTGTCGAAACCCAGAAAAAACAGGGTGGCCCACCTGGCGGAGCGGATATCCAGCTGCAACTGACGGCCAATACTGGCGAGGCCATTATTCCCTTGCTGGAACAGGTTCGAACCCTCTTTGAACAGGATCCTGAACTCAAGGATATCCGCGACGACCGCCCGCTTGAGGGCATTGAATGGCAGCTCACCGTCAACCGCGAGCAGGCCAGCCGCTATGGTGCCAGTATTTCGGCCACCGGTGGCATGATCCGGATGCTGACCGGCGGCCAGAAAGTCGGCTCCTTTCAACCCGACTTCACCGATGACGAAGTGGATATTGTCTTGCGCTACCCGGAAGCCCGTCGAACCCTGGACGACCTGGATGGCTTTAACGTTTCAACCGCTTATGGCCTGGTGCCCGTCTCACAGTTTTTGACCCAGACCGCCGAGCCACGCTCCGGTGATCTGGTGCGTATCGACGGCAAACGCCGCTACCGCCTGACGGCTAACGTGCACGACGGTGTCAACGTCAACGCCAAGATCCAACAGCTCAGCGAACAGATGAAAGATCTCGATTGGCGCAGTGCCGGGGTCGAACCCAGGTTCCGGGGTGATTTTGAACAAATGGCAGAAACCGGCAGCTTCCTGGCAACCGCCTTCTCCATCGCCATTTTTATGATGGCCACCATCCTGGTGACCCAGTTCAACAGTTTTTACCAGGCTACCTTGATTATGAGCGCCATTATCCTGTCGATTGTCGGAGTGCTGATGGGCTTGTTGATTCGGGGAGAAGCGTTCGGAATCGTGATGAGCGGTGTCGGCGTTATCGCCCTGGCAGGTATCGTCGTCAACAACAATATCGTTCTGATCGATACCTACAACCGCCTCCGCGCCGAAGGTCTGGAAGCCGTCGACGCTGCCTTGCGCACCGGAGCCCAGCGTCTGCGCCCGGTCTTGCTGACCGCCGTCACCACCGTCCTTGGGCTGATACCCATGGTCATGCAATGGAATATCGATCTGATTCACCAACACACCAGCGTCGGTGCCCCCTCGTCACAATGGTGGACCCAGCTATCGACCGCTATTGCCGGAGGGCTTACCTTTGCCACCGTATTGACCCTGATTCTGACCCCGTGCCTGCTGATTCTGGTTGACCGCCGGGCCAACCCGGTAAAGCCACCACAGGAATCGGTAAAAACTGGCTGAATTTTACGCAAGTTACTGAATAAATTTAAAAAAACAAAGATTTGTGTTTGACAAAGAGAGCGTCACGAGTAGAATGCCCACTCGCTTTTGAGACCAAGGGTGATTAGCTCAGCTGGGAGAGCATCTGCCTTACAAGCAGAGGGTCGGCGGTTCGATCCCGTCATCACCCACCATATTTAGCAAGTGAAAGAATTCCGTAAGGGATAAGTGGAGCGGTAGTTCAGTTGGTTAGAATACCGGCCTGTCACGCCGGGGGTCGCGGGTTCGAGTCCCGTCCAGTCCGCCATCTTTTCCGATGTAAAAGGAATGTAGAAAGACGGTCGTCAATACGATCAGTAGAGTCTCTCTGGTTCGCCAGCCTCACTATCTTGCCTACGAATAACGATTCATCCCGCAGTCTGATTTCTCTGAAACGGTTTACCGTTGCTTCCCTCAAAAGACAGAATGATTTCTCAGGCAACACAGCGCCGGCCAATATTGCCGATCATCGCTACCGCCTGCATTGCCTAAGCCTCGTTTTTGGTCACTGATATAGTCTGTTTGGCGTTGGTTACTGCTAGCAGTAACGCCGCGACAGTGGTTACCATCATGTATTTTTGTCTGACAGCGATTGTTTAGCCCGCTATGACTCAAATACCCGGATAAACCAGCACTCTTCTATCACCGCCAGGTAATACCTCTGCTGCCAACCACTGGCACTCTGGGTATTCTCAAACCGGATTAAACCGTCTTCACAACGGAATACCCGCGCCCACTACAGGGTTGGTATTGGTTATTACAGGCCAAGAACACGGGCATTCAAACGATTGTGGTCTTTCATGACATCAGACCGGTGAGTCCATTTTTCTGTGAAGCAATTCATGCACTTGTCACAGATAAAGGCTAACTTCAGCCCTGCTTGAACAGGATGCGACGTTGAACTTTCACGGTTTTAACGCATCTCAAACAACAGGCATGCAATGGCGAAAGGATTTTGGCACATCTGCTGCTTGGTTACTGGTACCACAAACAACAATAAGTCGCTTCTGATTGCAGAAGCATTGTTCGAGTCAGCCAAACAGGCTGATCAAAGGAAAAGGAGAAAGATATGTCGGATTACACAGAAGAGCTGCTAGATACCAGCTACGACGAGTACGATGACGACGTCGATGACGCCGTAGAGATGTAAATCTCAGCTACAACTGCCGATACTGGCGTGGTGTTTCATGCGTCCAACGCTTGAAGGCCCGCTGGAAGGCAGTTGCTGAACCAAACCCTGTCAAATAAGCAATTTCCCCCATCGTTAGTACGGTTTCCCGCAAATAACACGTCGCCAGTTCCCTTCGAGCATCATTCAATACCGTCTGAAAGCTGGTGTTTTCTGCTGCCAACAAACGCTTGATAGTCCATCCCGGCTTGCCCATCTGCGCAGCCACTTCAGCCAGCTCCGGTGTTTTACCTTTCAAGAGCGGCGAAATAGCCCGAGCAACCTGCTCCGCCATCGACAAGCCATTACGAACTTGCGCCAATTCCGCATCAGCGAGATCACACAGATACCGAAACTGAGATGCACAAGGATGGCTCAACGAACGTTCAAGTGTGCCATCACGGAGCACCAGCGCATTACAACCCGCGCCAAACTGCACCGGACATGGAATAAACCGGGAATAAGCCTCCGCGTAATCCGGCGCATCAAACTCAACGCATACCGACGCAACGACCTGCTCACCACATGCCTGATTCAGCACACTCATCCAGCCAACCAGCACCGAATCCACCACAAAACGATTAAATTCGTTATAGGGACTGATAGAGTAAAACTGCAACTGCCCCCGGCCCTGTTCAACAATAAAAGCCGAACGGCCACGCGCATTAAAGCTGAACAACAACTCATAACGCACCAGCGCCTCACAGGCATCTCTGAGGGTCGCCGCACTGTGGGCGATCCATCCCGCCAGACCCAGATTCGCAGGCCCCGTCAGCGCCCCCATACGAAGCCCTAACCAAGGGGCTGCCGAGGCTTCAATCAGCGCCTGTCCGGTGCGCATAAAGCGCGGGATACTGACACGATTACCGGGCAATGCCAGCCGGGACGCCGGTAACTGATAGGCTTCCAGCACAGACACCGGGTCAAAACCTTCAGCCCGTGCGGCACGGGCCAGCAGTTCGACGTAAGCAACAGACAGATCTCCGAGCTTCATGATTCAGGCATCAAATCCATTCGATGGCGGAACATCCGTCTGCTCGACAACAGACTCAAAGGACGTCAGAAAACGATAGGACAAAGACAGCATCACCAGCGAGACCAGGCTGGTAACGTAAGTACCGAAGGCGGCCAGATAATTCAGCACGGTGTTATCCAGCAAAAACAACAACAAAAATGGCGCACTGATCAACAGTGGCGTAATCCACACCACCAGCACCAGCCGCGAGCCATTACCCTTGCTCAGGTTCCAGGCACGTTTAAAGCTGGTTGATTGTCCGACGGCTATTTCAGGCAAAGTGACCGAAAGACGAGCGCTGACGTATAAGCCAGCCATAATCGCCACGGCACCACCAAGCACCATCATTTGCTGAATTTGTAACAACGCAAACAACAGCAGAATCGGCGTAATAACAGCAGAAAGCGCCAGCCCCATCAACAACAGCCGCATCAGATAACGCCACTCCTCACGACGCCAGACACCCGGCTGAACCAGGTTTTTCTCAGGCATCAAAGTCATACGATGACAAGCCGTCGCAAAAACAACCCCAAACAGCATGGATGCCAAGGCAAAACCCAACTGACCAAAAAGATGCGATTCAGGCACCAGTGTAGTACTGGCCCAATCAAGAGCCGCCAGTAACAGCATCACTGGCAAAAAACGGGCGAGCACAATACCCCGCTTGACCCACAACAACCCTAGTGATTCCTGCACGATATCCAGCACCGGCAAGTCCGCATCGAGACCCAGAGGGCTCTTCATCCCGTTCTCCTGATCATAATTGCAATAAACACCACAACACACGGCGCAAGCTGGCCAGTATAACCAAACCCGGTCGGCGACTCATCTGCGCTAGCGTAAAATAGAACCGTTGCCAGTGCAGATCGAACACCAAGTACAGACCTTTGATGGCAAGCTATTCAGAACAACCAGAATGGTTCAAGGTTCCCACCGACCTCCCATCGACCAGAAGAGAGCCGATGAAACAGAATGTCATGGTTTTCTGGATATATCAGGGCTGGATCCACAGCATTCATCAGATAAAAATCAATCCCCGGATGAATTTGGAACATTAGCGCAAGGGCGGACTCGGCTTTGTTGGCCATTACATTTTGGTATTTTCTTGCCAATTTAACCCTCATAGCGACCGACATTGACTAAGCTGATTAAGAATGCTCAGGAGGCTGCTATGTCACACCCCACCATCAACACCTTGATTTCCCTGGCTGCGGCAATGATCACAGGTAGTATTGCCGGCATGATATTGGCGTCCGGCGATCTGTCGATCGTTACTCAAATATCGATCTCCGTCTTGCTATCATCGGTCGTCGCAGTGTCCGTCATGCACAACCAGCAGCAACGTTTGCAGAAAAAATTACTGCGTACGATCGACCAGCTAGCAACCGGCGTAGCCCCTCAGACTATCGAGGATCCGGTATTACTGGTAGTAGCCCAACATCTTGGCAAGATTCGCGAGATGAAGCAGCAGCTGTCATCACATGGCGGCCAGATTGCCATTGCTGCCGCCGAAATGTCGTATGCATCAGACCAGATGAGAGACAAAATTCACGACGAAGTAAAAGACACATCGCGCATTGTTGAATCAGCCCGGCAAATATCCGAGGCCATATCTGCCATGGTGGTGCAGACCAAAGAAGCCGCAAAAGCATCGGATATCGCCAAGGAACTGAATCTGTCGGGTAAAAAAGCAGTCGATGAAACCATCCCGCAAATGGAAGGCACACGGGAACGAGTCAATGCCAATGCCGAGCTTATTGCCCAACTTGAATCCAAATCAGAGCAAATCAAAGCTGTTACCCACGTCATTAGTGATATTGCTGAACAAACCAACCTGCTGGCTCTGAATGCTGCCATTGAGGCTGCGCGAGCCGGAGAACAAGGTCGTGGATTTGCCGTCGTTGCTGACGAAGTGCGCGCGCTGGCGGCCAAGACCTCCAGTGCTACGGAACAGATTGGCGAAACCGTCAACCAGATTAACAATGCCATCAAGGATGCCGTCACCAACAGCAAGGAACTGACCGTGGTCATCGACCAAGGGGTAAAAATGACCCAGACCATCAGCGGTCACCTGAATGAGATGTATGCCCGCTCGGAATCGATCCAGCAAAGTGTCAACACCATTGCCGAAAATGTTCAGAACAACAGCGCCAATATTCAACAGATATCTGCCATCGTTGGAGAGACCAGCCAACGCCTTGAACAAACGGAGAATGAGATCGCTTCGATTTCGGACCGTTCCCTGTCGTTATCGGAGACCGCTGAAAAAATCTACGAGGCATTCGGAGACAGCGAACTGGGGTATATCCACGATATTGCCAAACAGGAAGCCGTTGCAGCCGCCAGTGCAATCACGATGCTGTTCGAGCAGGCCATTGATTCCGGGAAACTGTCTGTCGATGACGTTTTTGACACCGATTACCAGCCAATTGCCGATACCAGCCCCAAAAAATTTACCACCCGCTACGACCAGTTTACCGATGATCAACTGCCGTCGATCCAGGAACCCATTCTCGATCGCCACCAGGAAATCACCTACGCCGGAGCCGTTGATTGCAATGGCTACTTCCCGACGCATAACAGGCGCTTCAGTCAACCGTTAACCGGGGATCCAGCTCGGGATCTGACTCAAAATCGAACCAAACGCATATTCAACGACCGTACCGGTTTACGCTGTGGACAAAACCAGCAATCCTTCCTGCTGCAAACCTATAAACGCGACACCGGAGAAGTCATGCACGACCTGTCGGTACCGATTACCGTGAAAGGAAGACACTGGGGCGGCTTCCGTACCGGCTACCGCAGTCAATAGGCAGGCAATCCCCCGTTATCAAAACGCGGGGAACCCTGTATCGTAGCAGTTTGCCACCTGACCAAACCGGTTTTTTATGACGAGTCGTACCCTTTTATGTTTTTCCAGCTTACTGACTCTTTGCTGGTCACTATCCGCCAGTGCGTTAAAACCGGGTGAGCCGGGTTTCAACTTTACTCTGCCGTCACTGACTCAGAGCAGCAAGCAACAGCAGCTGAGTGATTTTCGTGGCAACGTGGTTTATCTGGACTTCTGGGCATCCTGGTGTGGCCCCTGTCGCAAGTCATTGCCGCTGCTGGATCAATTACATCAGCAACTGGTGGATCAGCCCTTTATTGTGCTCGGGATCAATCTGGATGACGACCCCGAACTCGGACGCCGCTTTCTCCGCGAGCTGGGCATTCAGTTCCCCAACCTTTCCGATGCATCAGGCAGCAGCTACGACAATTTTGGTGTCAGTGGCATGCCAACCTCCTTCCTGATCGACCAACAGGGAATCGTGCGCTGGGTTCATCAAGGCTTTACTGTCAATGATATGGAAACCATCCGTCCCCGGATTACCGAACTGCTCAAAGAGAGCCAATAAAGAACACCTGACAACCCATTCAAACGACCTCACCCGCTCCTGACGAACACCTTTGATGGCGTCTTAGTGCCTGGGCATCTGGACAAAAAAAGCGCGGCTCGATGCCCGCGCTTGTTTATCCGTACTTTTGCTTCGTATCGTTATCGTCCTGTTTGCTGATCAGTCCGCCTTGCATTCCCTTGAAAGATATTCATGCGATTGCATTTCCAGCATTCGGGAGGTGGTACGCTGAAATTCGAATTCCAACTTGCCACCAAGATAGATATCCGGAATGGCAGCGTCGGCGGACATAATGACTTTCACGCCGCGATCGTAGAATTCATCAATCAAGTTAATAAAGCGGCGCGCCAGGTCATCATTTTTGACACTCATCACCGGGACATTGGATATCAGCAAGGCGTGAAACAGCTTGCCCAGTTCAATGTAGTCGTTTTGTGACCGTGGCCCATCGCACAACGCTTCAAACTCAAACCAGGCAACATCGTCGCAGACGGCCTTGGCCGGGATATTTCGCCCTAATACCTCAACGCCGGCGTTCAGTTCAACGTTGCGCATATCGGGTGCCAATCCCTCAAAACTCTTTTTGAGACTGGCCTCGGCACTGTCATCCAGAGGGTAGTGATACAGCTCCGCTTGTTCCAGCGTACGCAAGCGATAGTCCACCCCACTGTCCACGTTAACGACTTCAGTGTACTTGTTCAGCAGCTTGATCGCCGGTATAAATCGGTCGCGCTGCAAGCCGTCCTTGTACAAACCATCCGGCACAATATTGGAAGTAGAGACCAGCGTGACACCACGATCAAACAGCTCTTGCATCAAGCTGCCCAATATCATGGCATCACCAATATCGGACACAAAAAACTCGTCAAAACAAATAACAACCGCCTCATCCGCAATGCGGTCGGCCACAATGGTTAACGGGTTTTTAGTGCCCGCCAGCTCGGTCAGATCGCGATGTACGCGCTGCATAAACCGATGAAAGTGGGTGCGCATCTTGCGGTCAAATGGCAAGGCTTCGTAGAAGGTATCAACGAGATAGGTTTTACCCCGACCCACACCTCCCCAAAAGTACAAACCCTGTTCCGGTTCCGGCTTCTTGCGGCTGAATTTACTGCCCAGCTTACCGACCAGGCCTTTATTGGCACGTCGCGTTTCGGCAGCAACCAGATCATCAAACAAGCGCTGTAAATGTTTGACCGCCATTTCCTGGGCGGCATCGTATGAAAAATCATCTCGCTGGAGATCAGCTTGATAAAGCTGCCAAGGGGTCGACACGGGCGTACTCCATCGTAGGAATCGGGGGGCGAAATGTATCCGACCGTGCCGAAAACATCAAACCGACCAACGGCTGTAAACGGGGTAAGAAGGGAATGTTTGACAGAAAATCTTCCACTTCACCGCATCAGCCGCACTTAAAGGCCGACATATCACGCAGCAAGGACTTTTTCAGTGTACCGAGCTGACCATGAAAAAAATGCCCACCGTCGGCAAATACCTGCCAATACGGGGCTGGTACGACCAGATTGACCCAGTGCTCCACTTCATCAAAGGGCACCACTTCATCGGCATCCCCCATATAAATAAAGGTTTCAAATTCGTGCGGCAGCGTATTGGGCGCATCAAAATGATGAACGGCCGGGGCCATCAGATACAAAGCGGCAATCTCATCTGGATGCACTGCGGACGCCAGGCAAGCCATACCGGCACCAAAGGAAAAGCCTCCCAGCAGAATAGTTTCCCATCCCAGTGTATGTTTGGCGTAATCCAGCGCCGCCAGCACATCTTGCTGTTCGCCACGGCCATGATCGTGTTCACCGTCACTGCGGCCAACCCCACGAAAGTTAAATCGCAAGGTCGACAACCCTAGCCCCATCGCCGTTCTCAACGTTGTGGTAACCACCTTGTTGTCCATCGTGCCATCAAACAACGGATGCGGGTGACACATCAGCATCCCCGTCTTGCCCTGATCTATCATACGGCCGTCCAGTACACCGGCAGGTCCAGCGATACTGATCTCTTGCTCTTGCGCCATGCGCTCTCCTGATCGTTTTGTCAGTGCCACCCCGCCCCAGGCGGGAAGGCAAAATACGCGAGTAAAGACATATAAAAAAGTGCGTCCAAAAGGTATCAAGCGATAAAAAGACCCGCTAAAAAGCGACGCTTATGCGTGATCAATGAGCATTTTGGGCTGCTTGTTAACACCGCTTTTCCGAGCATTGTCACTTTTGGCTGCACCCGCGAGGATAGCATAGCCAGAAGCGGCATTTAGTAGCATAAGCAAGGCCATATTATTAGAACCAAACGATCTTAATACTACCTTCTTATATGCCCCGATCCTTGGTATAGTCCGGGCAAATCGTAACACTCAGAGTAATGGCAAGCCCAATCACCTGCGAACGCCGTACCTCTGAATCAGCATCCCAACTTCCGAGAATCAATGTCCCATGATCAGTGACTACCATCTCACTCACCTGAAGCAACTGGAGGCGGAGAGCATCCATATCATCCGTGAGGTTGCCGCAGAATTTGACAACCCGGTAATGATGTATTCCATCGGTAAAGACTCGTCTGTCATGTTGCATCTGGCACGCAAGGCCTTTTATCCAGGTAAACCTCCTTTCCCGCTGTTACACGTGGATACCACCTGGAAATTTCGTGAAATGATCGAGTTCCGGGACAAGGTCGCCAAGGAAGTCGGTATGGATATGATTGTTCATATCAATCAGGACGGTGTTGATCAGGGGATTGGCCCCTTCACCCACGGTTCATCCAAGCACACCGATGTGATGAAAACGGCCGGTCTGAAGCAGGCACTGGATAAGTACGGCTTTGATGCTGCCTTTGGTGGTGCCCGTCGCGACGAAGAAAAATCCCGCGCCAAGGAACGGGTCTATTCCTTCCGCGACAGCAAGCATCGCTGGGATCCGAAAAACCAGCGCCCGGAGCTGTGGAACATCTACAACGGCAAGGTCAACAAGGGTGAAAGCATCCGTGTGTTCCCGCTCTCCAACTGGACTGAGCTGGACATCTGGCAATATATCTATCTCGAAAATATCGACCTTGTTCCTCTGTACTTTTCCGACAAGCGCCCGGTGGTTGAACGCGACGGTATGCTGATCATGGTCGATGACGAACGAATGCCGTTAAAAGAAGGTGAAGTACCAGAACTGAAATCCGTGCGTTTCCGGACACTGGGTTGTTATCCGCTGACCGGCGCGGTGGAATCCGAAGCCACCACCCTGCCAGAAATTATTCAGGAAATGCTGCTGACCACCACATCCGAACGTCAGGGCCGCGCCATCGACCACGATTCATCCGGGTCGATGGAAAAGAAAAAACAAGAGGGGTATTTCTAAATGTCTCACCAGTCCGATCTGATTGCTTCCGACATTCTGGAATACCTGGAGCAGCACGAAAACAAGGAAATGATGCGTTTCCTGACCTGCGGTAACGTCGATGACGGCAAATCCACCCTGATTGGCCGCTTGCTGTACGATTCCAAAATGATCTACGAAGACCAGCTGGCATCCGTCACCAAAGACAGTGCCAAAGTCGGTACTACCGGTGACCGTCCCGACCTGGCGTTACTGGTCGATGGCCTGGCCGCAGAGCGCGAACAGGGTATTACCATCGACGTCGCCTACCGCTACTTCAGTACCGCCAAGCGCAAGTTTATTATTGCGGACACCCCTGGGCACGAACAGTACACCCGCAATATGGCCACGGGTGCTTCGACCTGTGACCTGGCTATCATTCTGATTGATGCCCGTTACGGTGTTCAGACCCAGACCAAACGTCACAGTTTTATTGCCTCGTTGCTGGGCATCAAGCACGTAGTGGTTGCTATCAACAAGATGGATCTGATGGACTTCGATCAGGCGCGTTTTGAACAGATTCGCAATGACTATCTGAGCTTCGCAACAAACCTGAATATCGGCGACATCCACTGCGTGCCTATTTCTGCACTGGATGGCGACAACGTGGTTGATCGCTCCAGCCGCTCGCCCTGGTACGACGGCCAGACGCTGATGGAGATTCTGGAAACCGTTGAAATTGCCGCCGACAAGAACCTCGACAACTTCCGGCTGCCAGTACAGTACGTTAACCGTCCGAACCTCGACTTCCGTGGCTTTTGCGGCACTATCTCTGCGGGTGTGGTCAAGCCTGGCGATACCATCATGGCGCTGCCCTCCCAGAAAACCAGCAAGGTCGACCGCATCGTCACTTGGGATGGCGACCAGGACAAAGCCTTTGTTGGCCAGTCCATCACGCTGACGCTGGAAGACGAAATCGACATCAGCCGTGGTGATGTGATCGTCAAGATCGACGACCAACCCATCGTCGGCAATCGCTTTAATGCCGATATCGTCTGGATGACCGAGAAGTCGATGATTCCAGGCCGTCCGTACGACCTGAAATTTGCCACCGGTGCCAGTGCTGGCACCATCAGCAAGGTTCACCATCTGGTCGACGTCAACACCATGGAGCAGCGCGAAGCGGACGAGGTCAAACTCAACGAAATCGCATTGGTTGAAGTCAGCCTCGATAAGGCCGTGCCATTCGATGCCTATGCCAAGGTACACGGCACCGGCTGCTTTATCGTGATTGATCGCCTGACCAACGTCACCATTGGTGCTGGTATGATTGTCGGTGAAGCCACCGGCTCAGGCAGCCTGGACGCTGTCAGCGCCGACGAAAAAGCCCGTCGTTTTAACCAGAAGCCTGCGGTCGTCGCCATCAATGCGGTGAATGCCGAAGCGCTGGTGTGTGGCCTTGATCGCCGTCTGTTTGAAATGGGTCGCCTTGCCGCCATCGGCGCTGCCAAGACCGCCCAGATTCTGAAAGATGCTGGTCTGGTAGCGCTGGTTGCCGGTGGTGCTGACGGTGCCGATATCAGCATTGCCGCTGATGGACACAGCATCGACACCCTGATCGCGGAACTGCAAGAGCAAGGCATCATCTGAGGATGTCATGCCCTTGCGGGCAGTCCTAACCGGCTCTGCAACGGCCCTCGGTACCTTGGTCTTGGTACATTATTGATTGTTGCAGAGCACAAAAAAAGCGGCTATCACAAGCCGCTTTTTTTGTAACATTTTTTATAGGTTGGTGGCTTTGTTGCCAGAAGCCTACCGACAGTTAGAAGCCTACCGACAATGACGCACCGTAATACACACCGGAGATATCCAGGTCGGTTTCAATATCAGTATCGTCCGGATCCGTTTTCAGCGTCATTTTGCGATAACCCGCTTCCAGACCAAGATCAACCACCGGAATAGGCAAGGTATATCCCAGACCATAGCTGACGTCAGACAGCTTATTGTCGCCATAACCCACGTAGTTGATATCCGCACTGGCATAAATACCAAAAGGCGTATCGATTTTCAGCTCGCCGTAAACCATCGGCAACACAAAATCCAGATCAACATGTTCGGTCTGGGTGCTGCTCTTTACTTCGGCATAGCCATCAAACTGACGACCGCTCAAACCGAAATTGATATCAACAAACGGAATGGGTAATGGCAAGCCCCAGTACAGGGTCAGGTCGGTATGGCTCAGGTCAACGGTACTGTCTGTAGCACCGGTAAATGTCTGATCATTAAAGTCAACGGCAACATTGCCGCTACCACTGACTTCCAGACTGGTCTGCTTGATTTTAACATTAGGAATAAACGGTACCGGATGTTCAAAAAAAACGGTGATTTGTTGACCATTTTCCTTCTCCAGATTCAATCCGTCCTCTTCGACCGATACATCGGTATCTATCTGACCAGTGGGTTCAGCATTCCAGATACTGGCTTTAGCGCCAACGGTAAACAAAAGATCAGCCTGTGCTGACAAGGGAGCCAGTGCCACCAGTGCAACTGCAATTACGGTCTTTTTCATTGGTATCTTCCCGTTCCAATTCTGATTAGAGAAAATCGTGCAAACAAATCTGTGGACGCTAGTTTGCCCGCAAAACATCAGAATGCCAATGCTATGTGTCGGCCGTCTGACAAAGCCGGAAATACGCGGCGCCCGTCACCGTTAATATCAATACGGGAGCACAACGCAGCGGTCATATCTCCTCACATAGGCCGGTGGCCAGATACAAAAACAGGCCTTGCGGCCTGTTTTTGTCGAACCTGAGTATCGCCACGTATCAAAAAGTAATACCAATACGACGACCCACTTCTTCATATCCTTCAACGACATTACCCAGACCCTGACGGAAGCGATCCTTGTCGAGCTTTTCACGGGTTTCCTTGTCCCACAGACGGCAACCATCTGGCGAAAACTCATCCCCAAGCATCACTTCCCCTTTGTACAAGCCAAATTCCAGCTTGTAGTCGACCAGAATCAGTCCACCTTCATCAAACATCGCCTTGAGCACCTTGTTCACGGCAAAGGTCAGTTCTTTCATACGATCCAGATGAGCTTCTTCAGCCCAGCCAAAGGAGCGAACATGGTATTCGTTTACCATCGGGTCACCCAGCGCATCATTTTTGAGAAACAGTTCAAACGTGACCGGATCCAGCTCAATACCTTCATCAACGCCCAGCCGACGGCACAGGCTGCCAGATGAGACGTTACGCACGACGCATTCCAGCGGAATCATATCCAGGCGTTTCACCAACGACTCGGTATCCGACAACAGCGACTCGAAGTGCGTAGGAATACCGGCCTCTTCCAGCTTGGTCATAATGAACGCATTAAACTTGTTGTTCACCATGCCTTTGCGATCCAGCTGCTCGACCTTTTTGCCATCAAAGGCGGACGTGTCGTTGCGGAACTCCAACACCATCCGATCCTGATCATCTGTGCTGTATACTGATTTGGCTTTACCCGAGTAAAGCAGTTCACGTTTTTCCATGGGAATCTCCGCCATTAAACAATAAATAATTAAGCATCCGCCTCATTGAGGGGTAGCACCGTAACCCAGCAAACGAAATACATGGAACCGCACCGGCAGACGCTAGAATTCACACCAGTCGGCAACCTGATCCTGCGCTAACAAATGCACTGGCCTGGCCATCGGAGCCAATGCCAGTGCTAATGCTTTTCCGACCAGATCGGGGTGATTGTTTTTTTCACTGATATGGCCTGCCGTGAGGTATTGCACACCAGGCCAGTCTATACGCCGTATCAACTCAGCACATTGAGCATTACTCAAATGCCCGTAAGGCCCGGCAACGCGAGCTTGCAAGCCAGGAGGATACGGCCCCTTGCGTAACATTACAGGGTCATGATTCGCTTCCAGCTGCAAGCCATGACAACCCTGATAAGCAGCAATAACATGAGGCGTCAGGCTACCAAGATCAGACAGCACTCCCACACGCAGGCCCGCCGCTTCCACCACAAACTGTAATGGTTCCCGTGCATCATGAGGCACAGTAACGGCAGTAACCAACATGCCGGCAACACGCGTAAGGTCTCCACCCGTCAGTGAGCGCCAGCGAGCATGTTCCGTCCAGTCCATCCTTATCGCTGTCCCCTGAGAGCAATACAGGGGAATATCCAGTGCTTCACACAAGGCCAGCGCACCTTTGGCATGATCGCCATGCTCGTGAGTAACCAGGACTGCTTCCAACTGTCCGGCATCGGCTCTGGCCAATTCAATACGCTGCAGTAGCGTTTTGCGGCTAAAGCCACAGTCGATCAGCAGGCTTCTGCCCTGGTGTTCCAGCAGTGTTGCATTTCCCTTGCTGCCACTGCCCAGGGATACGTATCTCACTGCTCCAGCTGTTGTTTGATCGTATTCAGCACGGGCAAGGCATAGTCATCTGCTGCCAGCTTGTCGATATCTTCCAGCAAGGACAGATAAACGCCATTACGAGCGCGATTCATCTTCAGCAAATAATTGCTGGCGATCACTTCCGGTTCAGAATCCCACAATCGCGCCCACCAACTGCGTTCAGAATCCAGCTGTCGACGACTGATTTCCAGATAAAATGTTCCAACGCTGCGATTGAGATCGGTCATCTTCAGATCCGAGGCGGTAATCGCTTCTGTCACCGCCGCCCAGGCATAAGCAAAGTTACCGTCCAGCCGCAGAATCTGGCTGCCGGAACCGTCTTTTTCAATACGGGGATTAAGATCAAGCGAACGGTATTCGTTTAACGATGCTGTTTGCTCTGCCGGATCATCGTTGTCACTGATCACCAGTGCCTGCGGCACTGGCAATACAAAATTATCCGGTGCCGCAGGAATCACGTCCAACTCGGGAATAGGCAAGGCATCCCGGCTCGCCAATGGCTGGCCATCCGGTGTCGTGGCTTCCTTACCCGGTTTCCCGGTCAGGTAGTCATCTGCCCGATCGCGAAAGCGATCGCCAAATATCGTACTACAGCCGCTGACGGCGACGACAAGCATTACCAGCAAATACTTCATGAGATCAAATTAACCCCAGAGCGGTCAGTGCTAGCTCAACCTTGGGTGCATAACGGCGATCCATTTCAACCAACGGCAAACGAATACCCGATTCCATTCGCCCCATACGAGTCAGAGCCCATTTCACCGGAACAGGGTTGGCTTCACAGAACATGGCACCATGCAGCGACATCAGGCTGCTTTGCAAGGCACGTGCTTCCTCGGCCTTGCCATCCAGCGCCAGCATACATAACTCATGCATCAATTTGGGAGCAACGTTGGCGGTCACTGAAATATTGCCTTTACCACCGGCCAGAATCAGTTCATGAGCCGTCGGGTCATCACCGGAATAGACCGCCATGCGATCACCCACCAGCTCAATAATCTTGCGCGCCCGGTCGATATCACCGGTTGCTTCTTTAATGGCAACAATCTGCTCAACATCCGCCAACGCCGCCACCGTTTCAGGCAGCATGTCGCAACCAGTACGGCCCGGGACGTTATACAGCCACTGCGGAATATCAACCGCTGCGGCAATGGCTTCGTAATGTTTGATCAAGCCACGCTGAGGCGGCTTGTTGTAATAAGGGGTGACCAGCAGACAGGCATCCGCACCGAGGTTTTTGGCTTCCTGCGTCAGCTCAATCGCTTCGGTCGTGCTGTTGGCACCAGTACCGGCAATCACCGGGCGACGGCCGTTAACCAGCTTCACAACCCGATCAATCACCGCACAGTGCTCACTGGTATTCAGCGTTGCTGACTCCCCTGTCGTGCCAACAGGGAGAATGGCATCGGTGCCCTGCTTGATGTGGAATTCCACCAGGCCATCAAGAGCTTCCCAATCGAGAGAGCCGTCTGAATGCATTGGCGTAACCAGTGCCACAATACTGCCGGTGATCATGAATTTGTACTCCACAAAACAAACTTTCCCTGCTGTTTATGAAGAAACGCAGGGACCAAAAAAACAAGAGCGCAATACTACTGGTGCGGCGTTAGAGAGACAAGAGAGTCAAGCCGCTTGCAGACGATTAGCAAGGGCCAGCGATCATCCACTGGCGTTATTCTCCTCGCCAGCCTCAGGTGCTACTCCAGTATGTCCAGGCCACGACTGGATAACCGCCTTGAGCAAGGTTGCCAGGGGAATCGCAAAAAATACCCCCCAAAAACCCCATAGACCACCAAACACCAATACCGCCACAATAATCGCAACCGGGTGAAGGTTGACCACTTCGGAAAACAACAGCGGTACCAGTACGTTACCATCCAGTGCCTGAATAATGCCGTAGACCGCCATCAGATAAAAAAAGTCGTTACTCCACCCCCACTGCATATAGGCCACCAGAGCAATGGGAACCGTAATCACCGCAGCGCCGATGTAGGGTACCAGCACCGACAGCCCGACACCGATGGCCAGCAAGGCCGCGTAATTCAGTCCTAACAACAAAAACGCGACATAAGTCGCCCCGCCAACAATTACAATTTCAACCGCTTTGCCACGAATGTAATTGGCAATCTGCAAATCCATCTCAACCCAGACTTCGTTGAGTAATGAGCGTTGCCGAGGCAAAAAACCCAGACACCAGGATAAAATAGCATCCGCATCCTTTAACAGGAAAAACACCAGGATCGGCACCAGCACACAGTAGATCAACATCGCCATGACAAGAGTGATACCGGAAATCGAAAAACTCAGCGCCCACTGCCCTATCGAAGCCAGCTCTTCTCGTGCCTGCTGTACCCAGTCCTGCACCTGAGCAGTGGTAATCAGATCGGGATACTGTTCCGGCAGCAACATCAGCAACGCTTGTCCCTTACTGGCCATACGCGGCAGCTCATAAAAAAACTGCGACAACTGCGCCCAAGAAGCAGGCAGGATAAACAACAACAAGGTCAACATGACCCCGACAAACATAATAAACACAACCACCGTAGCGGTAAGATGGCCTACCCCTCGTCGCTTGAGAAACTGCATACTTCCCTGCAGCAAGTAAGCCACCACCACAGCGGTTAAAAAAGGCGCCAGCACATTGCCCATAAAACCGACAACCAGCAAAAAGACGCCGATCAACACCAGCAACAGCAACGCTTCTTCATTGGAAAGATAGCGATCAATCCAGCGCCGGAAGACATTGATCATCCTTTAACTCCCTTGACAATCCAGTAGTGATATTCATTCCCATTCCGGGTTGCTGACAAGAGCTGATGCTCAGACAATTCGATATAGCGCGGAATATCCCGCCACGAACCAGCATCACAGGCGCGTACCATCAAGACTTCTCCAGCCGCCAGAGTTTTTAGTGCCAGCTTGGTTTTAAGCAACGGCAAGGGACAGCTTAATGCCGTAGCATCAAGCAGTTGATTATAATCATTCGGATTAGACACACATTCCGCCATTTGCCACACTGCGAACCAAAAGGGATCCGGATGATCTCAGACACATGGGCCAATAAGCAATCATCCGACTGCACGCCAAAAGCCAGAAGAACATGCCCATGGACTTTCCATTGATGCCAGGACTCAGGACACTCCGTTTGAAATCCCGTAAAACCCTGCTCGCCAGTACCCTGCTGTTTTGTTTCAGCACCAGCACCTATGCCGCCAGTAATGAGCTGCCGTCACTGGGTGACGCGGCCTCATCGATTGTTTCCCTGCAAGAGGAACACGAACTGGGCAGAACCTGGTTACGTCAGTTACGCGCTCACGCCCACACCATAGATGATCCCCTGACGATCGAGTTTATCGAAAGCCTGGTCTTTCGGATGATCCCTCACAGCGGCGCGCCACAGCAGGATTTCGATTTTGTTGTCATAGACAAAAAAGAACTTAACGCGTTCGCCGTACCTGGTGGCGTCATTGGCATCAACATGGGGCTTTTGCTCTACACCCGTGACGAAGATGAAATAGCAGCGGTACTTGCCCACGAACTGGCTCACCTGAGCCAACGTCACTTCGCGCGTCAAATAGAACGTGCGGAACAACAGCAACCCATCGCCATTGCCACCCTATTGGCCTCTATTCTCCTGATTGCGACCAATAATGCTGATGCCGGATTTGCCGGCCTGATGGCGAGTCAGGCGGCATCCATTCAGTCACAACTGGCCTATAGCCGAGACTGGGAGCGAGAAGCCGACCGCATCGGCATCAACACGCTGGCCGAGTCCGGCTTCGACCCGCAAGCCATGCCATCCATGTTTAACCAGATGATGGCAGCCAGCCGCATTGGCGACAAGCCACCCGAATTCTTGCTCACCCACCCACTGACACTAAGCCGGGTATCTGACGCCGCCGCCCGTGCAGAAGGCTACGCTCCGCAGCCTCGGCATCTGAGTTTTGACTTCGCCATACTTAAAAATCGCGCCCGTATTCGTTATCAACTCACCGAAGCAACGATAACCGACACTTTTATACGCGAAGCCGAAGCAACCGATAATTCAGCACTGACCCGCAACGCCGCTCACTACACTCTGGCCGAACAGGCCTTGCAACAACAAGATACCAAAACAGCCCTCCAGCAACTAAAGCAACTGGACGAAAGCTACCAGCAGTCACCGGCATCTCTGGCTCTGCTGGCTAAAGTCCTGACGGCAACACATCAGGCCGAGCAGGCGCTGGAAATGCTAACCATGGCGTTAACCTATCATCCCGGCAGTTATTTGCTGATCAGTACCCGAGCCAACGTGCTGGCGGATCTCGGCCGTCCCGAAGAGGCCGTCAACAGTTTGCGCCCCTTGACCGAACAGCGACCAACCACACCCGGGCTCTGGTTCCAGTTGAGTCAACTGGCCGCCACAGCCAACAATAGCGTGCTCGCCTACCGAGCCAATGCTGAATATCTGTTTTTTAGTGGAGAGTCTGCCAAAGCCAGCCGACAAATGGATTTAGCCATCGCCGCCGCCGCCAAACAGAAAGATTTTCAACGCCAGGAGGCACTGAAAGAACGACTAAAACAAATGGCTGCCAGCCGCAAACAACTGGAGTAAGTGCCTCTAAAAATGTAGCGAGCGATTTTTGATCGCTGCCATTTATAGATGTGCCCAGCAGGTAACCAACTCAATGCCAGCAACCTGTTAGGCCTTGAAGTCCAGCATTCGTTGCAAGCTGCGAATCGCCCCAACCCGAAGCGGCTCGGCCACAAAAATTTCCTGACTGCCATCATCTAATACACTGGCGATATTACGCAGGCCATTCATCGCCATCCAGGGACAGTGAGCACAGCTGCGACAAGTTGCGCCGTTACCCGAAGTCGGCGCCTCAACCAGTAATTTGTCAGGCACGGCCTGCTGCATCTTGTAGAAAATAGCCTTGTCAGTCGCAACAATCAGCACCGGATTAGGCAACTCCACCGCCGCCTTGATCAATTGACTGGTAGAACCCACAGCATCGGCCAACTCAATCACAGAATGGGGTGATTCCGGGTGTACCAAGATCGCAGCATCCGGATAAACCAGCCGCAAGTCCTGCAACCCTTTAGCCTTGAATTCATCGTGGACAATACACTCGCTGTCCCAGAGAATCATATCCGCACCGGTTTGTCGGCGCACATAATCCCCGAGATGACGATCAGGTGCCCAGATCAGCTTTTCACCCTTGCCGTGTAAATAACTAACAACATCCAGAGCAATACTGGAGGTCACAACCCAATCGGCACGGGCCTTTACTGCCGCTGACGTATTGGCATACACCACAACCGTACGATCCGGGTGTTGGTCACAAAAAGCGGTAAATTCATCCACAGGGCAGCCGAGATCCAATGAACAAGTAGCCTCCAAGGTCGGCATCAACACCCGTTTTTCAGGGCTGAGTACCTTGGCGGTCTCCCCCATGAAACGTACTCCAGCAACAACCAACGTACTGGCCGGATGATTAGCACCAAAACGAGCCATTTCAAGGGAGTCAGAAACGCAACCTCCGGTTTCTTCCGCCAAAGCCTGGATTGTTGGATCGGTATAATAATGGGCAACAAGAACAGCGTCTTCACGCTTCAGTAGCAAACGGATTTGCTCTCTGTAATGAGCGATCTGATCAGCATCAAGCGGAGCTTCGGGAGCTGCCCAGAAATCCTGGACAATATGTCGTTGTTCTTGTTCAGCTGCCTGGGACATAGGATTCTCGGATACCAGTCGGAGTACAAACAGGGCCAAGTGTAACACAGCAGAAATGCAGGCAATGGGCCACTGCGTTTGAGTAAATTGCCAATAAAAAAGGGAGAAAGCAAAGCTTTCTCCCTTTTCAGGAATTGGTGGGTCGTGCTGGATTCGAACCAGCGACCAATTGGTTAAAAGCCAACTGCTCTACCAGCTGAGCTAACGACCCGAAGGAGGCGCATATAATACTTATATTTATCGACGTGACAAGTCTTTTTGATGAAAATTTACTTTGTCGACGCCATTTTTTTTAAATATGCCTCGGCCTGACGTACCGTTCCGGGAGAAGAGGTTGCATAACGTTCCCTGATCGTCTCCAGCCAATGCCGGGCCGCTTCTACATCCCCCGACTTGTGCAAGGTTACCGCATACTTGTAAGTCGCATCTGCTGCTTTGCCGTGATCAGGAAAATGATCGATCACAGTACGAAAACTTTCCAGTGCCGACGGGTATTCTCCCCGCACCAGATACACCTCACCATTCCAGTACCAGGCATTCGCCACCAGAGCATCCTCAGGATACTGTTTGACAAAATTGCCGAACGCCTGATTAGCCTGTTCGAACTGTTTGTCTCGCACCAGAGTCATCGCCTGGTTATAAGCGTCCTGAGCAGACGCCCGTGGCGTTTCAGAGACCGATACCGGTTTTTTATCAACCTCTGTCGTCAAATAAACGATTCGCCGATCCAAATCCAGATAACGATTATCTCCATCCCGCTTCAGCTGGCGCAATTCATTACCCTGCTGTTCAATGTGCCCGCGCAGTTCAGCAATTTCTTGCTGCATTTGTTCAACCTGCATCAACAACTCGTTGACCAGTTCCGGGGAAGTATCCGTAGGAGAGTCATTCAGGGAAGAGGGGGTATATGCAGGCTGGGAAACGGAAGCAGTTGATGCCGCAGGAGCTGCCACAGGGGCAGCTCCTACTGAAACCCACTCCTCCGCTTGTACGCTAACACCCAGTGTCAGAGCACAAAGGAAGTACAGTGATTTCATTAACGGCTCTGGTATTTCACTTCAACACGACGGTTCTTGGCCCAGCTGGATTCGCTGTGACCCATAACAACCGGGCGTTCTTCGCCAAAGCTGACGACTTCCAGCTGGCTGGCACTGGCACCATTTGCCAACAGGAAACGACGCACAGCCATAGCACGACGCTCACCCAGGGCCAGGTTGTACTCTACGGTACCGCGTTCGTCAGCATGACCTTCCAGAACAACACGGGCAGAGCTGTTGGCAGCCAGGTAGGCAGCGTGAACTTTCAAGGCAGCCTTGCTATCACTCTTGATCGTGCTCTGATCGAAATCAAAGTAGAACACAGTCTGCTCAAGCAGTGCTGCTTCGGCTTCCGTCATCCGGGATTCCAAAGACTCACCACTGACGGCAGAAGTATCAACCGCAGTAGTGCTGGTTTCCTCAACCGCCTCTGTTACTTCAGTGGTAACTTCTTCGGCCTTGGTTACAGTCTCGCTGGACTCGCCTTCATTGATTTCACCAGTGCTTGAACATGCAGCGACCAGCAGTGCGCCCAGAGTCAAACCCAAAGCCTTGTACAATGCATTTATTTGCATAACTGTCTTCCCACTCCACTTGATGATTTTAGTTTTTTAAAAAATCGGTGACCACGCAGGTTCTCTGACGTCGCCATATTTCGACGGTAATCGAAATTTAACTTCACCATCCACAGATACTGCGGCCAATATGCTGCGATCTGCTTCACTGGCTGCATAAATTACCATACTTCCATTAGGTGCAACACTGGGCGACTCATCAAGGTCGGTCTCTGTTGTCAGAATATGAACTTGTCCCGAATCCAGATCCTGGGAAGCAATATGGAAGTTCTCGCCCTCACGATGTACGTAAATCAGTTTTCTGCCGTCATCCGTGACTCTGGCTCGGGCATTATAATTCCCTTCATATGTCAGTCGCTTGACGGCTTTGTTACTGGCGTCCAGTTGATATATCTGCGGCCCGCCGGCGCGATTGGATGTAAATACCAGGTGGCGATTATCCGCCATCCACTGGGGTTCGGTGTCAATCGCATAATGAGTGGTCAATCGTTCAATCTTGCGGCTGCCCAGATCCATCACATAAATATCAGGATTGCCAAGACTCGATCGAACAAATGCCAGTCGGGTACCATCCGGTGAAAACGCCGGCGCACTGGTCGAACCCTCCATCTTGAGCACCAGTTCTCGCTTACCGGTTGCCAACTCCTGGAAATAAATGGCACTGCGACCGCTTTCGAACGATACGTAAGCAACCTTCTTACCGTCCGGTGCCCAAGCAGGAGAGATAATCGGATCCTGGGAAGTAAAAATAAGCTGCTCTCTGGCACCGTCGGCATCGGCATAATTCAGATTAAAACGACTGCGCTCGCGATTGGTCGTCACATAGATAAGCCGGGTGGAAAACACGCCCGGAATACCCGTCAATTTTTCGAACACATAATCGCTTATATAATGAGCGATATCCCGTAACTGGTTTGCCTTACCTTTAACTCGATGACGCAATAACTCTACTTTCTGATGGACATCCAGAACATGGAATTCCATTGTATATCCGCTTTCATCCATTGAAATACGGCCAATTACGACAAAATCCTGGCGCAGATTACGCCAGTCACTATAAGCGACCGCCTCAAGAGTGGTTGGTTGGCTGATCATATTGGCAACAGGCAATACCTTGAAATAGCCGCTGCTGCCCAGATCATTAGCGACGATACCGCTGATGTCTTCCGGCAACGCCCCCTCGCCACTCCACTCAAAAGGCACAACTGCCACAGGAATAGCCGATTGTTTACCCTGGGTAACCTCGATAACTAACTCCGCCTGTGCCAACCCTGCGAGCATAAACAGCACCAGCGCGCTGATCCATTGTTTTACCACGTTGCATTCTCCGGTCTGAAAACCATGGTGAGTGTTCGGAAACTGCGCTCAAATACATGAACGTCTTTGGGAACCGGCAGCGGCGATGCCTTTAGTACTGCTTGCTCAACCGAGCGATCCAACGCCGTATTGCCGCTCCCCTTGATAACGACAACGCTGATCACTTCTCCGGTCGGCACCAAATTAATACGCACCGTCACTTGCTGCTCCGGTTTGACCGCTGGCGGATAAAGCCAGCTGCGTTCTACTTTTTCTCTGAGTTGGGTAACAAAATCGGCTTCCAGCTCTGCTTCGACTTTGGCACGGCGCTCATTTTCTTGCCGTTGCTGCATTTCCTGAGCAGCCTGTTCGGTTGCCAGCTGCTCCATCAATTGCTGCTCATCCGCACGTGACTGCTGCTCACGGAGAGCATCAGCAGCGGCTTTTTCTTTCGCAGCCTTTGCTGCTTTTGCTTCAGCATCTATTTTTGCCCTGGCGGCGGCCTCTGCTTGCTGCTCTTGTAGTTGCTGTGCTTTTTCCTGTTTGGCCTTGTCTGCCTGCTGCTGTTGTTTTA
Source organism: uncultured Oceanobacter sp. (assembly GCA_913061185.1). Lineage (GTDB taxonomy): Bacteria > Pseudomonadota > Gammaproteobacteria > Pseudomonadales > Oceanobacteraceae > Oceanobacter > Oceanobacter antarcticus. The sequence goes on from CAJXTI010000013.1 coordinate 27,092, forward strand.
ATGCCAGCGCGTCTGCTTCACGCTGTTTTTTTGCTTTGTCTGCCGCTTGTTTTTTCTTTAGCTCAGCTTCTGCTTGCTGCTTGCGACGCTGGGCGTCCTGCAATGTCTGCTGCTGTTTTTTATCCTGGTGCTGCTGGCGTTGCTGCACCGCGCGGTTTTCTGTCTCGACGACGTTGGCAATAATATGTTTGGGCACCGGTGGACGAATATGACGAGTATCGTCTGGCAATTCCAGCAGGAACAGACCGGCCACGACCCCGTGCAACACAACAGCCAACACGACAGGCAAGGGGTAAGATGAAGGTTTGAACCACTGCTTCACTCGGTCACTTCCGGATCAGGGGCTTCCGTAATCAAACCCACATCGGCGATACCTGCCATTTGCAAACCACCCATTAGCCGAACGACCTTGCCATAGGCAACCCGTTCATCGCCCCGAATCATCACACGGGTAGTGGGTACCTCGGCTTTTACCTTGGTAACGTAATCCTGCACCTGAATCAACGTCATGGCAGCGGGCTGATCATCATCACGCTCGATAAAATACACGCCTTGCTGGTTAACCGAGACAATGATGGTGTTATCGTCGGGTTCAATTTCGACAGGGGCTGAATCAACCCGAGGCAGATTGACCTGAACACTTTGTACCAGCATCGGAGCCGTCACCATAAAAATGACCAGTAGCACCAGCATCACATCGATGTAAGGCACTACATTTATTTCTGCGATAGGACGTCGTTTCGCGGCGGGGGGCTGCATTGGCTCCATTATTTTTCTCCGCTTGCCGCAGGCTTGGCCCCTTGTTTCAAGCGTAATGCCTGACGATACAGCAGCGAGGAAAATTCATCGGCAAAGGTGTGCATACCAGTGGTCAGATGATCGACCCGCGAGGCAAAACGATTGTAGAAAATAACCGCCGGAATCGCCGCCAATAACCCCATCGCCGTGGCGACCAACGCTTCGGAAATACCTGGTGCAACCGTAGCAATTGTCGCCTGCTTGACCGATGCCAGGCCGTGGAACGCACTCATGATACCCCACACCGTACCAAACAGACCGATATACGGGCTGGTGGAACCGACGGTGGCCAGCATCGGCAGATGCGCATCCAATGCTTCCGATTCACGGGTAATGGCAATCCGCATGGCACGCTGACAGCCCTGGATCATGGCATCCGGGTCGTGGGTATTCTGCTGACGCATTTTGCCAAATTCCTTCAGTCCAGCCATAAATACGTTTTCGATCATGCTGGTGGTTTCTTTCGCCTGACATTCCCGATACAGATCGTTGAGGTCAACACCAGACCAGAAACGATCCTCGAAATCCAGCAACTGGGCGCGACTGGACGATAACAATCGACTGCGCTGAAAAATCACTACCCAACTGCCGACCGATGCGGCTAACAGCAGCAGCATCACCAATTGCACAACGATACTGGCACTGGCAACCAGGCTGAAAATGGACATGGATTCGTTCACTGCTACTCCCTGACATCCGTTAGTTTAGCGACTGCTGGATTGATGATCCTGCAGTCGGGTTGTAATGATTGGTGGTAAAGCCACTGGCCTGCCTTCGATATTCATGGCGGCCACAACGACCCCGGCCTCAACCAACAGCTCATATTCACCAGATTGGTTGATACGACTGACCTGATGCGAAATATGTAAGCGGGCCTTGCCAACGTTATCGACCTGAACCGAGACATTCAGTTCATCGTCCAGCCTGGCAGGCTTGCGGTATTTGGCCTCAACGGCGGTGACCACAAACAGGATGCCCTGCTGTCGTAATACTTCCTGACCAATCGCCATTGCCCGCAGCCATTCGGTACGGGCACGCTCCATATAACGCAGATAATTGGCGTAGTAGACAATGCCGCCAGCATCCGTGTCTTCAATGTAAATACGCACAGGCCAATCAAACCGGGTCATCTTGTTGTCCAAACCGTGTCGGCAGTTGCAAACCAAAATGCAGATATGCCAGCCGAGTCGCCATGCGACCGCGTGGCGTGCGGGTAATATAGCCTTGCTGCATCAGATAGGGTTCCAGCACATCCTCAATGGTATCCCGCTCCTCGCCTATCGATGCCGCGAGGCTATCGACACCGGCCGGGCCGCCGTCGTACTTTTCCATCAGGGTCAGTAACAGGCGGCGATCCATGTGGTCGAACCCTTGGGCATCGACATTCAACATATTCAATGCGGCATCCGCACACGCCAGATCCACCGTACCGTCACCCTTCACCTGGGCGTAATCCCGTACCCGGCGTAATAACCGATTGGCAATCCTTGGAGTGCCCCTGGCACGACGGGCAATCTCACGCGCACCCGCACTGTCAACCTCTAACCCCAATAACAACCCGGAGCGACTGACGATATAGCTGAGGTCGTCCTCATTATAAAATTCCAGCCGCTGGACGATTCCAAACCGATCCCGCAGTGGCGAGGTCAACAAACCTGCCCGAGTCGTCGCGCCCACCAGCGTAAAAGGAGGTAATTCAATCTTGATGGAACGGGCAGCTGGCCCCTCCCCCACCATAATATCGAGCTGATAGTCTTCCATCGCCGGATAAAGCACTTCTTCTACCGCTGGATTCAAGCGATGAATCTCATCAATAAACAGTACATCTCCGGCTTCGAGATTGGTTAACATTGCCGCCAGATCACCGGCTTTTTCCAGTACTGGCCCGGAGGTTGACTTGATCGCAGCCCCCATTTCAACCGCGATAATATTGGCCAGGGTGGTTTTCCCCAACCCTGGCGGACCAAACACCAGAGTATGATCAAGTGCTTCATTACGGGCACGGGCAGCGCCAATAAATATTTCCATCTGCTCCCGTACAACCGGCTGACCAATATAGTCTTCGAGTGTTTTGGGACGGATGGCCCGATCCTGATGCTCTTCCCCCGGAGCAGAGACGGGGCTGATAAAACGATCCGTTTCTATCATGTGTTACCCAGACTGTTTTTAAGTGCCAGACGAATCAGCTCTTCTGAGGTCGAGGCCTGATCAGCGATTTTATTTAACATACGGGCCGCCTCTGTTGGCTTGTATCCCAGAGATACCAGCGCCGACTCGGCCTCCAGCAGTACTTGATCAGCGGAAGCCCGCTCAGCATGATCGGCGGCTTGCCACAGAGGCGCTGGCGTCTGCCATTCTTTCAGCCGGTCGCGCATTTCCACAACCAGGCGTTCCGCCGTTTTTTTACCAACGCCAGGCAGTCGAGTCAGGGCAGTAATATCTTCATTATGAACACACATTGCGAACGCGTTCACATCCATGCCAGACAAGATGGCCAGTGCCAGCTTGGGGCCAACTCCGCTAACCTTGATCAGGGTACGGAACAGCGAACGCTGGCTTTTATCACTGAAGCCATACAGCTGATGGGCGTCTTCCCGGATCGCCAAATGGGTATATAAAACAGCGGATTCACCAATACGGCCAAGCACCGCAAAAGTTGTCAGTGGCGCCTGAACCTCATAGCCAACGCCATTTACATCAACCAGCAAATCCGGGGCGGATTTTTCGAGCACAATGCCCTGTAAACGACCAATCATAGCGGTACCTGCGCGGAAAACGGCCTAGACTACCAGCAAAGCCAAGCACTGCTCAACAGTCCTGCCAAAGCTCCGGCGGGGTCAACCCGGAAAGTTGAGAGGACGCCCTCTGCGGCTGCCGCGTGCACCGGCCTGGGCGACCAGACTGGCGGCGGTAAACGCATGACAAAGTGCGATGGCCAACGCATCGGCGGCATCGGCCTGAGGACGCCCAGGAAGTTTTAATAATGTCTGAACCATGTGCTGGACCTGTTCTTTCTCGGCCCCTCCCGTACCGGTCACCGCCATTTTGATGGCTCGTGGTGCGTATTCAGCCACCGGTAATTGCTGCAACGCCGCTGCTACCATGGCCACACCACGAGCCTGACCGAGTTTCAGTGCCGAAGCCGCATTTTTACCCATAAATACCTGCTCGATCGCAAACTGCTGTGGCGACCAGGTTTCAATCAATTCGTTAACGGAAGTAAAAATGGTCTGCAGCCGCTGCGGCATCTCGCCGTCACCACACCGAATACAGCCACTGGTGATGTACTCCACCCGCTGGCCAATCGCGTTAATCACACCAAAACCGGTCACGCGGGAACCAGGGTCTATACCCAATATAATTGCCAAACCAGCTCCTAACGGGGGTTAGCCGGATTGTAAAATTGCCAGACACCACCAGAGTCGCTGCTACTGATCCGCATCGATTGCCACTCCTCCGGCAACGTCAATACCATACAGGGAGACGTCATGACCTGCGCCACCGCCATGCCTTGCTGTGGTTGTTGTTCATGAAAGCGAATCAGTGCCACACCATCCAGCATTTCACTTTGATCAAGCATCACCTGGTAACCTGGCGTTGGACGCTGACCCAGAGCAATCACCACCTGACTGCCATCATCCTTCAGTGTGACTCCGGCCGACGTCCCGCAATGAAGGTTATGCTCGGCACGATTGCCAAGATCAACAACAGAACCGGCGACTGATGCACAGGCACCCAATAACAACGTGGCAACGATAGCCAGTAGCCGACAAGAATTCGCCAGCCATTGATTTTCCATGCGCGGATTCATAACAATTCCCTCCAGATCCCTTGTGACCGGTAACGCAACGTTAATACGCCACGACAACATCCCGATGATTATCATACAGACACAAAAGATAACATGCGGAACCAGCTCCCATAAAAAAAGCGGCCCCTTCAGGCCGCCAGTCGGATTGACGCTCAAATAGCTTACGCCATTGTTACCATTTACTGCCGTGCACTGAATACCAAGGTCGACTCTCCATCGTCCTGGTTAATCACATCCGCCACAATGGTGTCACCGGGCATAAATTTGCCCGAGAGGATATCTTGCGCCAACGGGTTTTCAATCCAGCGCTGAATCGCACGCTTCAGCGGACGGGCACCAAATACCGGATCATAGCCAATGTCTACCAGTTTGGTGATGGCGGTATCACTGAGCTCCAGCGCCAGATCACGCTCGCTCAAGCGATCACGCAACAGTTGCAGCTGAATATCGGCAATGCCACGGATCTGATCTTTCATGAGTGGATGGAACACCACCGCCTCGTCAATACGGTTGATAAATTCCGGCCGGAAGTGGTTACCAACGATTTCCATGACCGCATCCCGCATGCCTTCATAAGGTTGGTCGGCGAACAGGGTCTGAATCACATCAGATCCCAGGTTCGAGGTCATCACCAACACAGTATTCTTGAAATTAACCCGGCGCCCATGACCATCGGTCAGCTGGCCATCATCCAGTACTTGCAACAAGATATTAAAGACATCCGGATGCGCCTTCTCGACTTCGTCGAGCAAGATTACCGAGTAGGGCTTGCGCCGCACCGCTTCGGTTAGATGACCACCTTCTTCATAACCCACATAGCCAGGAGGTGCACCGATCAGGCGGGAGACGGAGTGCTTCTCCATATATTCCGACATATCGATGCGCACCATGGCGTCCTTGCTATCAAACAGAAAGGTTGCCAGTGCCTTGCACAACTCGGTCTTGCCCACCCCGGTAGGGCCAAGAAACAGGAAAGAGCCATTGGGGCGATTCGGATCAGACAGACCGGCACGGGAACGACGTACGGCATTGGCAACCGCCTTGATAGCCTGATCCTGACCGACGACCGATTCGTGCAGGACGTCTTCCATACGCAGCAGTTTTTCCCGCTCCCCTTCCAGCATCCGGTTCACCGGAACACCAGTCCAGCGCGAAACCACTTCGGCGATTTCGTCTTCCGTCACTTTATTGCGCAGCAGGGTAAACTCTTGTGAGCCATTAGCTTCGGCTTCGTTGGCACTGGCTAGCTGTTTTTCCAACTCTGGAATACGGCCATATTGCAGCTCCGACATACGTTGTAAATCACCGCTACGACGAGCAGCATCCAGCTCAATCCGTGCCTGCTCCAGTAACTCCTTGGATTTTGATGCCCCTTCCAGCAAGGATTTTTCCTGTTTCCAGACATCTTCCAGCTCGACATAGGCACGACCGGATTTATTGATTTCTTCATTCAGGTCGCTCAAGCGTTTTTTCGCCGCTTCGTCCTTTTCTTTACGCAGAGCCTCGCGTTCAATCTTGAGCTGAATCAGGCGACGTTCCAGTTTGTCCATTTCCTGGGGCTTGGAATCGATTTCCATTCGAATCACCGATGCGGCCTCATCAATCAGGTCAATCGCCTTGTCGGGTAATTGCCGATCGGCAATGTAACGGGTCGATAGTTTTGCCGCAGCGATAATGGCACTGTCGGTAATTTGTACGCCGTGATGAACCTCGTAGCGTTCTTTGAGACCACGTAAAATCGCGATGGTATCTTCAACGGAAGGCTCATCCACCAGAATCTTCTGGAAGCGGCGCTCCAGGGCAGCGTCCTTTTCGATAAATTCCCGATATTCATCCAGCGTGGTCGCTCCCACACAATGCAGCTCACCACGAGCCAGCGCTGGCTTGAGCATATTGCCAGCATCCATTGAGCCTTCGCCCTTGCCAGCCCCCACCATGGTATGTAACTCATCGATAAAGAGTACGATGCGGCCTTCTTCCTTGGCGACATCTTTCAATACGCCTTTCAACCGTTCCTCAAACTCACCCCGATACTTGGCACCCGCCACCAGCGCGCCCATATCCAACGACAAAATGCGCTTGTTCTTGAGGGTATCCGGTACTTCACCATTCACAATACGCTGCGCCAGACCTTCCACCACGGCGGTTTTACCGACGCCAGGAGCACCAATTAATACCGGATTGTTTTTGGTTCGGCGCTGCAATACCTGAATAGTGCGGCGAATTTCGTCATCACGACCAATCACCGGATCCAGCTTGCCAGCTTCTGCCCGTTCGGTCAGGTCGATACAGTATTTTTCCAGCCCTTGACGGCTGTCCTCGGCATTGGCGTCACGCACGGACTCACCACCTCGCATATCTTCAATCGCTTTGCTGACCTTGTCCTTATCGAGACCCGCCGCCTTCAGCGCATTACCAGCAGCACCCTTGTCTTCCAACGCCACCAGCAAGAAAATTTCGCTGGAGACGTATTGATCACCCTGCTTCTGAGCGGCTTTTTCAGTGAGGTTCAACAACCGCCCCAGCTCCGGTGAAATCTGGATTTGCCCGTCAGGGTTGCTTACCCGTGGCTGATCCAACAACACCCTTTGTAAAGCCTGCTCCAACTGCGGCACATTACTGCCGACACGACGAATGACATCCTTGATTGAACTATTGGCCTGCTGTAGCAATGCCAGTAACAAATGGACAGTGTCTATCTGATTGTGATCCTGGCCCAGCGCCAGGCTTTGGCTTTCTGCCAATGCGTTTTGCAAACTGGTAGTTAAACGATCCATACGCATACTGAGTTTCTCCTCTGGAAATACCGGCAAACACCAGCCCAACCAGGCAGGCACTCGCAACTGTTGTACTAATTAATCACTACCACCTAAATGGCGACTGAATGAATAAATTTCAAGTAGTAAAGGATAAAACCAAGAAAATCTAATAGTTACTTTATTGATCCTGAGCAATATTCATCGCCGAACCGTATACTGCCCACATAGCAACAATCGCGGTCGGTGCAAATAAACGATACTCCTGCACTCCACGTCCAATATTGAGTCATTTCAAGTAATTTAAAGGAATTTCACCACCGTGAGTCGCGAACTGCGTATCGGAGCACTGTATTTGCTCGTTGGAGAAGCCCTGCTGGCCATTATGGGCGCGTTAATCAAACACCTGTCAGAAGACCTTTCCACCGAGCAAGTGGTGTTTTTCCGCAATCTGCTTGGGCTGATTGTGCTGGCACCACTGATTCTCAATACCGGCATTGGCAGTCTGAAGACTCAAGTCTGGCACTGGCACCTGATGCGCGGCCTTGTCGGTGTTGCTGCGATGTACTGTTATTTCTGGGCACTGGGCAATATGCCCCTGACAGAAGCCTTTCTTGTCAAACTGTCGAGCCCCTTTTTCATGCCGTTACTGGCCTGGTGGTGGTTAAAAGAACCTGCGGGCAAATTTAGCTGGCTGGCACTGCTGATCGGATTTTCCGGCGTTGCTGTTATCTTGCGGCCGGGTGCCGACAGTGCCTTTACCTTTGCGGCACTGATCGGTCTGTTGGGGGCCGCGCTGGCAGCGCTGGCCAAAGTCACCATCCGCCGAATGTCGGTGACGGAATCCAGCCAACGGATCGTTTTCTATTTTGGCCTGATCGCCAGCCTGGTATCCCTGCCTGCCGCACTGCTGAATTGGCACCCGGTTCCCACCGATGCCTGGTTATGGCTCGCAGCTATGGGCGTCGTCGCCACGACGGGTCAGCTGGCATTGACCAAGGCTTACCGCACAGCACCGACGGGTAAGGTCGGCGTCTATGTTTACAGTGCCGTTATTTATGGGGCCTTGATGGGTTGGTGGTTCTGGGATGAAATTCCCGGCTGGACAACCGCAGCAGGCGCAACCTTGATTATCCTCGCCGGGGTGGTCAATCTCTGGCAACCCCGTCGCCGTAGCACTCCCAATGCCAGCGACGGCGTAACGCCGCAGGATAATGGCCTGTAAACGACCCTGCGATAATCAGCCAACAGGATGTTAATGGCCGCCAGAATGCACTGATTCGCTGACAAACTGCCTGGCAGGTGTCGAATGAGTGTCAATTCGACACAAAAGACACCGGAAGCAAGCTGATTATTTCCTCAGGATTAACTATACTGCGGCACTAATCTGGTTTTCGGCAAGAATCGTATCCATGTCCCGAATAGACACTCTGCAAACATTTGTTTCTGTTGTTCGCGCTCGCAATTTTACCTCTGCCGCCGACTCGCTTGGCGTCACACCGTCAGCCGTCAGCAAGCAAATCAGTGGCCTGGAAGAACGACTGGGGGTGCGACTACTGAATCGCACCACCCGCTCCGTTAGCCCAACCGAAGCGGGACAGATGTTCTATCAGCATTGTGAGAACATTCTGGAGTCCATCTCTGAAGCCGAAAAACTGGTCACCGATTTTGATGTGACGCCACGCGGACGTTTGCGAATCACCGCAATGTCCAATTTTGGCCGCCGCGAACTTGCCCGGATGTTTAATGATTTTTCAGAAAAATACCCGGATATCAGTTTCGATCTGCATATCTCCGACCGACCGCTGGATATCGTTAAAGAAGGCTACGACTTTGCCTTGCGTATCGGCACACTGGAAGATTCCCGCCTGATCGCCAAGCCAGTTGCACGCCAGAACATCGTGGTTTGTGCTTCCCCAAAGTACCTCAAGGTCTGGGGCACACCCACCTCGCTGGAAGATCTCAACCGTCACCGTATCCTGATGGTCACCAATGCCGAATTTGCTCGAATCAACTGGTTGCGCCAGTTCGAAAAGGATCATGGCTTCACCTTGTCCAGCGTCGAACGCAAGCTGTCGGTCAACGATATCGATATGGTGTACGAAGCCTGCCTGGCGGGTATGGGGATTACCGCAATACCCACGTATATTGCCGACCATCACTTGCAGAATGGTGAACTCGTACGCTTGTTCAGTGACGTCGAAATTCCGGTCAGGACGATCAAGGTCGTTTTTCCGCAAAACCGCTACCTGGCGACCAAAAGTCGTGCCTTTCTCGATTTTATCACCGAATACTTTGACGACCTCGGTATCAGCAGTGACGAGTCCTGAGGACTCGTTTTTTCTTGCTGACGCTATCCTGCGGCGGAACAACGCTCAATAAAGACCGCCGGTACCCGAGCCAGCTTGCGTTCCTCATAGTCAAAAAACACGATGCCAGTCTTTGCTTCAGCCACTAATTTTCCTTGCGCCTGATTGCTGACGCGATAGATAAAATCACAGCCATACTTGTTGAAATCCGTCACCCCGACTTCAAACGTCAGTACATCACCAACAAAGGATTCTGCCCGAAAACTGACTACCAGATCCGTCACCATAATACCAAAGCCCTCAATATTGAGTTCGGCAAAATCAAACTGGCGTAAATAACGCAAACGCGCCTCGTGCAATAGCGTCACCATACGGTCATTGCCCAGGTGATTACCGTAATTGATTTCCGATATCCGCACATCGAGATCCACCGAAAACTCAAACGTCTGCGGTAATTCAAGCGTTACTCTGGCCATACTGCCTCCTGATCGTAGTGTTCGAAAATGTCCCGCTACAGACTGCAGCGAAGTCACTCACAAGCCCGTCTTTCCAGTATCAATGGCCACAGACAAGGAATTATTTTTATTCTTTGGCATCAAAACCTTCCTCAGGCTTCCGTTATGTGCCAAGCGGTTAGCAAGGCAGTCTATAATTGACAGCTTGGCATCCGCATCGGCCTGCATTATGGTGCCTTACAGTAGCGGCCAAATGGCGGCGATCAAGCATACCCATGCCCCTGTGGTTGTACAAATTTGAAAACAACGAGTAGACGTCTGGCTGTAACTATGTATTTGAGACTATCAAAAGCGCTTTCGTCATTGCTGTTACTGACAGTAATCTTTACTTCAACAGCTGCTATCGCTGCTATTCAGGACGTCAGTCCCGGAACGCCCTTTACGCCGTTGGAACCGACCAGAGAACAGGCCGTTACCACCCAGCAAATACTCAATAATTTGCTGCGCGGTCACTATGAGCTTCAGCGGCTTGACGACCGTTTGTCGAGCAAGATATTTGACCTCTATTTGGAAGATCTCGACGGCACGCGCAGTTATCTGCTCGCCGGTGATGTGCAGTCATTCGAAAAATATCGCAAACAGTTTGACGACGTACTGATGCGCGGAGACCTGACAATTCCTTTCTTTATCTACAACCGGTTACAACAGCGGGTCAATGAACGCCTGACCTTCATGCTCTCTGAACTGTCAGAACGGGCAGCAGAATACCACTTTGACAATGATGAACGACTGAATCTTGATCGCGAAAACGCACCTTGGGCAACATCAACCATTGAGCTGGATGACCTGTGGCGCAAGCGCTTGAAAAATTCGATTCTGAATCTCACCATGAGCGGCAAGGATCACAAGGCAGCCATTGAGCTGTTGCAAAAACGCTATCAAAACCAGCTCAACCGGATTCATCAAAACAAACCGGAAGATGCCTACCAGGCAGTGATGAATGCGGTAACACGGGCGTTTGATCCCCATACCCAGTATTTTTCTCCCCGTAACACCGAGAATTTCAACATCAATATGAGCCTGTCGTTACAGGGAATTGGTGCTGTATTACAAGGCGAAGATGAATACACCAAGGTTGTGCGACTGGTGCCAGCCGGCCCCGCTGACAAAGCCAAAAACTTGCATCCTGCCGACAAAATTGTCGGGGTTGGCCAAAATATGGATGGTAGCATCACCGACGTCATTGGTTGGCGTCTGGATGAAGTGGTTGATCTTATCCGTGGGCCCAAGGGAACCACTGTGCGCCTTGAAGTCATCCCGTCCGACAGCGTCGGCAACGATACCAAGGTGATTGCCATTGTCCGTGACGAAGTCAAACTGGAAGAGCAGTCGGCACAAAAAGAGCTGCTTATTATCAAGGGCGACGACGGTAAGGATCATCGTATCGGTGTCATTGATATTCCCACTTTCTACATTGATTTTCAGGGACGGATGGAAAATCGTCCTGACTACAAGAGCACAACCCGCGATGTCGCTCGCCTGATCAAAGAGTTGCGCCTGGAGGGTATCGAAGGCTTGATTATCGACTTGCGCAATAATGGCGGTGGCTCACTGGAAGAATCGATCAGCCTGACCGGCCTGTTTATTCCCCAAGGCCCGGTCGTTCAGGTACGCAGCACTCGTGGCAATGTCGAAGTGCTACCAGACGAAGATCCAACCGTACTTTATGATGGTTCGCTGGTCGTGCTGGTCAACCGCCTCAGTGCATCAGCCTCCGAAATTTTTGCCGGTGCCATTCAGGATTACGGTCGCGGCATTGTGGTCGGTGGCCAAACCTTTGGTAAAGGTACTGTCCAGTCACTACGTCCCCTGCGCCACGGCCAGCTCAAAATCACCCAGGCAAAATTCTATCGCGTGTCTGGCCAAAGCACACAACATCAGGGGGTTATTCCTGACGTACTGTTTCCTTCGTTATTCGATACCGACAAAATTGGTGAAAGTGCTCTGGAAGAAGCCCTGCCATGGGATGAAATCCGCCCCGCCAAATACGCTGCTGACGAACAAATTCGCAACAGTGTCGTAGCATTGCGGCAAAAACACCAACAGCGCGTTCAGACCGATCCTGACTTTATTTTTCTGCGCGAGCAAAAGACACTGATTGAAGAGATGCGCAAACAGACCGAAGTCTCCCTGAACGAAAAAACTCGCGAGTCTGAACGCCAGGAAAATGATCAGAAACGTCTCGACCTGGAAAATAAACGCCGTAAGGCCAAAGGGATGGCCCTGCTCACCAAACTGGAAGATGAAAGCAACCCTCAGGCCGCAAAACCGGAAACTGACGACCCCGAAGGGATCAAAAAAGAAGAGGATGATGCCCTGCTCACTGAATCAGGCCATATCCTGCTCGACTTTACGGAACTCAATCTGCAGCGCCAGGCAGCACGTTAGTTCGCCACTGACGAACAGACCAAGAGTGCTTCGTTGAGCACTTCACAAAAAAGCCCGATATCCTCACGGTATCGGGCTTTTTTTACTTTGCCACCTGAGCCAAGCAGTCTGGATGCCTCTGGACGCTACTGACTAGCCAGCAGTGCCACCGCTTCTGCTACCGCAACCCCTGCAAAAATCAAGGTGGCATAACGCCAGAAACACACCGGATCACGGGTCAGCAATGAGCGACGCAAATGCATTCCGACCAATTGCTCATTCGGTCGATACAGGTCTTCACGCAGCTCCGAAAACGCCTGGTAGCGCTCGTTGGTATGCGCTGATGTGGCCCTCTTCAGCACCAGATCCAACCACAGAGGAATATCAGGACGATGAACCCGAATACTCTGATAACGCCACTCTGACGAAGAACGAGCACCGCGCTCCTTCACTCGATCAAGCCGGAAAGGCGTTTGCCCTGCCAGCATTTCATAAATAATGACTCCCAGTGCAAACAGATCGCTCTGGGCACTGTATTCCTGTTCCAGCAAAATCTCTGGTGCCTGATAAATAACCGAATCATAAACCGGCCAATTTTTCAGCGCCGGAATCTCACGACTGATAATAGCGCCCAAATCAACCAACTTGACTCCGCCATCCTGACCCACCAGCACATTGTCTGGAGTCAGGTTACGATAAATCAAACCGGTGCGCTGCAAGGCACGTAATCCATGAATAATTTGCTCAACAATCAAGCGTACCTGGTTGATTTCCGCACCGGGGTTATCGAACATCCATTGACGCAGTGAAACACCATCAACCCACTCAAAGATATGATAGTTGTAACGTGATTCTTCCTGAGGCAGTGCACGAATCACATTACGATGATTAATACGTTCAGCAACCCACTGCTCGCGAGCAAAACATTCCAGGTAGTCGCTATTTTCCTGTATTCCCATCGCCGGGGCTTTCAGCACATAGAGACGACCATTACGCTTGTTAACAACCTGGTAGGTAATACTGGAAACACTGGACTCAATAATGTGATTGATCTGGTAATGATCGATACTCTCACCAGCAGACAATACGGCCGGAATATGGCGTTCAGAAACCTGCGGGCCAGACTCCTGCAAACTTTCATCTGGCAACTGACGAACTCGCAAGATCACACTGGTTCCGTTACCGTCACTGCCCGCATCAATCGCCTGGCTGACCAGCGCCGAGCACACCGCTTCAACATCAGCCTGGCTACTCTCTGGCCGTATTCCATTCAAGGCATCCACCATCGCCTTGCGTGACACAAAGGAATGAACCCCATCCGTCGTCAGCAGAAAGACATCCCCCTGATGAACATCACGCTGGAAATAGTCGACCTCAATATGGCTGTCCATCCCCAGTGAGCGTGAAAGATAGGTATTACCACCACCTTCATGCACATGATCACGGGTTATTTGCTCCAGGCTGTTGCCACTCCACAGATACACCCGGCTATCGCCAACGTGAAAAAAATGTGCCGTACTACCGTGAACCAGAACGCAACTAAAGGTCGTCACCAGACCGTTGTTATTAGAAGAAGCCTGCTTGCCATGGTGATATAGCCAACTGTTAAGCGAAGTTAACACCTTGCTGGCTGAGCGCTTCACATCCCAGCTATCGGGGGTACTGTAATAATCGTGAAGAAAATGCGTAACACTGGTGGAGCTGGCCTGTTGGGCATTTGTGGTACTGCTGGCACCGTCGGCAATACAGGCACCGACACCCTTGAAGCGAATCACGCCAGAGTCTGGCTGAAATACCGCAAACGCATCCTGATTATCGTCTCTTCCACCTGAAGCGGAAAAACCTCCGAACTGAATATCTAGAGCTATTGTCATTATTAAGTATCTTTGTCTGATCGCTGATCGTTACACCATCCGAGTGTGCGCAAAGCATACATGGACAATAATCCTCCTTGCTACCGCAAAAAAGGCTGATTCACCTATTCGGGCGACAAATAAGGCGTTAATAAATAATTTGCGGCTGCCTGGTGCAGGGGCCTGTAAATAGGGAAACTCATGGTTTTTGACACGACGCAGCCGAGGTTGAACACATGGAAATGCCTGAAAAATGGAATGACAGGTTAACAAACACCCATTTTCAGATTATTTTCGCAGTGCTTGCAACGCCAAAAGACAGTCAGCCACCGAGCATGGAAACTTGTCCGTTCTGATGAAAAGTCATTCAGAAACAAGGCCAATGAGCTACCTGATTCAGGGTGATAAGACTATCAGTTTGGATTACAAAAACAACAGGAATACAGCACAAGCAGAAAAAGGAACCACCCGGGCCACAGACCGATGAAGGAAAACTGAGGGGGAAGCCGGGTAGCCCAAAACATAGCCGCCGTTTAAATTTCAGTGCGAAATTCAAACAATGGCTTTAAACGATAAAACAATTCAAGAGCATCCTTGCTCCCTTAAATCAAACAACGATACTTGAAAAATCAGCTGGCAAGTTCAACCAGCCCGGCTTCAACGCGGGCACAATAGGCTTTTACCGCTGCTTCGGTATCTTCCAGGCATTCGCCGGTCGCCAGATCAAAATGCTGCTTATACAGCGGCGAAGCCACCACATAGCGATCACCGATAGAGCCAACAATACCACGCGACAGAACATTCGCCTTGCCGATTGGATCGTAGTTGCCGATAGCAAATACCTGATCACTACTTCCCAGGCGAAACAGGGCAACCTGTTCGCCATTATGCAAGGCACATACACCGGTATCTGGAGCGATATCGGTCAACGCACATACTTGAGTCCACTGAGTCATGATGTTTTTCCTTATTTGCCAGAGTTCAAATCAACAAGTTCAATACGCTCAACGTCAGTTGCCGGACGACGCTGACCACGCTCACGTACATAGAGCAGGTTATCGTCTGCGGCATCCGCGTTGATGTAATGCTGGAAACGCTTCATTTTCTCAGGGCTTTCGATCGTCGTCTTCCACTCGCACTGGTAAGTACCCACAACCTTGGTCATACCGTTTTCCAGTTCTTCACCAATGGACAGCTTGTCGTTGATAACAACGTCTTTCAAATAATCCAGACCACCGTCAAGGTTTTCCATCCATACCGATGTCCGCTGCAGACGATCTGCGGTACGGACATAAAACATCAGCACACGGTCGATATAACGAATCAGGGTTTCATCATCCAGCTCAGTAGCAAACAGATCCGCATGACGAGGACGCATACCACCGTTACCACAAACGTACAGATTCCAGCCCTTCTCTGTGGCAATAACACCGATATCCTTGGACTGGGCTTCTGCACATTCACGGGTACAACCCGACACACCGAACTTGATCTTGTGTGGTGAACGTAAACCCTTGTAGCGATCCTCCAAAGCAATCGCCATGGAAACCGAGTCCAGCACGCCGTAACGACACCAGGTGGAGCCAACACAAGACTTCACGGTACGCAGCGACTTGCCATAGGCGTGTCCGGTTTCGAAACCGGCAGCCACCAGCTTTTTCCAGATTTCTGGCAACTGATGCAACTGCGCACCAAACAGATCGATCCGCTGACCACCAGTAATCTTGGTGTACAAGTCGTAGTCGCGACCGATCTCGCCCAGCACAATCAGTTTTTCAGGGGTAATTTCACCACCAGCAACACGCGGTACAATGGAATAAGTACCGTCTTTCTGCATGTTACCCAAGAATATATCGTTGGTATCCTGCAGACCGATGTGCTCATCCTTAAGAATATATTCGTTATTGAAAGACGCCAGGATCGACGCCAGCGCAGGTTTGCAGATTTCACAACCATGGCCCTTGCCGTGGCCTTCAAGCACCTGTTTAAACGTGGTGTATTCCTGTACCCGGACGATGTCAGCCAGCTCGGCACGGGTATAAGCGAAGTGCTCACAAATATCGGTATTAACCTCAACACCCAACGCTTCCAGTTCCGCATCCATGACCTGTTTAACCAAGGCAGCACAACCGCCGCAACCGGTTGACGCCAGGGTTGTGGACTTGATGTCCCCCATGGTGCAGCAACCACCCTGCACGGCTGCACTGATGTCGCCCTTGGTGACATCAAAACAGGAACAAATTTGGGCGGTTTCCGGCAACGATGACACACCCAGCCCAACTGGCTCCTGACCATCCATCGACGGCAAGATCAGCGCCGCCGGGTTGCCAGGAATATCCATATCGTTGAGCATCAGCTGCAACAAAGTACCGTAGGCTTCAGAATCTCCTACCAGCACCGCACCCAGCAGTTTTTTGCCGTCAGCAGAAACAATCAGACGCTTGTAAACTTCAGCAACATCATCATTGAAGATATAACTGTGGGAGCCGGCGGTACGACCATGGGCATCACCGATAGAGGCTACTTCAACACCCAGTAATTTCAACTTGGTGCTCATATCCGCACCCTGAAAAGCCGTTTTGGCGGGCTCGTGGGTAATCAGACTGCTAACAATATGGCCAACAGTTACTTTGGCCATATTGTAGCCAGGCGCTACCAGACCGTAGATTTTGTTATCCCACAGGGCACATTCACCGATGGCATAAATATCTTCATTTGAAGTCTGGCAGTAATCATTGATCACGATGCCGCCACGTTCGCCAATTTCCAGGCTGAATTGACGCGCCAGCTCGTCTTGTGGACGAATACCGGCAGAAAACAGGATCATGTCGGTTTCCAGGAAGGAACCGTCGACAAAGTTCATGCGGTAACGGCATTCTTCACCGGCGACAATCTCTTTGGTGTTCTTTTCGGTATGCACCTGAACACCCAGGCTTTCAATCTTGCGACGCAGCAGCTTGCCGCCGCCTTCGTCCAGCTGCACAGCCATCAGTCGTGGCGCAAATTCCACCACATGAGTTTCCAGACCAGCAGCCTTCAAGGCATTGGCGGCTTCCAGACCCAGCAAACCACCACCCACAACAACGCCTGTCTTACTGACTTTGGCAGCCGTAGAAATCGCTTCAAGGTCTTCAATGGTGCGGTAAACCAGACAGTGTTGCTGGTCTTTACCGGGAATGGGAGGAACAAAAGGATAAGAACCCGTTGCCAATACCAGCTTGTCATAGCCTTCTTTGCGGCCACTCGCAGTGGTAATGGTTTTTTCGTGGGCATTAATGTCTACAACCTTGTCGTTCAGTGTGTAAATAACACCCTGAGACTGGTATTCAGATTCGGTTGTTAATGCGAGGTCTTCAGCGGTAGAGCCGGAGAAATACTTGCTCAGCTGCACCCGGTCATAAGCCAGACGAGGTTCTTCTGAGAAGGTAATAATATCAAATTCGGAGGAGTGTTCTGAGGTGGCCAGTGTATTGATGAAATTGTGGCCAACCATGCCGTTGCCAACAACGACGACGCGTTTCTTGCTCATGAAGGAATCTCTCTATCTAGTCATACGGATGTTTATCTCCTGTGTGCGTCGTTGCTCTGACCCGTCTCTTGCTCCATTGCAAGAGAAGGCATCGATGTAGTTATAGCAATTACAATGCCAACTAAAATAATTGACGAATGTGCGGTATCAAAACACGCTAGATACAGGTTAAAACCACCTCACCGCGTGATAGCTCCAAGTCATACAATGCCGCTACATCCGCGCTGATTCAGCCCATATATAGGAATCAGCCAAGGATAATTGAATATTTATCGCCACCGGCGGACGGTGGCGGCCAACAAAACGATCACCACTTAAAATACCGAATAATCGCACCACAAAAAAACATAACTTCTTTAAATAGCACTATTAGCGTGCATAAAAACAGAAGTAAGTAATGACACCCTCCGGCTTCGATGAATAATTAACCAAACTGGCGCTCCCCAATGACATCCATGCACAGGATAGTTGTACCAGCGGAACATCGCCGCCGATGCTGCAGTCAATTTCCAGACATACAACCGCTGCCGCTGCCACACCGGTCTGCATGCCTGAGGGCAAGGGTGCTGCCGATGATTCCGTTACAAGACGCGAACTAACCACAGCAACTTCGCAGCGACCGATCAACAACCTGAAAGGTCATACCAGCCTTCTCTTGCTTGCATCCGGGCGCGATTTTCAGAGGCGACTCAGGCAACCAGCCAACCCTAAATCCCCATCGGTGCAGCTATTTGGCACTTTTCTTGTATGGTTTTAAGCAGAATTTGTCGATGCCCAGGCTCGGCGATGTGTTTTACCGATACCAACGCGGGTATCATCAGCTGTTTTAGTGTTGTGCAAAACAGAGCATTGGCGCTCACTGATTTATATCAGTGGGCGCTTTTTTTTTGCGTTTTGGAAAGCCCCTTATGAACCAGACAGAGACAAAGAACCGGACCACTCAAACGACCTGCCCATATTGTGGAGTTGGTTGCGGCGTGACCGTCAATCAGGACAGCCAAGGGTTAGCGCCAGTGTCTGGCGACCAGCAGCATCCTGCGAACTTCGGCCGTCTCTGTGTCAAGGGTTCCTCTCTCCACGAAACCGTCGATCACGTCGACCGTTTGCTCTACCCAACCGTGTTGGGCAAGCGCAGTTCGTGGGAGAGCAGTCTCAATCTGGTGGCCGACAAGATGCAGCAAGTCATTCAGGAATATGGGCCGGAAGCCGTCGCGATCTATGCTGCCGGACAGATTCTGACGGAAGATTATTACGTTGCCAACAAACTGATGAAGGGCTTTATCGGCAGTAGCAACCTGGATACCAATTCCCGCCTGTGTATGGCATCCGCCGTTGTCGCCCACAAACGGGCCTTTGGTTCAGACACTGTACCCGGCTGCTACGAAGACCTTGAAGAAGCCGATTTGTTAATTCTGATAGGCAGTAATGCTGCGTGGGCGCATCCGATCCTGTTTCAACGAATGGCGGCGGCAAAACAGGCGCGGCCCGACATGAAGGTGGTGGTTATTGACCCGCGCCGAACCGCCACCTCCGACCTGGCCGATCTGCAGCTGTCGATTCGTCCTGGCAGTGATGCCTTTTTGTTTAATGCCCTGCTCTGCTGGCTCGATCACAGCAATGCCCTCGATCACGATTTTATCGCTAACCACTCGGAAGGATTTGAGCAAACACTGCAGGCAGCGCGCGCCAGCACCCCTCAATCCCTGCAAGAGTGTGCCCAGCAACTGGATGTTGACGAAGATGACCTGCAGACATTTTTTCAATGGTTTACTGCGACAGATAAAACCGTCAGCGTCTTTTCCCAAGGCATTAACCAAAGCAGCACAGGAGTCGACAAAGGCAACGCCATTATCAATGCCCACCTCGCTACCGGACGCATTGGCAAGCCCGGCGCAACGCCGTTCTCTGTCACCGGACAACCCAATGCGATGGGTGGACGTGAAGTCGGCGGCCTGGCCAATCAGCTGGCGGCTCATATGGACTTCTCCGCCCGTGAAGTGGATCGGGTTCGTCGTTTCTGGAATGCGCCCCGAGTCGTCACTCGTCCGGGCCTCAAGGCCATCGACATGTTTGATGCCATCAAACGTGGTGAAATCAAATTCCTCTGGATCATCTCCACCAACCCGCTGGTCAGCATGCCCGACGCTGATGATGTCAAAGCGGCACTGGCGAAGTGCGAACTGGTAGTGGTATCCGACTGTATGGCCAATACCGACACCACTGCAGCCGCCCATGTGTTATTACCAGCGGCCAGCTGGGGAGAAAAAAACGGCACCGTCACCAACTCAGAACGCTGTATCTCCCGCCAGCGCAGTTTTTTAAGCCCCGCCGGAGAAGCCAAACCGGACTGGTGGATACTGTCTCAGGTCGCCCAGCGCCTGGGCTTTGGCGAAGCGTTTGACTACCAGCACCCGGCCGATATCTTTGACGAATACAGCCGCATGACCGGATTTGAAAACCAGGGCGAGCGCGACCTGGATATCTCCGGCCTGAGCGGCCTCAACCACGACCAATACGATGCCATGGCACCGGTACAGTGGCCGGTCAACAGCCAGTATCCACAGGGCCGCCAACGTTTTTTTGATGACCACCGTTTTTACACCCCGAGCCAAAAAGCCCAGTTTATTGTTATTGAACCGGAGCTGCCTGCTTCACGCAGTCAGGATGGCAGCCTGATCATGAATACCGGCCGGGTACGGGATCACTGGCATACCATGACTCGTACGGCCAAATCGGCCCGGCTGGCACAACACATTCGTGAGCCTTATGTCGACATTCACCCAGACGATGCTCAGCGCCTGTTGTTAGCCGATGGCAGTCTTGCCCGCGTGAGTAACGGCCGTGGTGAAATACTGCTGCGTACGCAGATCACCACCAATCAGCGGCCGGGAGAAATTTTTGTCCCCATGCACTGGACCAGCCGCTATGCCAGCGCAGCACGCATGGGTGCCTTGATCGACAAGAGTTGTGATCCTTTTTCCGGCCAGCCGGAACTGAAATACACCGGAGTTGAAGCAGAACCTTTCCCGACAACTTGGCAAGGCATGATACTCAGCCGCAGCGACCTAGGAGCGATTCCTTGTGACTACTGGGTTTATGGCCTGAATGATGGCTGTCACGGCTACGAAATCAGTGGCAATCAGCCGCTCGACAGCCTGCAGCAATGGGCGCAACAGATCCTGCCGGATGCCGAATGGCTGACACTGCTCGACCCGGATACACACCATATGCGCTTGCTGGCCATTATTGGTCAGCAGTTAGAGCTGGTGCTGTTTATCCATCAAGACCAAGCCATAGGCACTCGCCACTGGCTGATTGAACAATTTGCCAACACCAGCCTGACAACATCAGAACGTAAAGCGCTACTGGCCGGTCGGCCGCTGGAAGGGGTTGTCGACCATGGCCGCATGGTCTGTTCCTGCTTTGGTATTGGCGAAAACACCATTCGCGAGGCCGTTCGTAATGGTTGTGACTCTGCCGACCAACTGGGTGAGACACTCAAGTGCGGCACCAACTGTGGTAGCTGCGTACCGGAGTTAAAAACCATTGTCCGCCAGGAAACAGAATTGGCTTAAAATGGCCAAGAAAGCGTCAAAAGATTGTCTGGAAAGACCTATTTTCGGACAATCGCCATTACTTGAAATATAAAAGTGTTATCTACTTCACACTATGACAAACATCTCTATCAGGATGACGTGATGGATATCAAGCTACTCAAGCTCAGTGACACCGTTCTGACGGCGATTCAAATCCTGAAGTTACAGGTCGAGTTACAGGACGGCCACTCAATACGGGCTAATCGCACCGTAGAAGAACTGATTGAGCTGATCGAAAAAGCACTGGAATCCCGTTCCAGTCAGGTTTATCAAGCCCTGATACGTCTGGTTAGCCTGCTGACCGACAAACAGATTATATTTTTCGAAACCCTGAGCGTAGACTTCAGTCCACTGCGAAACTGGGCAAAGGCACAGCAAGCGCAACAACAAAATCTCCAGCGTAGCCACCGCAGAAGCCTGTTTTCAACCAGCGCCGTATCCGCCACAGCGAAGGTCTGACGGACAACTCAGTCATAAAAAACAAACGAGATAGCGAAAACGGTGAGGTTGGGAGTTATAGATGAGATCGATGAATCCAGCATGAACATCCCTGCCAGAACCGATCTCATTACACGTATTTTTTTAATACCAGCAAGCGATTATTGGCAGGCATCGCAATATCCTTGATCAACCGCAGCTTTTCCTTGCGCGCCGCCAGCACGATTTGCTCAAAATCCTTGATACCCGCTTCCGGGTCAATATCGGCCTTGAGCCAGGCATCCAGCGCCTTGTTACCATCACTGGTAAACTTGCCGCCATAATTGAACGGCCCATACAGAAACGCCAGGCCGGCAATGCGTAATACCCGACCAATACCCGACATCATCGAACGGACTTTTGGCCAGCCGACGTAATGAACCACATTGGCAGAAAACACCGCATCCACCTGTTTGACCGGCCACAAATCCTGCGAGACATCCAACACCAATGGCGGCAGAAAATTATCCCGCCCGGCCCGCAGACGCCAGGCATTAATTGACGCAATACGGGCAGCCATCTCCGAGGGTTGCCAGGTAATATCCGGCATACGTTCACTGATAAACGCGGCGTGCTGCCCGGTTCCGCTACCAATTTCGAGTACCACAGAATGCTTCGGCAATTCCTGGGTCAAGACATCACAGATAGGTTGCTGATTGCGCAAGCAGGCCTCCGAAACCGGTAGCTCCGAATCCTGTGCAATTTGAAATTCCGGCAGAATATTCACCCGGTTCATAGCGGTTCCTGTTGTCCGACGGGACAATCCTCAGCCTTGCTGGCGGCAGAGTATGTCACAGCCACAGGCCTGCAGAAATAGTGCCGCTCAGAAATAGCGCTATATTTCTTGCACATCATTTTCTCCACAAACTCAGGCTCAGGCAAATTGCCGCCAGCCCGCCCAGCCAGTAGAATCAGGGACGATTTTTTCGATTAATAAACCGGATTTGAACTAGCCCCATGCGCGCAACCGAATTTTTACTCGCCACAGAGAAAGAAACCCCTGCCGATGCCGTTGTTGTCAGCCATCAACTGATGCTGAGATCAGGCATGATTCGCAAACTGGCCGCCGGTTTATACACCTGGATGCCACTGGGGTTACGCACCTTGCGTAAAGTCGAAGCCATTGTGCGCCAGGAAATGAACAAAGCCGGTGCCCAGGAAGTGCTGATGCCCGCCGTACAACCAGCCGAACTGTGGGAAGAAACCGGCCGCTGGTTTCAGTACGGTGGTGAACTGCTACGCGTCAAAGACCGCCACAATCGCGATTTCTGCATTGGGCCGACTCACGAAGAAGTCATTACCGACCTGGCTCGCAACCAACTGAGCAGCTACAAACAGCTACCGGTTACCCTGTACCAGATCCAGACCAAATTCCGTGACGAAACCCGCCCACGGTTTGGCGTTATGCGGGCGCGCGAATTTATCATGAAGGATGCCTACTCCTTCCACCTGAATGAAGCCAGCCTGGAACAAACCTACCAGAACATGCACGCCGCCTACTCCGCCATCTTCACGCGTCTGGGCCTGGATTTCCGTCCGGTATGGGCCGATACCGGCTCCATTGGTGGTGCCAAATCCCACGAATTCCACGTGCTGGCCGAGTCTGGCGAAGACGATATCGCCTTCTCTACCGACAGCGACTACGCCGCCAACGTCGAACTGGCAGAAGCCGTGGCTCCTACGGGCGAGCGCCCTGCCCCAACGGCAGACATGCAGATCGTCGACACCCCGGCTGCCAAAACCATTGCCGAGCTGGTTGAGCAGCATGGCATTGCCATCGAAAAAACCATCAAAACCCTGATCGTTCACGGCGAGTCCGACGACAAAGGCAACTACGAACTGGTCGCCCTGATGGTACGTGGCGACCATGAACTGAACGAGCTAAAAGCTGCAAAAATCGATGGCATTGCCTCTCCATTCGAATTTGCCAGCGAAGCAGAAATACGCCCGATCGTTGGTGCCGGCCCAGGCTCGATCGGCCCGGTCGGCCTGACACTGCGAATCATTGCCGACCACGCCCTGCGTATCAGCTCAGACTTCGGTGCCGGAGCCAACGAAGACGGCAAACACTACTTCGGCATCAACTGGGAGCGCGACCTGCCGCTGCCGGAATTTGCCGATCTGCGTAACGTGGTTGCTGGCGACCCAAGCCCTTGCGGCGCAGGCACACTGGAAATCAAACGAGGCATAGAAGTCGGCCATATATTCCAGCTCGGCACCAAGTACTCCGAAGCCATGAAAGCCACCGTACTGAATGAAAACGGCAAAGACAGCACACTGGTCATGGGTTGCTATGGCATTGGTATCAGCCGAGTGGTCGCCGCCGCCATCGAACAGAACAACGATGAAAACGGCATTATCTGGCCCGATGCGATTGCACCCTTCCACATTGGTATCGTACCGATGAACTACCACCGTTCAGAAGCCGTACAGCAAGCCACTGAAACACTGTACGCCGAACTGACCGCAGCGGGCTACGACGTCTACCTTGATGATCGCGACAAAAAAACCAGCCCCGGAGTAAAGTTCGCCGACATGGAGCTGATGGGCTTTCCACACCGTATCGTGCTGTCAGACCGAGGTCTGGAAGCGGGAACCGTGGAATACAAGGCGCGCAGCTCTGATGACAAGCAAGACATCGCCCTGGATGAACTGATGACTTTCCTGCAACACAAGGTGTCATGCTAAACAGCAAGGCACCTGCCCTGCTGCTGACCGTCATACTGAGTGGCCATTGTGCCCCCGGTATGGCGGAAGCCATGCCCAATCACGATCCGGAATTGCGGGTCGCGTTACTTGGTGCCGTTTCCACTGCAGAGTCCTTCCCCGACCGCTTTGATGCCGAAGTCTGGCTGATGGATATGCAATCCCGACTCGACGGCATGAAATGGATCAAACTGAAAAACCAGCACGAGCGGCTGGAATTCCTGCGTTTGGTGCATCACGAAGCCAGCCGCGCCGGTATTTCACCGGAAATGGTCTTAGCCGTGATCCAGGTTGAAAGCGCCTTTGACCGTTTTGCCGTTTCTCGTGTCGGTGCCCGAGGCTATATGCAGATCATGCCGTTCTGGAAAAACGAGATCGGCCGCAGCGATGACAACCTGATGCATACGCCGACCAACCTGCGTTATGGCTGCACCATACTGCGTCATTACCTCGACAAGGAAAATGGCAACTGGATCCGCGCCCTCGCCCGTTACAACGGCAGTCTCGGCAGGACGGTGTATCCTGAAAAAGTCATGTCCGCCTGGGAGAAATACTGGTTTGTGAACTACTGAACATAGGCCATCAATCACAAAAACCAGTCCCATCACCAGCGACACTATCCAGTCACAAGATCCAACCTTGATACGACTCGTGATACAACACCGAATACAGCTACCGAAAACAACCACCGGCACAAGAGGATAACCCATGAGTAAACAACCATTCCTGTGGCCGAGCCTGAACATACAAATACTGATAGGTGCCATCGCCGGGCTGCTGCTGGGCTACTGGCTCAACGGCATGGACGCAGATTCCGAGATTAAAACCCGGACACTGTACGTCGTCAGCCTGCTCGGCGGGTTGTTTATCGACCTGCTTAAAATGATCCTGATCCCGCTGATTTTTACCTCCATCGTCGTCGGCATTGCCAATCTGCAGTCACACCAACAGGGAAGCCGTGTCTGGCGCTATACCCTCGGTTTTTTTGTATTGTCGATGGTGTTCGCCATGGTGCTGGCCCTGGTCGTCACCGACTGGATAAAACCCGGCAGTGGTATGCAGCTGACCATGTTCGCCGACAGCATGCAGAACGTTGAAGCAAAACAATTAAGCGCCAGCGAGTTTCTTGCCCAGTTCCTGCACAGTCTGTTTATGAACCCGATTGCTGCCCTGGCAGACGGCAAAATTCTGCCCGTTGTGGTGTTCGCCGTGTTATTGGGTATTGCGCTGGTCAAATCCGGTGAACAGAAAATGAAGGTGTTGATCGTACTGCAAGAATTACTGGCACTGCTGATGCGCATGATCGAATGGATCATGTTACTCGCACCACTAGGGGTATTTGCCCTGCTCACCAAACTGATGGCTACACAGGATTTACGTCTGCTCGCCACCATGGGCGAATTTATAACCCTGGTGTTCGCCATTACCCTGATCCACGGTGCCGTCATTTTACCGGGCCTGCTATGGATCTTTACCCGCAAGTCACCACTGTGGTTGTGGCGAGGGGCCAGACCAGCACTAATCACTGCCTTTGCCACCAGCTCCAGCGCCGCCACCCTACCCGTCAGCCTGCGCTGCAGTGAAGAACAACTGGGCGTCAGCAAAGACGTCGCCGGTTTTGTACTCCCCATTGGTGCTACCATGAACATGGATGGCACCGCCCTCTACGAAGCCTCGGCGGCACTGTTTATCGCCTATCTCGCCGGTATTGACCTGACTGTTGGCCAGCAAATCATCGTCATGCTCACCGCCATGATTGCCTCCATGGGCGCACCAGGAATCCCCAGTGCTGGCATGGTCACCATGGTCATGGTGCTACAGTCGGTTGGACTGCCAGCCGAAGCCATCGCCATCTTGCTACCCATCGACCGCATACTCGATACCATCCGTACTGCAGTCAATGTCGAAGGTGATATTGTCGCCAGCATCGTGGTAGACCATGCATTGGGAAATACCAATACAACAGACAATAACCTGCCATGACCGGGCACGCAGGTAATCCCACCCGGTCGAACACCTCAAGATTGAACACCCCCTAATAACTTGATTGCGCCATGACATGTCGAGATATAGAGATTGATGGACGATAAAAAATATCTTCCACGTCATGCTCATGCTTGCCTGTTTTTTTGAATTCAGGTTAGTAAAAATCCTAACAGACGGAACGGAGTTTTAGGTGTTGAGTAAAAGGTATAAAATCTTTATCCACATAGAGCAACGGGATTTGGTTCTCAATACAAAAAGTAGCGATAATTACATCGGCGGTTTTTCTAACCGTAACGCCTTTTCTCCGAAGCTTACGGTAATTCTCCGCAGCCAAAAGAGCCAGATCAGGAGTCAGCATGTTGTATAAATCAAGATTTAAAAGATATTTTTTCGCCGTATTGTAATCCTTGTCTGAACGAAATCCCTGCAAAAGTTCAAGCATTATCAGGTCACCAATAGCAACTCCCTGGTAGCCTAGAACTCCGTCAAGAATCTCAACTTCGCGGTTACTTTTCCCATTAAAAAAATCTATCCAAACGCTGGTATCAACCAGTATCACTTACCCGTTCTCATTTCATCGAGATCACCAGACCACTCAAGGCTGCCTCTCAGCTTGCGGATGTCCGCTTGTTTTTTTAATCTGATCAACGCCTTAAGCCCCTCTTCTACAGCCTCTTTCTTGGTTTGGAAGCCTGTGATACTAAGGGCATCAGCCATCAATTTGTCGTCTATTACTATATTGGTTCTCATATTGCACCTTTGTGTAGAAAGAATCCATTTTATACACATTGTGGCCCAATAAATAAAACAGGACAAGTGGCTCATGCGGGCTGTGTTCTGAGCTTGTTTTCCGCAGGGCATCCAAGCGCCACTTGTTCGTTCCTATCAGTCGTCGGAGACTTCTATCTCCGGCATGGTCTCGGCGGCTTCACCTCCACGAGCCAACGCTACGGCCAGTCGGCGGGCGGCATGGCGGTACATCATGGCGACTTCGGAGCTGTCATCAGCAGCCACAACCGGCACTCCGGCATCGGACTGTTCACGAATGTAGGTCGCCAGTGGCAGTGAGCCAAGCACTTTGGTGTGGTAGGTTTCGGCCAGCCGGTCAGCGCCGTGTGCGCCAAAAATAGGTTCGGCATGGCCACAGTTGGAGCAGATGTGCATGCTCATATTTTCGATCATGCCCAGCACCGGAATACCGACTTTACGGAACATTTCGACGCCTTTTTTGGCATCGGCCAAGGCAACGTCTTGTGGTGTGGTCACGATCACGGATCCCGACACCGGGTATTTCTGGCTCAGGGTCAGCTGAATGTCGCCCGTGCCCGGCGGCATGTCGATCAGCAGGTAATCCAGTTCGCCCCATTGGGTCTGGGTCAGAATCTGGGTCAGCGCGCCTGCCACCATGGGGCCGCGCCAGACCATCGGGGTTTGTTCTGTTACCAGATAAGCCATCGACATGGTTTTGATGCCATGGGCTTCAACCGGTACAAACCATTTGTTATCAATGGTTTCTGGTCGTGTGCCAGCGGCCACGCCGAGCATGATGCCCTGGCTGGGGCCATAAATATCGGCATCCAGCAAACCAACTTTGGCACCGTCTTTGGCCAGTGCTACGGCCAGGTTCACGGCGGTGGTGGATTTGCCCACGCCACCTTTACCGGACGATATCGCGACGATGTTTTTTACCGCTGCCAGTGATTCTCCGCCGTCGTGGCTCTTGTGGGCATCCACATGCCAGCCAAGGGTTACGTTGGCTTCATCACAGCCAGCGATATTTTCCAGTGCGGTGGTTAACAATTGCGCCACGCCGCCGTTGAGAAACTCCGACGGGTAATCCAGCTCCAGTGTTACGCTAATCTTGCCGCCATCAATCGTGACGGCTTGCAAGGCACCGGCAGACACCAGATCCATTTCCAGATAAGGGTCGATATAGCTCGCCAGAGCTTGTTCTACTTGGGTTTGTTCAATTTGGGCTTGGGGCAGTTGAGACACAACAAACTCCTGAATCGGTCAGACGGTTTGCACCGCAAAAAATAAATAGGCTGTCAACGAATCACCGGCGCAGCATCCAGCAGCGCACGGGTATACGCATCTTGTGGCTGGTTCATCACGCTGGCGCAATCGCCCTGTTCTACCAGTACGCCCTGGTTCATCACCGCCACCCGGTGTGCCAGATGGGGAATAATCGACAGGTCATGGGTGATAAACAGGTAGCTCAGGCCCATCTCCTGTTGCAGCTCTTGCAACAGTTCAAGTACCTGGCCACGAATGCTGACGTCCAGTGCACTGGTGGGTTCGTCACAGATAATCAGCTCAGGTTCTACCGCAATCGCCCGTGCAATGGCAATACGCTGGCGCTGGCCACCGGAAAATTCATGCGGATAACGATCGAGATGAGCCACTTCCATTCCAACGCGCAGTAGCAACGTCTGCAACTTGGTTTCCCGTTGTTCGGGATTATCCAGCAACCCCAGGCTAATCATGCCTTCAGAGAGGATTTCACGAATGGTCATCCTCGGGTTCATGGAGGAAAACGGATCCTGAAAAATCACCTGGATACGCTTGCGATAGGGTCGAAACGCGGCCTGATCCAGTTGATCAATACGCTGGCCATCGAAAGTGACGATACCGGCAGTCAGAGGTTCCAGTGACAGTACCGCACGGCCCACTGTCGATTTGCCGGAACCGGACTCTCCTACCAGCGCCAGGGTTTCACCTTTACCGATCGCGAACGATACGCCATCCACGGCTCTGGTATAACCGACCACCCGTTGCAATACACCTTTACGTTGCGGAAACCAGACCTTCAGCCCTTCAACGGTGAGGAGCGCCTGTTGGCTGGCAACCGCATCACGAAACGTACGCTTGGGCAGTGAGTGAATTAACTGGCGACTGTATTCATGTGCTGGTGCCTGGAAAAACTCATCGCAGGGGCGGTATTCAAGAATTTCACCGTGGCGCATCACTGCCACCCGGTCGGCCATTTCCGAGACCACGCCCATATCATGGGTGATCAGTAAAATCCCCAATCCACGCGCGGTGCGGATCTGGTTCAGCAGTTCCAGAATCTGCTTTTGAATGGTGACATCCAACGCTGTAGTTGGTTCGTCAGCCACCAGCAGATCCGGTTCACAGGCCAATGCCATGGCAATCATGACCCGTTGTTTCTGACCACCCGACAATTGATGCGGATACCAGCTCAGTCGCTGTTGCGGATCAGGAATACCGACTTCATCCAGCAGTCCAATAACCGCTGTTTTTAGCGCCGCGCCGGTCAGACCCTTATGCAGCGTCAGCACTTCGCCCACCTGCTGCAACAAGGTTTGTACCGGATTAAGGGCACTTTGCGGCTCCTGAAAAATCATCGCGGCGCGATAACCGCGCACCTTGTTCATTTGCCGTTCTGTACGTTCAAACAGTGCGTCGCCATCCAGTTCAATCGTTCCGGCAGTAATCGCCAGGGCATCGGGCAGTAACCGCAAGATAGCCAGGGCGGTCAGCGATTTTCCTGAACCACTCTCACCTACCAATGCCATGATTTCACCCGCAGCAATGGTGAACGAAATGCCTTTCACCAGCGGCCGCGCTTGTCGCCGTTGCGGCTGCTGGGCGTTGGGTATGGCGGGTAGTTCGATTCTCAGATCACGTACACTTAACAAAGACATATCCATTACCCTGCCGACCTGGGGTCAAACGCATCACGAACCTTGTCGGCGAACAGGTTGGCAGCAAGCACCAGGATAAACATCAGCACAAACGCTGCGGCCACCGACCACCACACCACGGGTTCACGGGACAATTCCGCCCGCGCTTCGTTGATCATATTGCCCCAACTGGCCATCGAGGGATCAACCCCGACGCCGATATAAGACAGCACCGCTTCCGCCAGTACAAAACCACTGAAATCCAGCACCAGTGCTATCAGAATAATATGGGTGACATTAGGCAGGATATGACGTCCGATAATGCGTCCATGACGTACTCCGAATGCCCGTGCCGCCTGGACATAATCCAGTTGGCTGACCTTCAGGGTTTCAGCACGAAGCAACCGGCATAAACCGGTCCAGCTGGTCATGCCGAGAATAAAGCACAGCGCCAGGAATTTAAAATCCGCTCGCTCGCTGGTGAGCTGGAACTGTTGCTGATGGGTTTCGATATACACATCAATCAGCAATACCGACGCCGCAATCAGCAAAATACCCGGAATCGAACTGAGCGTGGTGTACACATACTGCACCAGATCATCCACCCAACCGCGGAAGTAACCGGCAGAAATACCCAGCACAATCGCCAACGGCAGGGTTAACAGGGTAGCCAGAGTGCCAATCAGCACACCGGTACGGGTCGCCTTCAGCGCCAGATAGAGTACATCCTGCCCAACCTTGTTGGTGCCCAGAATATGGTAGTACTGACCCAACTCCAGTACCCAGCTGGAGCCAACCACCAACACCCCCAGCGTGATATAAATAGTCGTCCATGGCAGCACCGAGCCAATGTCACCACCGCTTTGGGTACGATTGCGAGAACGACAGCGAAACCGCCATTGCAGATGCAGAATCACCAGCGCTGCCATCATCGCCAGCCCTATCAGTACTGCCTTGAACGACCGTTGCAGCACATCCACTGCCACGCTTTCCCCCTGCTGCAAATGACGGCCAGCATGGATCAGACGGGGAAATTCTCGCACCACCTTGCCGTCATCGGAGGTCTGGTTTTCACGGGCGAAGGAGTAAATCGAGAAGGGTTCAGAATAGGTTTTTTCGTCCTGGGCATGTAACCCGGCCAGCACCGCATCCAGTACGCTATTCACTTGCTGACTGTAATGAACTTTATCCTCAATGGTCGGCTGCTTGTCAGTTTCGTCGGTCTGAGCCAACGCGTCATCAACCTGAGTCTCAGCCACAGCGGGCAACGGCTCGCGGTAGTGCAGTGAATCCAGCAATGCCAGCAACACATAAAACAGGATCACCATAAACGCACTGGAACCAAGGCGAGATTCAAACACCGAACGCCAGCGTCCCCGCGCCAGGGGATCACGCGTCAACTGTACAAAAAACAGCACCAGCGCCGCTACCAGGGCAAAAATCAGCAAATCACTCAGTAAGACAACCGGTTGAACAGCCAGCATCAAGACAACCTCACACGCGGATCAACCAGGGTATAGGAGATATCGGTCAGAATCAGACCGATGATGTACAGCACAGAGCCGAGAAAAACCATGCTGCGCACAATGGCAAAGTCCTGAGCCTGAATCGCATCCAGGGTGTAGCTGCCCAAACCGGGAATGCCAAAAAAGGATTCGGTCAGCAAACTGCCCATAAACAGCGACGGAATCACCACCACCACGCTGGTCAGAATCGGAATCAGGCCATTGGGCAAAATATGACGAAACAATACCGTCAGTTCCGATACACCCTTGGCGCGGGCGGTACGGACATAATCCTTGTTGGCTTCTTCCAGAAACAGCGTGCGATACAAGCGTGTACCACCGCCGATGCCGCCGATCACGCCGATAATCACCGGCAAGATCAGAAACCGGGCGGCGTCGATGCCGGTCAGGTAACCGGAGATCGGCACCAGGTTCCATTCCTTGGCAAAGAAGTACTGACCAGCAAAGACGTAAAACACACCCGATATCGACATCAACACCACACACGCCACCATCGCTGCGGTATCAAACACACTGGCACGAAACATCACCACAAACAGCGCGAAGGCAATATTCACCGCCAGCCCAATCACAAACGTCGGCAACGCGACGGCCAGACTCGGCCACATGCGCTGCTGGATATCGTCGCCAATGGAGCGCCCTTCGTCAGATTTGCCAAAGTCCAGCGCAAACAGCCGGACCGATTTGTCGAAGAAGATAGTATCGGTCAGCAGCCCCTGACTGTTGTCACCGTCGTTAAGAAACAGGGGTTTGTTGTAACCGCGCTGCTCTTTCCACTGTTCAATCGCTTGCGGGTCAATGTGTTTGTCACCCAACTGCACCAGTGCCATCTGATCCGGCGAGTTGACCACAAAAAACAGCGCGAACGTCAGCAGGTTCACCCCGACCAGAATCGGCAGAGCATACAGCAGACGGCGGATAATATAGGCCAGCATCAGTGTTGCCCTCCGGTGTCCGGGTGTTGACGGGTGATCACGCGGGCATGTTGCCGCCGCTGATAAGCGCGATAACCGGGAACCATCAATATCAGCATCAGCACGGCAACCAGAATCAGTGGCCACAGCACCGGCTGGTTACGCTCTGCTCTGGCCTGTTGCCGTTCGGCGTTATCGATGCCGAAATATTTTAGTACTGCCTTACTGATACCGTGTGCCTTGGTGTTTTTTACCCAAGGATTGTTTAACACGTAGGAATGCGGATGCCAGGCCGAAGCCCAAGGGGCATCGTGATGATAAATCGCCAGCATCTGATCAATAAGCGCCAGACGTTGAGGGGAATCCGGCATCAGCTTCATCTGTTCGAACAACCGATCGTAGTCGGCGTTGGCGTAGTTACTGGAGTTGACGCCGGAACCTCCCGTCACCACCTGGCCATTGGCGCTATACAACAGGAACATGAAGTTCTCGGCATCCGGATAGTCCGCCATCCAGCCCCACTGGAACAGCTGGGCGTTACCGGAGCGCATTTTTTCCTTGAAACGGTTGTAGTCGCTGCCACGAATATTAAGCTGGATATTCAGCTTGCCGAATTGCTTGATCATCCAGATCTGATTGGCACTGGCACCACCGCCGCCGCTGGGTGTATCCAGATTCAACACCAACGGCTCACCGGTCACGGCATCACGACCATCGGGATAACCGGCTTCTGCCAATAACCGGCGTGCTTCATCCAGCGATTTGCGTACCGGTGCACCGGCTGTTTTTGATCCTGTCGAACGTGCGTTCGGATCCCAGTCAAAGACATAGGAGTTAATCCCTCGCTGCCCCGACTGGTAGCCAAAAATACCTGGCGGAATCGGGCTTTGTGCCACCTCGCCACGACCATTGGCAAAAATCGAAATGGCTTCTTCCTGATTGTAGGCAATGGCGATGGCCTGACGCAGCTTGCGCGCCCGCTCCTGCATCACCGGGTCTGGTAGTACTGCTGACCCCGGCTCCGACAAGCCACCCACCACTGGATCGAGCATGTTAAACGCCAGATAGTAGGTGCCCGGTACAACTTCGATTTCCATACCGATGCCCATCGCCTGCATCTCGGCACTCAGGTTCACTCCCGTCGATCCAATCGAGACTGCCTGGTCAAAACTGTCGCTGGCAATCCCGGAGCGGTCGTAATAGCCCTGCAGAAACTTGGTCCAGAGTGGAATGGATTCTTTTTCCAGCCGGTAAACAGCCTTGTCGATCAGCGGCAAACGGGCACCGGCGGCATCCAGCAAGCCCGCTTCGGCATCACCGGGTTCACCTTCAGAGGGGTAAAAATCATCCCGATAATTGGGATTACGCTGCAGGATAATGGCTTCGTTGGGATCGTTTTTGGTCATCATAAATGGCCCTGTACCCACCGGATGCCAGTCCAGCACAATATTACGGTCGGCCAGCCCAGGCTGATGGTAAAACGCATCAACCAGCGCCGGCAGCGGCGCAAAAAAGTGCATCGCCAACCAATATTTGAACTGCGGGTATTTGCCATTCAGGCGCACACTGAACTGGTAGTCACCCTGTTGCTCGACCCCTTGCAGCGGGTATTCCCTGAGATCAAGCCAGTCGGTTTGCTGAAAACGGGGATCCGTTTGTTTAAGCTGTTTGCGCGCTTCGGTCACGGTTCCGGCAAACGTGTCCATGCCGACTATATACTCCGCCAGCAAGCCCCGGATCGGCGACAGGTTGGCGGGGTCGGCTAGCCGTTTGATCTGGTAAATGTAGTCATCGGCCACCAGCTCGCGAGTGGCTGTCTGGTCAAAATCCTCCAGCCCGTGAAAAGCGGCACTGTCTGCTGCCGTATCGAAGCGGTACAGCGGATCGCCAGCGGCATTGGTGGCAAATGCCGGATGCGGCTGATAATAAATACCCGGCTTGAGCGTAAACACATAGGTACTGAAAGCCAGGTCGGCGGCGTTCTCAGTCACCACGTCGCCATTCGTATTGGTGTATACAATATCGGGCAACTGGGTCAGGGTGTTGGCTTCCAGTTCGTACGGGCGTTTCAGATAATGGTATTGCAGTGGCGGATCATAAATCTGGTCAATAAAGCGGCCCTCATCCGAACTGTAGGATCGCGCCGGATCGAGGTGTTTGGGGCGCTCGGAGAAGTTTGAATACAGCACGGTTTCATCGGCATCTTCACCTGCAGGGTGAGGGCTGTTGATTGCGCTATCGGAACAAGCCGTCAGTCCACCAAGCAGCACCAGGCCAAGCACCGCCAAGCCAGAAAACACCGCCAGTCGTCGCAACTGTCGCAACAAACCAATAACATTCAGCATATTGCCCGCGCTCGCTGCAACCGACCCCAACCGATAAATCGCCATAACCATCCGCTAGAAAAAAACCTGTCACAGTGTGCCATCAAATAAGAAACAGGCAAGTATCGCCCCAGCACGGTTCAATCAGGTGATTAACGGACGCTTAACATCGCACCAATGGCATCAACCGCCATCTTGCTGACCGTTATTTGCGCTGCCTCACACTACTGCCTTTGCGCCTGTCACGTTGCTTGATTAGTATTCCCGCTCTCCGCTCAGTACCAACAGGCTGTATAAACAGTATCCGAGGCAGTGCGGGAAGGCAGTAACCAACCGAAAATAGATTCAGAGGGTGCATCTGAAAATGTAACGAGCGCTGCAAGGACAAGGTAACAATCAACGAAAAGGCGCATGCCTATACGGATGCAGGCGTTAGAGCGACGCAGGAAGCCAAAGCCGAGTTTATGAGTACTAAATAAGCATTTTGAGTCGATTTTTAATGCCGTTATTTCAAGCGCCAGCGTTTTCAGATGTGATATCAAGCCATTCCACATTCAATACGTCATCATTCAACACGTCATTTATCAAGGAATTTGCCTGTGAATAACCCCGTCGTCGCCCTGCAGCAACTGCACAAAAACCTCGCCAAAGTTATCCATTGTCAGCCCCAGTCGTTGCTGTTTACCCTCACCACCCTGCTGTGTCGCGGCCACTTGCTGATTGAAGATGTCCCAGGTCTGGGCAAAACCACACTGGCGCGGGCACTGGCCAAATCGGTACAGGTGGATATGCGGCGTTTGCAATGCACACCGGATTTGATGCCGTCCGACATCACCGGGGTGAATATTTTTAATCAGCAAGAGCAGCTCTTCCGGCTGGCACCGGGGCCAATTTTTACCAATTTTCTGCTGGCCGATGAAATCAACCGGGCAACACCGAGGACCCAGTCGGCGCTGCTGGAAGCGATGGCCGAAGGCACTGTCAGCCTCGACCGTGAGATTCACTCGCTGCCGGATATTTTTATGGTGATCGCGACCCAAAATCCGGTCGAGTTCAGTGGCACCTACCCGCTGCCCGAAGCCCAGCTCGACCGGTTTTTTATGCGTATATCGCTGGGCTACCCAACCGAGGAGCAAGAGCTCAGTATCCTGCAGGGGCAACTGACCGGCCACCCGTTAGACTATCTTGAAGCCGTGATGACCGAAAAATCCCTGCTGGCACTGCAAGCCCACTGCGAGAAAATCCCCTTGAGCGAACCGCTGCTGGGTTATATCAACCAGCTGGTACGTGCGACCCGTGAACATCCCAAGGTTCAGCTTGGTGCCAGCCCTCGGGGTGCTCTGGCACTGATGCGTGCTGCTCGCGCCATGGCGTTGCTGACCGGAAAAAAACAGGTCACTCCACAAACCGTACAGCTATTAGTGGATCCGATCCTGAGCCATCGGCTGATTTTCCGTGACCCGCGCATGAACCAGCCAGAACAACGCCAGATATTCTGGGACGAGCTGCTAGCGCAGTTGCCCGTACCGGATTTTGCTACCACACTCGTGAAAGAAAACGACGACGCCAAAACCGCCTCCCGTGGCACCCCGACTGGCGAGAGTCTCTAACATGTCCCTATCCCACGGGTCGGGACGGTTATTACGACCGCTACTGACCTGGCTGCAACAGCATATAACGGCCCAACGCTTCCTCTGGCTGCTGGCACTGGCCTGTCTGCTGATTGCCTGGAATCGAGGCTTATCACTGCTCTACGGCATGCTGGCGCTGGTATTGGCGACGCTACTGCTGTCCTGGCTGATGCCCTGGCTGGCGCTCAGACATATCCGCGTCTCGGTGCAACAAATTGGTGATGCCAGTGCCGGTGACCAGGTCATACTGGAATATCAGTTCCAGCTGCCCAAAACCCGCTATCTGATGTTACTGAGAGAAGATCTTGAATACGCCGATCAACCGGTCACCCACCGTATTGCCATGCTGGCCAACGGGGATCGCCTGCGAACCCGCAGCCTCTGCCGTTATCGAGGCGTCTTTCCGCTGCAAACCGTCGAAGTTGGCTGTTGCTGGCCTTTCGGTTTTGTCAGCCTGTTCCGGCAGCTGACCGTACCGGAACGCCAGATCGTCGTCGCGCCCCAGACCTTTCAGGTGCAGACCTTGCCAGGTGGTGCCGGTGACGACGACGCCATGATCGAGTACCAGAGCACCAGCCAGCCGCACGCTCAGGCTGAATACTGCGGTTTGCGGGAATACCATCCGTATGATTCGCTCAAGCATATTCACTGGTCCGCCTCTGCCCGCCACCAGCAGTTGCTGGTGCGGGAGTACAACAGCCAGGCACAACCCGACTTTTTACTGCTGCTGGATAACTGTCTCGATGACGACATCGGGGAACCACCGTTATCCACCTTTGAATTTGCGGTCTCGCTGGCGGCCTCGCTGATGGCCTGGGCAAAAGACCAGCAGCAACCCATGCGCTTGCTGGCCCACGGCAGTCATCCTACTGACATCGCCATTGGCGGCCACCACCGTGGCAGCAGCGATTATTTGTCGGCATTAGCCTGGACTCAGGCGGACGGCGACAAACCCTACGGCACGCTGGTTGAGCAGGCATTGTTGAAATACCCCCACAGCGCGACCCTGATCACCGTGCGTAACCTCAGCCAACTGCCAGAACTGCCTGAGTTTCATGGCTGTCATATCGATATTCTGATCGCCGACCAGAGCTTTATCTATCCAATGCAATCCTGGGAGGAAGGCTGGAGCCACCCCACGGCCAACCACTATCAGCTGCGCCTGCATGCCAGCAGCAAGCTAGAGAGGCAATTCCGCTATGGCGCATTCTGAACCCCACCTTGCCACCACTGCCGACCAGCGGTCAGCCTCCGTCAGAACCTTGATCGGCTGGTTTTCAGCGCAACTGGCCCTGGCGGTTGCAGGTGCAGGAATATCCCTGTTTGGATTCTGGCCCGGACTGGGATTGGCGCTCCTCACACTGATCGGCAGCGGCTTGACGCTATATCTCGGCTGGCAACCGGATCACACTCCGAGCCACCAGGCCGATAGTCCTGATAAAAAACGCTTCAAAACCGTTTCCGACAGCCTTGCCATCGTCGGCCTGATTGTCTTCGCCGGGCTGATATTCACCGTCGGTATTCTACCCGCCCTATTAGTGCTGCTGTTACTGGCACAGCTCGCCATTAATCTGGTTACCGAAAAACCCTCATTGCTGTTTTATGGGCTGGTGAATGGCTTTGCCTTTTTACTGCTTGGCGCGGCAGAATCCACCAGCGGTGGTTATCTGTTGATCATTGCAGGCTACGCTTTTTGTGTGGTGATGACGCTCTCAGTGCTCTGGTGTGTGCAGGCGACAACCGATAGCCGCATCAGCCTGATCCGACAGCGCGCAACTCACGAAGATCTGCTGCTTTTCAGTACTGCAACCCACCCGCCCGAGAGTCAGGTAAAACGGTCTGAACGCTTCAAACCCTCAGCGACCATCCTGGCGGCGGCACTGCTGGTGATCTGTGCCGGGGTGATCTATCTGTTTTTACCACGCTTGCCAGCCGCCAACCTCGGCAGCCAGCTTTCCAGGGCCGCAACGTTGTACAACAACGTCGACTGGCAGGCACAGGCCAAACGGGTTGACCTGACCAGCCAGGATGAACACTCCCAGACGCATAACAAGGGACAGGCCAATGACCTCAACCAGGATCAGCTGAACAGCGACCTCAGCGATAGCCCGCTGCCACTGTGGGAAGGACTGGATCCGAGTGCCGCCCAATTTGACTATCGCGGCTTCCGCGATGAAATGAACCTCAACGACAGCCCCTATGGCAATAACACCACCACTGCTGATCTGAATCAGATCATTGCGCTGATGAAAGCCCCCCACGGCAGCTATCTGAAAGTACGTACCTTCGACCACTTTGATGGTCTGCGCTGGACCTCATCGATCACTGCCTTCCGCAAGCAGGAAACCGATCTGTGGGGCAACGTTGTGCTGGCTGGCGAGCAAATAGACAGCGGCAATTTCCAGCAACAAATCACTCTGAAGCAAGGCATGTCGGCCTGGTTACCCGCCGCTGCCGACCCGGTCGCACTCTGGCTACCCGCCGTGGTAATAGCCACCGACGCTTTTGGTCAACCGGTATTACCCGCCCCACTACAGGCCAATACCCAGTACACCGTACTGTCACGGCAGCAGTTGGTTGATAATCGCCCGGCTTCCTACACACCCAAACCACGCGACCACGACCTGCAATTACCCTACAACCTGGATGACCGTATTCCGGCGCTGGCCCAATCCGTCACCGCCAATGCCCACACCCCGTACCAACAGGCCCAAGCGCTGGAGCAGCATTTACGCAGCGAATATCGCTATAGCTTCGATTCCGCACTTACCTCCCAGGGCGTGACTCCGCTGCCCGCATTTCTGTTTGAAAGCCGCGAAGGTCATTGCGAATATTTCGCCAGTGCCATGGTGATCCTGTTGCGCACCTTAAAAATTCCGGCGCGTCTGGTGACCGGGTTTTCCGCCAGCCAGCAGAATCCACTCACCGGCTATTTTGAAATTCGCGGGATTGATGGTCACGCCTGGGCAGAAGCCTGGATCGATAATCGCTGGATCACCTTTGAACCGACCGCGTTCTACCAACTGCCCGCCAGCCAAGCCAGTACCCTCAGCGCCGACCAGATCAATGACTATGTCGACAGCCTGAGTCAGCGTCAGCAAGCCCTGTCGGCCGACAATACATTCACCGTTGGTGGCTTGCTCACGACGCTCTGGAATGCCCTGTATCTGTTACTGGTGATTCCGATCAGCTATCTGCTGCTGGCGCTGTTTTGGCTCTGGCCAGTGTTATTGCTGTTATTGATCATTGCTGTGGCAGCGTATCTGGGTCGCCGTTACTGGTGGCACCAATGGTGGCGTAAAGTGGCTGGAAAGTGGGTAATCTTTCGTCTGCAGCGTTATCAACCGCAAGACACTGGCACAGCCCTGGGCTTTTACCTGCGTCAGTTGCAATGGCTTGGAGCAGCCAACGGCGTCACACGGCAGCCAGGGCAACATCTGGAAAAATGGTGTCAGGCATTGCAACAGCAGCTGCCCAAAGACACCAGCAACGCCGCGCTGATGCAGTTAAAGGACTTACTCAACGCCTACTGGTATGGCAGCAACAAGGCCAGCGCTGGAATCAACTTGCCAGCACAACTGCAGCCCGACCTGATTGATCTGGTCAAAGCACTGACAGATGCTCACCCACACAAAGCAGACACAGGCGGAGAAGGGTGAACCCAGTTCATCCAGAAAGCTCAGGTCGTTCAACTCCAAGCTTAGGTTGACACACAGGGCGGTGATATTACCGGTTCCGATGGCGTAGTGTAGCAAATGCGGATGAAATCTAACCACAGGATGCTGTGATCATCCAGTCCTTCACTGTCGTATAACAGGTCGAGCTGATACGGGCTGCTACCGCCAGCCCGTATCTGTTTGAGGGCGCGGGTAACGATGCCAGTCCACTGTTGTTGCTTGAGTTGGTCGTCGGGCAACTGGTTGATGTCGATCAGGGCAATGGGGCGCTGAAACAGCTCAGTCATTCACTTGAGCAGAACAATCCGCCAGTTGCAGGGAGTAGTAGCGGTCGTGGGGATTATACGGTAGCGGGTCAGCAGTCGTTTATTGGCGCTGACGATTTCTCCGGTGCCACCCAACCCAGGATCTGGTCGTATGCTGGTGGCTCGCCCATGTGCATGGCGGCGGATTCGCTGTCTTTGAGGCCCTAGCGCACTGTCGCCGGTCGCTTCGCGTATGATGAGAATGCCGGTGTCCTGGGAGCTAGGCCAATTGAGTTTTTCAGTAAAGGATTAAGCGTAAGCGCCAAAGAAATCAGTCTCAGGTCTTGTTACCTCGGTACAACAGACGCTCATCAGGAATATTGGTGCGAATAGTATCCTCATCAGCCTGGCCAACGGTTGAGCCACGATAGGTACGCTCGCGACTTTTCTGCCCGGAGTTAGGCTCGTAGGTAGCATCTTCTAATGTGCCTGTTGCTCCCCGGTACAGCCGCTGACGATTAAGCACAGGGACTGATTGGCCATGCTCAGCCTGAGTGGCTGTCGAAGTCGCTTCGATGGCCGCACGGACACCGAGTGTGGCCAGTCGCTGATGATCTTCTGCTGGCAGCAGTACCAGCACCCGTTGCGCCAGCGCCCGTAACTCCGGGTGATCACAAGACAAACCGTACTCCAGCATCGCATCCACCCCGGACGGATTATTACGCCATTTCACCGGGTGACCCGCAACGATCTCAAACTTCAGCGCTAATGCCAGTAGCTGCTGTTGTGTCTCAATCGAATATCCCTTGCTCAACGTCTCTCTCCTCACACTGACTCTTTGGTCAGTTTATTGCTTTAAAATTTGATGACTATTTAATGACAATTTAAATACCACATTGTGATTCTGTGAGAGCGACATACTGGTGTCAGCGCCGGAGCTCTCAATAACATCTACGCCATTGCGGACAATTGAGCGATCAATTCACAGTTGGAATAATATGAGTTCTCAAAGGAGTATTCCATTATAACTATATGACGCCACAAGTTGACCCACGACACTCAGCGACCTCCTACTCTGCGCTAGTCTGTCACAGACTGTCGTTAATCCAGCATCAGTTCATTGTTCAACTCGCAGCTCTGCCGAACATTGGTGATTTGATATGGGGTTCGGTTTATAACGTCAGCCTTACGCCCGGAAGTGATCATGGTCTCTAAGGTTATTCCTAAAACAACTTAAAACTCCCCCTTTACATGCTTGAGGGAAATAACAGAAGTTTGGGATAATGCGCCCCCTGATTTTCACTCTGGCTACTTTTTAGCCACAACACAGCAACAAAACTGCTGCATTTGCGGAGCACTGCATGACCGAGTATTTGCTGATTCTGGTAAGCACCATTCTGGTGAACAACTTTGTGCTGGTTCAGTTTCTCGGCCTGTGCCCCTTTATGGGGGTTTCCAACAAGCTGGAAACCGCCATTGGTATGGGTGCTGCCACCACCTTTGTGCTGACGCTGGCATCACTGTGCAGCTATCTGGTGTACACCTTCTTGTTGGTGCCACTAGGGTTGGTGTACCTGAAAACCATCAGTTTCATTATGGTGATTGCCGTCGTTGTCGGTTTTACCGAATTGGCTATTCGGAAAACCAGCCCACTGCTGTATCGGGTTTTGGGTATATTCCTGCCGCTGATCACCACCAACTGCGCCGTATTGGGCGTGGCGTTGCTGAACATCAAACGCGATAACAGTCTGGTGGAATCCATCCTTTATGGTTTTGGCGCTGCCGTAGGCTTCTCGCTGGTGATGGTGTTATTTGCCGCCATGCGCGAACGTATTGCTGTCGCCGATGTACCAAAACCATTCCAGGGCTCTGCCATTGCCATGGTCACTGCGGGCTTGATGTCGCTGGCATTTATGGGCTTTACCGGCCTGGTCAGTATTTAACCGGGACGAACGGAAGCTATTTATGAGTACTGTTGTAATCGCGATTGCTGTACTGGCAATTCTGGCCCTGATCTTTGGTGCCGTGCTCGGCTTTGCTGCCGTACGCTTCAAGGTAGAAGGCAACCCCATCGTTGATCAA
This sequence comes from uncultured Oceanobacter sp., assembly GCA_913061185.1. GTDB lineage: Bacteria > Pseudomonadota > Gammaproteobacteria > Pseudomonadales > Oceanobacteraceae > Oceanobacter > Oceanobacter antarcticus. The sequence goes on from CAJXTI010000013.1 coordinate 69,841, forward strand.
ATCAACGACCTGTTACCCCAGACCCAGTGTGGCCAGTGCAGCTACCCTGGTTGCAAGCCTTACGCGGAAGCCATCGCCAATGGCGAAAAAATCAACAAATGCCCACCCGGTGGCGAAGGCACGATTCAATCATTGGCGGACTTGCTCGGTGTTGAGCCAGAGCCACTGGATGCCGAACACGGTGCCGAAAAAACCCTGCCGACGGTAGCGGTTATCCGCGAAGACGAGTGCATTGGCTGTACCAAGTGCATTCAGGCTTGCCCGGTCGATGCCATTATTGGTGCCGCCAAACAAATGCATACCGTCGTGGCCAATGAATGTACCGGCTGTGATTTATGTATTGAGCCCTGCCCGGTCGACTGCATTGATATGGTGCCTGTTACTCCAACCACGACTACCTGGTACTGGCAAGCACCCGCTGCCGAGCTGATTGTTACCGATCGCAACCCTGGTCTGACTCCTGCCCTCAGTGACGACAGCGACAAGGGGCAAGCCGCATGACCCATATGATTCAGCTGCACAGTTTTGATGGGGGCATTCATCCGGCCGAAAACAAGCAGCAAAGTACCCAACGTGCGATTCGTAGCGCGCCAATGGCAGCACTGCTGACGCTGCCATTAGGCCAGCATATTGGTGCACCGGCCGTGCCTTGCGTAACCGTGGGTGAGCGTGTACTCAAGGGCCAGACAATCGCCAACGCCCAGGGCTTTGTCAGCGTCCCCTTGCATGCACCCACTTCCGGTACGGTGGTAGCGATTGAAGACCGCCCCGTCCCTCATGCTTCTGGCTTGACCGCTCGGTGTCTGATCATCGAGCCAGACGGCCAGGAACAGTGGATCGAGCACCAGAGTCTGTTTGATGAGCTGGGGCTGACCGATCTGGTCGATCTGGATCCCGCCGCACTGGTGAGCCGTATTCGCGACTGCGGTATTGCCGGTATGGGTGGCGCAGGTTTTCCGACCTCAGTGAAACTCGCCGTCAAACACGATGACAACGGCAACAGCCCGATCAACACCCTGATTCTCAACGGCGCGGAATGTGAGCCCTATATCACCGCCGATGACATGCTGATGCGCGAGCGCGCAGACGAAGTGATTCGTGGTGCTCAGGTGCTGCTGCATATTCTGGGTGCCAGACGCTGTCTGATCGGCGTTGAAGACAACAAACCCGAAGCCATTGCCGCCCTGAATGCCGCCAACACAGCGCTTAACGAGCAACATCACATCGACGTCGTTGCCATCCCCACCAAATACCCGTCCGGCGGCGAAAAGCAGCTGATCCAGATTCTGACCGGCGCGGAAGTCCCTGCCGGTGGCATTCCGGCCAACCTGGGTATCGTTTGTCAGAACGTCGGCACCGCCAGCGCGATTTACCGGGCGATCTATCATGGCGAGCCGCTGATCAGCCGTATTACCACCGTCACCGGTGACGCCATTAAAGAACCCGGCAACTGGGAAGTGGCCCTGGGTACGCCGGTGTCGCACCTGCTGGCGTTGTCTGGCTACATGGCCCAACAGCAGGAACGTATCATCATGGGTGGCCCAATGATGGGCTTTACCCTGCCGGATGATTCGTTACCTATTGTCAAAACCAGCAATTGCCTGCTGGCCCCCGGCAGCCGCGAGATGCCGCTCAACGAAGCCGCCATGGCCTGCATTCGTTGTGGCATGTGCACCGTTGCTTGCCCGGCGCAATTACTGCCACAGCAACTGTACTGGTTCAGCAAAGCGGAAGAATTCGACAAGGCCGAGCAACACAACTTGTTCGATTGTATTGAATCTGTCTCTTATACACATCTCCGAGCCCACGAGACAGGCAGA
>CAJXTI010000014.1 GCA_913061185.1 uncultured Oceanobacter sp.
CGTTTGTCGGCCTGGTATTGATCGACGGTTTTCTGAAATTGATGACGAGGGATGATGTTGAGTCGCTGTGCCAGTACGGTGTTAGAATGTGCCAAGCCCGGTTCCTCTGAATGATGTCTGTGAGAAGCTTCATTTTACCGGAAACGGCATGGGAACCGGGCTCCTTTCTTTTGGCGGGTCAGTTAACCGGACAGTAGTGCAGCCCATACTGGCTATTATTGGCACGGCTGACAGCCTCATCGATGGTATTGAATTTCATGATCGAACGCACCGGGCCAAATATTTCTTCGTTAGCAATCGGGCTGGTTTCGTCAGTATCACAAACCAATGTCGGCTCGATAAAAAAGCCAGGTGTGCGGATTTTTCCTCCAGCCAGAATGCGCCCATACTGCGGCACCAGAGACAGAACATTGCGAATATCGTCAAACTGCTTGCGATTCTGTACCGGACCAAACTGGGTCGCCGGATCCATACCATCCCCGGTCACACTGTCCGCCACCCGCTTGGCCAGTGCTGCACACATCGCGTCATACACTCCTTCCTGTACATAGATACGCTTGATAGACATGCATACCTGTCCGGAGTTAATAAAGGCCATATCAAATATTTGCTCGGCGACCTGTTCAACGTTAACGTCATCCAATACGATGGCCGCATCATTACCACCCAACTCCAACGTCAGACGCTTGAGATTGTGCGCGGAGGAGGCCATAACCTGACGCCCAGTCTGGGTTGAACCAGTGAAAGAGATCTTGGCAACATCCGTACTCTGACTAAGCAGTGGGCCAATATCGCCACGGTCTGCCAGAACGTTGATCACGCCAGCCGGCACAACAGACTGGAGCAACTCACCCAAACGCAAAGTAGCCAGCGGTGTCGTCGGGCTGGGCTTAATCACCAAGGTATTGCCTGCCAACAGCGCCGGAGCCAATTTGTATACCGCCATCAGCACCGGGAAGTTCCAGGGAATAATGGCAGCAACAATCCCCAAAGGGCGGCGGTGCAACTCCACTCGCTGGCTATCATCGTTGCGAATAACTTCAGGCGCCAGTTTCAGTGATGCGAAATAACGCAACACCGTTGCACTCATCATCAACTCCATATCAGAACCAGCCAATGGTTTGCCTTGTTCCAAGGTAATTAACTGACGCAGTTCCTGACTGTTCTGTTCGATAATATCCGCGATATTCAGTAATACGTTCTTACGCACTTCCAGACTGACATTACGCCATTGCGGATATGCAGCCTTGGCGGCTGCAATCGCCTGGATGGCATCTGTGCTCGTGGCAAACGGTACCTGACAAATAACTCGTTCATTCGCTGGGTTAATAACATCCATCATCTGTTCATGACGAACCAGTCGGCCATTGATCAACATGGAAGGTGAATTTAACATGGACATGATATATTCCTTTTTATTGTTTTAAGGGCACTTCGAACAACTCGGTGCCCACTTTCGGTTTCCGAATGGTTTCAAATGACAAAGCCGATGTGCAGGCATAACGGGTTACGCCAAAAAACGCCAACACCGAGTTGGAATGATTTGGGAACCCTTGCAGGGCTCTGATCCACTTGCTCAACGAGTTGCTAATAAACCAGAGTCAGTATCACGCTATCGTGGTATTCGCCACTGGCTGCGACTCCTTATCCCGGCTGAATTTCAGAAACAGGATAACAACAGCCATCACCGCAGCACTGGCAGAGGCCATATACAGTGGTGCTTCCAGACCAAACGAGTTGGCCATTTGACCACCCACCGAAGGCATGATGGTCGCGCCAATAATCTCGGCGAACATGGAGGTCATGCCAATGGCGGCCGCAGCTGTGGCGCGAGGCACACTCTCTGACGCAGCAACCACTATCACCAGCGTCGTAATACCAAGGCTACAGTTAGTGATAAATACGAGCAATGCCAGCAACCAGACAGTATCGTACAGCGGAACCACCATCAGCGTCAGCGGTGTAAAGATCGCGGCAATGGCCATCATCAGAGCCGCTGCCTTGCGACCGACAATGCCGGACGCCCAAACCAGAATAAAGCCGGTTACCACACCACCTGCTCCACTCATGCCCATCACCATACCGGCAGTGCGGGGATCCTGCTGCTGTACTTCCGTGATATACAGAGGTCCAAACGAATTGAACAGATACAACCAGCTCAGGAAGCAGGAACCGGCAATTGAGCAGATCCAAATATTGCGTGTCATCAGGACATTGCGGAAATCTTTCAGGGTCGGTTCGTGATGATGGTGGTAAGCCCCCTGCTTGCGAGGTTCCACCACAAAGAAGGCCATCAGAGCAGCAACAATTAACACAGGAGCACCAGCCAGGTAAAATGCCACGTGCCAGTCGTAAGTGGACGCCACCTGGGTAACCAGTACCGGGGCGATGGCAAGGCCAATAATAGTACCTGCACTAAGTACAATGGCGATGTTATTGCTGCGAGTACGATCAGATGATGATTCACTGATCAGAGCCGACATGGTGGCCAGAATCGGGCCTTCGGCAACCCCCAACAAACCTCGGACAATCAACAGAGATTCGTAGGTTTCAACCATACCGGAAGCGGCTGTCAGACCGGCGGCGGCAATCAGCGACGGAATCAATACCGGCTTGCGGCCAATCTTGTCTGATAAGGCACCGAATAAAAAAGTAGAAGCAGCCCAGCCCAATGCCAGCACCGAGTTCAGCTTGCCAATCTGGGCGTCATCCAGTCCCAGATCCGGTTTAATGTAGGGCGCCAAAAATGACAGCGTCATACGATCAAGGAATACCGTTCCCCAAGCGACGAACAGCAAGGCTACCAACCCCAGTTCATAGCGTCTATTGAACATTACAGTTCTCTCCAGTTGTTATTCTTGCTTCCAGCCGATGCCCGAAATTCGGTTTTTTTTCAGCCATATATTTATATTTTTTATTCAGAAAAACATTGACATGAAAAACATTCTCACATCAGTTTTTGACCTCATAAGGAATAGTGCAGGATAGCATTCCGGGTTGGCCGACAAATGCTGTCGATAAACAAAGGCATATCCGATCGTTCCCGCTAAAACAAAATATTGCATTCTAAATACAGAAAGAAAATCCCTGATATCCGTTATATAAATAAAACCGACCATAGCAGAAAGAAATTTGAAAGATCGATCCCGTTTTTCCGATATACCAGGAATTACATATTAGGGTAATTTGGTCCACCGCCACCTTCCGGTGCTACCCACGTAATGTTCTGAGCGGGGTCTTTAATGTCACACGTTTTGCAATGTAAGCAGTTTTGGGAATTAATCTGCAACCGCTGACCGCCAACGTCATCGACCACCTCATACACACCTGCTGGACAATAACGCTGCGCAGGTTCTGCATACATGGGCAGGTTGCTATCAATCGGTATTGATGGGTCTTTAATCACCAAATGACACGCCTGGTCTTCGGCATGATTTGTGTTGGAAACAAACACAGAGGACAGTTTATCAAAGCTCAGCTTGTTATCCGGCTTAGGATAGGCAATCCTAGGACTCTGAGCAGCCAGTTTGAGGCAACTAAAGTCCGGTTTGCGATCATGTAGAGTAAACGGCAAAGCTCCCTTGAACAGGTTCTGATCCAGCAGATTAAAAGCACCACCCAGCAGGGGGCCAAACTTATGCATAGCAGAGCCAAAGCTACGAGACTGAAACAATTCGTCATAAAGCCAGCTACTCTTGAATCGATCTGCAAAATCAGTCAGATCTTCCCCGCCCTGACTGTCGTTTTGCAGTGCTGTAAAGATCGTCTCAGCTGCCAACATTCCTGACTTCATCGCGGTATGAGTGCCCTTAATTTTACTGAAGTTTAGAGTGCCTGCGTCACAGCCAATCAGTAAACCGCCAGGAAAATTCATCTTCGGCAACGAATTGAATCCACCCTTGGTAATCGCCCGAGCACCGTAAGATACCCGAGTCCCTCCCTGTAGATATTGCGACAATGCAGGGTGGTGCTTGAGACGCTGTAACTCATCAAATGGACTGACCCAAGGGTTGCTGTAGTTCAGGTCAACAATTAACCCAACAACCACTTGGTTGTTTTCGAGGTGATAACAAAAAAAACCCCCAGTGGTATCACCACTCAATGGCCAGCCAGTACCGTGAACCACCAGCCCAGGCCGATGCAGATCAGGATTAATATCCCAAAGCTCCTTAAGACCAATGCCGTAGTGTTGAACATCGGCGTCAGTATCCAGCTGAAAGCGTTCAATCAGTTGTTTACCCAAGTGCCCCCGACAGCCTTCAGCAAACAAGGTATAACGAGCGCTCAGTTCAATACCTGGAGTGTAGGCTGGCCCCTGCTCACCCTTGGCCGTTACTCCCATATCGCCAGTGGCAATACCTTTAACACTGCCATCGTCGTTAAACAAAACTTCCGTGGCTGCAAAACCCGGATAAATTTCAACCCCCAGCTGTTCTGCCTGCTCCGCCAGCCAACGACACAGATTTCCAAGACTGATAATGTAGTTACCCGTATTGTGCATGGTCACAGGCACCATACGGCTTGGAACTTTCACTGTGCCACGCTCGCTGTGAAGCAGATAGACGTCATCTTTGGTCACTGGAGTATTGAGTGGTGCTCCCCGTGCCTGCCAGTCGGGAAACAACTCGTCCAATGCGCGGGGTTCGAGAATCGCTCCAGACAAAATATGAGCGCCTATTTCAGACCCCTTTTCAACGACGCAAATCGTCAGAGTCCTTCCTCCTGCCTGAGCCTGCTGAGCCAAGCGACATGCAGCGGATAACCCAGAAGGGCCACCACCAACAATGACAACGTCAAACTCCATCACTTCACGCATCGGTATTTCCCACTCCTCTACGCTTTCTCAAAGCTTGCGTGCCAATTCAGGTAATGCATCAAACAAGTCCATTACCAAACCATAATCCGCGACCTGAAAGATCGGTGCATCCGGATCTTTATTGATGGCGACAATCACTTTGGAACCCTTCATACCTGCCAAGTGCTGAATCGCACCGGAAATCCCCACCGCAACATACAGATCAGGAGCCACAATTTTCCCAGTTTGGCCAACCTGCAAATCATTACTGACAAAACCGGCATCAACTGCTGCACGAGATGCGCCAATCGCTCCATTAAGACGATCTGCCACGGCTTCCAGTAATTCGAAATTACGACCATTCCCCATACCCCTGCCACCCGAGACGATCACGCTGGCAGCCGCCAGCTCTGGGCGTTCAGATTGAACCAGAACCTCATCAATGAAGACGCTAGTCTGGTCATCACAGTGTGTGTCGATACTATCAATGACGGCACAACCACCTGTTGATGCTGCCTTATCAAAAGCAGAAGTACGCACCGTGATCACTTTAATCGGATCAAGAGACTGCACCATCGCAATGGCATTACCCGCATAAATCGGGCGCTGAAAAGTATCCTCGGCATCCACCGCAATAATTTCAGATATTTGGCCAACATCGAGCAAGGCTGCCACTCGAGGCATTACGTCTTTACCCATGCTGCTGGCGGCCGCCAGAATGTGTTCATGCCCTTCTGCCAATTCGATAATCAAGGCCGATAGTTTTTCCGGTAATAATTTGTCATAAGCGGCGTCGTTGACCAGTAAAACCCGATCAATACATGGAATACTGGCAGCCTGCTCCGCCACTGCTGCACAATCATTACCTGCTATCAGCATGGTGATACCATTACCGATACGACGTGCTGCGGTGACGACATTCAGAGTACTTGTATTAAGGGTTTTGTTATCGTGTTCTGCGATTAAAAGAATTGTCATTACCGTACCCTCAAATCACCTTGGCTTCATTTTTCAGTTTATCCACGAGTTCATCCACACTGGCCACCTTGATACCCGCCTGACGCGCTTCGGGTGAATCCACGCTCAAGACCAGTGCATGCTGCTTCAGCTCAACGCCTAACTCTTCCGGAGTCACCACCGCCATCGATTTTTTCTTAGCCCTCATAACATCAGGCAATTTTGCATAACGCGGTTCATTCAGGCGTAAATCGGTAGTTACAACGGCGGGCAATGCCAACTCAACTGTGCGCAGGCCACCATCTATTTCCCGAGTTACCTGAACTTTGCTGCCATTCACCTTAACAACGGACGCAAAAGTTCCCTGAGGGCGTCCAGTCAAAGCCGCCAACATCTGACCTGTCTGATTGTTATCTGCATCAATGGACTGCTTACCCAGAATGACCAGCCCCGGCTCTTCGCTCTTCATCAGAGCAGCCAACAGCTTGGCAATATTAAGAGGCTCGGCAACGGCATCGGTGTTCACCTGAATGCCACGATCAGCGCCCAGCGCCAGCGCCAGGCGCAACTGTTCTTGCACCACATCAGGCCCAACAGAGACAACCACAACTTCAGAGGCGATACCTGCTTCTTTCAAGCGGACAGCCTCTTCGACGGCAATTTCACAAAAGGGATTAATGGCCATTTTGACATTGGTCAAATCCACGCCACTACTATCAGCCTTGACCCGAACTTTAACGTTGTGATCCACAACCCGCTTTATGCATACCAGAATTTTCATTCACTCTCCCTCTGATCAACACACACATCGGTCACTTCGACCCAGGGCTGAATGGTCGTAAAGTTGGGAATATCGGCCATCAATACACCCGCCGCCGCCGCAAAACTGCTTTCGTAGTCTGCTAAACGCTCAAACAGAATTCCGGTCATCACTTCAAATCGTGCCGGACGACCCGGCTCCCCCCCACAAAGACCACTTTCTACATGAATCCCCTTACAGGCAGATCCCAGCAGTCCGGCCACCATGGGAATATGTTTGTTGCAATAATAATCCAGGTCGAATCCGGCACCTTCAGTGACCGGGTACATGACATTTATTTTTATCATCTTGTTTATCCCATCTTTAAAAAAACAGCTTTAGGGCACATCTATAAATTATTGCGCTTGAAATGAAGGCGTTTAAAATCGACTAGAAATTCTCATTTATTACTCATAAACTGCGCTTTTCGTCGATTTTTTTCCTTGTTCTTTCATCGCTTGCTATATTTTTAGATGCGCCCTTTAGAAAGCATTACGTTAGAAGGCATTACGTTTATTCTCCGTTTGATCTCAACGGCATAACCAGCACCGGCACCGATGCAGAATCGAGCACCTTTTGTGTTTGTGAGCCAACCAATAATCGCTCCAATCCATGATGGCCATGAGAAGCCATCACCACCAGGTCACAAGCGCTGCTGCGGACTTCGTTAATAATTTCCTCAAACGGCGCATCACCTATACGCAGCTGGGTAACCGCTCTGACACCATGCAAGGCAGCGAGATCCAATGCCGCCTGGAGAGTCTGTTTGGCTTCATGGAGTGCTATGTCTATAAAACGATCAGGAGACAGAGTTCTTTGCAGAGCCCCTTCAGCAGTGCCTTCAAAGTCCTGACAGACCGTAATAAATGTCATCGTCGCTCCGATCTCACTGGCAAATTTGATCGAATATTCCGCCAATCTCATAGCCAGGGGCGACTGATCCAAAGGCACTAGCAGGTGCTGGTACATGTATTTTTACTCCGTATATTCATATTATTTTCATCAGCTATCTCTTTATATTCAGAGCGCAACAGGAAATGACCGAGAGATGGAATAAGAATCAGAGCACCAATCATATTCCAGATAAACATGAAGGCCAGCAGGATACCCATATCAGCTTGAAATTTTATAGGTGAAAGAACCCAAGTACAAACGGCAATCCCCAATGTAATCCCGGTTAATACAACCACTTTCCCAGTAAATAGTAACGAACGATAATACGCTTCGGACAGAGTCATACCCGCCCGCAAATTAGCCAGCGTAACCGAAAGGATATACAAGGCATAATCCACACCAATACCAACCCCCAAGGCAATAACAGGTAAGGTTGCCACTTTGACGCCAATACCCAGAAAAACCATCAATGCTTCGCATAACACAGACGTCAATGCCAGCGGAATAATTGCACATATAACCGCCCGCCAGGATCTAAAGGTGATGTAAGCCAGCAGGGTGACCGCTGCATATACCAGCAGCAGCATTTCAGAATTTGCCTTACGCACCACAATATTGGTTGCAGCTTCAATCCCGGCACTGCCAGCGGCCTGCATAAAGGTTACATCAGCGGTGTTGTTGGCTGCGGCAAAGGCTTCTACCACCTGTACCACCTCTTCCAGAGTATCGGCGCGATGGTCTTTCAGATATGCGTAGATCGTCAGCAGGTCACAGTTCTGGTTAAACAGTTCTCGAGAAGCACGGGTAACAATCGAGTTGATTAGCGACTGTGAACGTGGAATTTCATACCACAGCAGACTCCCTTCGTTCATCCCTACCGCAGCGGCCTTGGCCTGGCTGGCCAGAGACCGGGTCGACTCCACACCCGTCAGTTGCTGCAGCTGCCATTCCAGCGCATCTACTTTGATCAGAGTGCCATAATTGGCGCACTCGTATTGGGGAGTACGCACCATCACAACGAAGATATCACTGCTGGTTGAGTAGTTGGCCGCCAAGAAGGCGTTATCCAGGTTGTAGCGTGAATCCGGGCGTAACTCTGGCGCACCAGCATCCAGATCCCCAATTTTCAACTGCTGGCTGACCACCAGCCCAAAGCACCCCAGCCCGATACTTACCAACAAGGCAATAGACGCGTATTTACGGCGGGTGAAGAGATCCAGAAAATCCCAGAAGCGGTGTTTTTTATGCGTAGCATCCTGCAAATCAGACTGCTCAGAACGCAAGCTACGCTGGGCCGCTTTCGGATCAACCCCCGAATATGACAGTAAAATGGGTAGTAATACCAAGTTAGTGAGAATCAGGGTTGCCACACCAATACTGGCGGTGATGGCCAAATCCTGAATAATCTGGATATCAATCACCATCATTACGGCAAACCCCACCGCATCGGCCCCGAGAGCGGTCAACCCCGCCAGGAACAGACGCCGAAAGGTATATCGAGCCGCAACCAGTCGATGAGTACCACGACCAATATCTTGCATGATCCCATTCATTTTCTGGGCGCCGTGGCTCATGCCGATAGCAAAAACCATAAACGGTACCAGAATGGAATAAGGATCGAGTTCATAGCCAAGTACTGGCAACAGGCCCAATAGCCATACGACAGCAATCAGAGAACAAAGCACCACTAGCAGAGTACTGCGGACGCAACGTGTGTACCAAAACAGCACACCAATACAAATGGTGATCGCCAGTGCAAAAAATCCGAGTACCTGCACAAGACCGTCAATCAAATCGCCAACAACTTTGGCGAAACCGGTGATATGAATACGGATTTTTTCCGACTCATACTTGCTACGAAGCTCTTCTAGATGGGTTGCCAACGTATGATAATCCAGTCTATTGCCAAGATCATCACGCTCCAGCAGCGGCACAAAAACAATACTTGATCTCAGATTGGTAGCCACCAGCTGGCCGATTTCCCCGGAACGCTCAATGTTGATACGCACCTGCTCCAGCGAATTTTGGGAACCATCATAATCGTCAGGAATAACAGGCCCTCCATCCAGACCATACTCGGTCACCGCAACCCAGCGAGTAGATGGAGTCCAAAGGGACTTCATATAAGGGCGTTCGACACCTTCGGTCAGGAATACCTCATCATTTATTTTACGTAACACATCCAGATATTCACGATCATAGATCGAGCCGCCGGTATTTTCGACAGATATTCTGACAGCATTACCAAGGCCAGATAGCTCGGATCGATTTGCAAAATAATTGACAATATATGGATGACTAGCCGGAATCATTTTTTCAAACGAAGCAGCCAATCGCAGGTTGGTTGTCTGCGCAGCCAGCAATAATGTCAAGATCAAACATATTCCGATAACAATACGTCGATGATTAAATAGCAGACGTTCAACCCGAGATCCCGAATTATGATTAAATTCGGTCAGATCCTGAATAACCGGGTGCTCAGATTGGGCATGATGCACGACGATACTCCATTTTTATTTCAGTGACCGGCGCGAAAGATTGTTCGCACCAGAAAAGATTAGCTGTTTGTCTGCCGATTCAATAAATGCCGAAATCGGTCCATTGGCAGGCAAGCCCACAGAATTGAAGAATGTTGCATCCTTACTCAAATGCAGCTGACCGGTTTCGTCTGCCAGCACAATCGCTCCATCTGACAAAATATGACCAGCGACTATAGAGGTTTCTGGCAGATTGAGTGCTTTCCAGGATTCTCCTTGATCCGTGCTCGCGAATGTTTTACCACGCAAGCCATAGGCAATCAGGCTCTTGTTACCTAGCGGCAGAATTCCGAACAGAGATCCATCCCAGCCCACATTCAGTGAAGAGAATGACTGGCTGTTATCATCGGAACGAAACAGGGCTCCCTGCTCACCGGCGAGGTATATGAAATTTTCCTGTTGGACAACAGCATACAAATGGCGACCTGCAGGGTCTGCGATACGTCCAATCAAACTTTCCCAATGCATGCCACCATCACGGGTTGCAAACGCGATACCATAGGCACCAACGATGATGCCGTGCAACGCATCGGTAAAATGTATTCCAAGAAATGGCTTGTCGGCACCATCCTGCACCAGATAGCGGGCTGCCTGCATGCGACTGTCATTAGCACTATCCTTTTCAGCTGCCTTAAGTTCAATCTGCGCAGCCTGAAAACCGTCTAGCTGCTTTTTCCAGTGCTTACCACCATCCACAGTCTTCAACACCACACCGCTATGACCGATCGCCCAACCGGTGTCAGCATCAACAAAATACAGTTTGGTGAGCGTGACACTCACAGGGACAAAGTCGGCCTGATGCCAGCTTTGGCCTGAATCATCAGAAAGCATAACGACACCACGCTCGCCGCACGCCACCAAGCGATCGGCTGCCCGCACCACACTGGTGATTAATACATGATGGGCACGTGATGATTTCGTGCTCTCCATATTCAGAGGATCCAAACGAACCATATCTTCTGAAAAAACATTCACTGAGATAAAAGCCAAACCAAGAATCAGTGAGATATTCCGTAGATATTTGGTCATAAAATTACCTGATTTCCGAAACGTGAATGAGTCAACCCGGCCTTCCGAACGAAAACCGGGACTGACCTTTAAGAAGTTTTAACGAAGACCACTGGCCCCCATTGAAGCCCCGGTAAAGAAGCTATTTGGCTTATCATCCACAACTCGAAAATATTCTTCGTTAAAGCACTGCACACAACTGAAGGTTTTAGCCTGCAGATCATATACAAATGTTGTGTCCGCAATGACGATCGGGTAATCCGGTTCAACTGTTGGCATAACATAAGAGGAACGCCACAATTTACCTTCGGCGTCATATCCATCAATCATAGATACCGCCCAGGTATCTTCGTCAAAATAGAATGTGCGTTTCGGCAGAACGTGACGCTTGCCAGCTGCAACCGTTGCTTCTACAACCCAAACCCGGTGCAGCTCCCAGCGCACCTTGTCTGGATTAAAGTGAAAAGGCACCATCGCATCATCCATCGGCGTCGCCTGGAAACCGTTAGTGTTGTAAGGGATATACATTTCCTTCTTGCCAAGCAGCTTCCAACTGTAGCGATCTGGTGATCCATAGAAGCCAATCACTTCGTCGAAGTAATTCGCTCCAGATGCCACGAAGTCAGGCGTATCATATGCCACCGTTGGGGCACGTCGAACCCGACGTTGACCCACCAGGTACTGCCACGCCTGTCGGCTGTTAACCAAACTCACGTTATCCCGAATCACCAGTGCTTCACCAGCCTTGAACGGTGGATCAGTGTTTACGAACCGCGCTAGCAGATAATCACCACTCCATTTTTCGGCACTGCCATTACGAGAATAATACGGCGACTGGTTGTTGTTTTCTGCACGGGTAGCGATAGTCCAGCGGCCATTGGACGATCCAACGACGTTCTTCAAACCGAACTCTGAAGAGCTGATTCGAGGATGCAGAATGTGGTTCCAGATGACTTCTTCACCAGACTTTGGAATCGGGAACGGCACGCCACCAAAGGCGTTCTTCACTTCACCGTCTTCACCTAAAGAGGCCCTGGTCGCATTAGTGTAAGTGTTTTCGTACACATAGCGTGGTGCTGCAGCGGTACGATGCGTTGGATAAACATCAACCCGGAAGCTTGGGTATTTTTTCATCAACTCGATCGTGCCCTGGCTGAGTTTGTCGACGTATTGGCCAGAATTGTTCGCGTCAATAAAAAACAACGGTTTTTCGGCGGCATACGGATCAGCAGAGTGGCCGGTATTCAGTTTGGCAACCTGAGGAGCACTTTTGCCATCCCAGGCAGGGATGCTACCATCCGCGTTGCCCGCCTTTTCCGCACCCAGCGGGGTCAAAGTGGTCTTGAGTTTGGCGGCTTCTTCAGCAGACACACCGGCCTGAGATATTGCCGGGATATAACATATCGATGCTACCGCGAATGCCAGCGCAGCCTTATTAAAAAATTTCATTTCCAGATCCTTATATTTCGTTAGAACGAACGCTGAACAGTCAATGCAACAAAATCGCGATCGCCGTAGTACTGGTCATAACTGGCATAGCTGGATGCTGCCGCATCTTCCGATGCCAATACCGGAGCCGGGCCGTCATCGCCGAAGAAATGTTTGTAGTTGAAGCTGAGTTTCCAAATCCTCTGAATATCGGCGTTAATACCAACGGAAATATCTCCACCATGCTCAGGAACCATCTGAAATATTGCTGAACGACCACTAATCCCATAACCCACACCAATTGGAACCTGCATATCAACCCCAGGAAGAACTTGAAAATATTCGGGTTGAAATACAAATCGAACGGCAGAATGGCCACGTGTACTAGTAGTGTTTTTAGCCGCCAGCCCCGTCGCACTAACCGGGTCATGGGTAACACTCATCAACCGATTATAGGCGATTTCACCAACAAAGCTGGCACCATCCCAAAGAGACGACTCTGTAAACACTGAAATGGCAGACCAATTCATATGAAAAGTGTTACCGCGTGCATAAGGCGTATTATCTTTATTATCGGCATCGGCCATGGTGCTAATTATCAGATCTCCCAATGGGGCCAGTGGTGTATTGTGTCGTATGGATATTTCACCAGCAACATTGCTTTCACCAAACACGGTAGAAATACTGGCACCAAAAGTGTCAATGTCTCGCGCATACATCAAGCGATAAGTTTCAGTAGCCACATCGACTACTGGAATAGGGGCTTTTTCGCTATAACGAGCGGCATATACACCATAATCGGTATCACTGATGCGGATTTTAATACGGGCACCGAAGTTGCCGCTGTCGTCACCCTCAAGATCGGATACACGAGGTGCTACACCAGATCCAAAAGGAATCAGTAACAGATCACTGCCATCACCGACGAAGTCAGCGGCACCAAAATAGCTTCCCGCTGCCGGCAATCGTATCGGCTTCCATTCGTACTGATAGTAGGCACCAACAGATACATCAGGTGAAAGCTGGAAGTCGGTAGACACCTGCCCTACGGGCATGGCAATTTCTTTGAATTGGGCATTTGGCAAAGAATATGCTTTGATCAGATCGACCGGCCCCTGTGCCGCAGCAATACCGTTGGCACCCAGGAACAGGGTTTCACCGTAGAGCTGGGTATGCTTACCCACACGCACAGTAATACCGGATTCTTCACCCGTCATAAAACGGCCGTACAAAAAAGCATCCAGAATTTCGACCCGGCGCCCCATGACGTCCTGAACATCAGACGAATTACGATTGTTTTTTTCACCTGCCAGTGTTGCCTGGGTATTTGGAGGATTACCATCCGGATAGTCATTATATTCATTCATATAATGATCATCGTACCAAGCAGCACCCGATATACGGAATCCGTAGTTTTTATAAAGGAGGTCAAACTCAGAAAGTAGATCAAGGCGATTATTGATCAGACCTCGGTCATGCGCAAGATCTCCATAATCCGTATTCGGCTGCTCACCGGACTCACCAGAGGCTACATAATTATCAGGCTTATTAAGACGCCATGCTGCCGTGTATTTAAATGTATTATCCCAACGGACTTTCAAGTCGGGATTGCCCGTATTGATCGATTGAGAAAATGCTTCTGGAACACCACCTCCTAGCATAGCCACAATGGCAAGTGAGAGAACACACTTTCGCTGTGGAGTACCTTGTACACCATGGGGATCTGGAACAGATTTAGTCATATTAAACCCTTCAACTCGGATGGCAATCCCTAGAAGCGCCATCTCATTTCTATTTATTATTAGGGAACTTTTATTCTCAGCCAGACACTCCACGTCCACAATCACGGAAACCCGTGACCTATAACTTAATCCGGATTATTTTTCTTTATGCAGGAGCGGATTTACCCGCGATTGAAGCGACAATCTATGATCATTTATCGGACACAAGCCTCCTCTTACATGCAAATCGTCGTCTACCGATTAATTTAATGGCTTTGGTGACCGAATGGGTTATTGAAAGAAAAAAAACGGCCCCTGAAGGAGCCGTAAAAGGTGCCTGCTAGCACCGACTGAGACAGATAAAAAGGCGGTGACGATGAAAGACTAAGAGGAAAACATCATCCCCTCTGCTAACTTTTTTAATTTAAGTTAAAAACCATCAATGACCAATACCGGATACCCGTTATAAACAACAAAAACACCTGACATAAAACCAAAGGCATCCCCAAAGAACCATCTATTTAATCCTGCACAGCGCTCGACTCTGGCTGGCAGCAACCCGCGCCCTTCGGAGGCTGCCGGAATAAATTGATGAATCAAAAAGCATTAATCTATCAAGTTTTATTGATACAACTACGCTTGAGTAAATCCGCCATCGACATATAAGGTATGCCCGGTGACATTGTCGGCTCCAGCAATATAGGCTACAGCCTCCCCCAGGTCCTTTGGCTGCTGTGGACGAGCCAGCGGTATATTAGCCCGTGACAAGGCATCCAAAACAGCTGCCGATTCAACACCCGATACAGCAGCATACGCCGGGCCCAAATGTTCAGACCACATCGGTGAATCCACAAACCCGGGACAAACCGTATTTACCGTAATATCGTAGGCAGCCAATTCTTGGCACCAAACCCGGGTCAACCCCAATACGCCACTTTTTGTAGCAGCATAAGCAGACTGAAAGGGTGCAGGCCGAGCAGCGGCGACGGAAGCCACATTGATAATTCGTCCACGCTTTTGTTCAATCATTGTGGTTACGACGGCTTGGGCACATAGAAAACTGCCCTTCAAATTAACATCAATCACTCGATCCCAAACGGCTTCCTCCAATTCCTGCAGAGGTGCCAGACCGATAATGCCGGCATTATTGACAAGAACATCAATGGCGCCAAGCTGCTCCAGTACCGTAGCCGCCATTTTTACGGTCGCCTTACGGCTAGTCACATCCACCGCCACTGCGATGGCTTTGTACCCCCGCCCTACCAATTCATCTGCAAATCGATCGCAGACCTGTTGATCAAGGTCAGCGACCACTACCTGCATACCGCGAGCAGCGAGTACCAGACACACACCCCGACCTATGCTGCCAGTAGCGCCAGTGACAATGACAACCCTGTTGCGAATATCCATCGATACACTCCTTGGTTGGTAACTTACCGACCGGTGGTAAAACCACCATCAACTGTATTGGCTGAACCGGTGACTATGGCCGCTTCGGCACTGCCCAAGAAGGCCACCATGGCGGCGACTTCTTCAGGGGTGGCGCAACGCCCCATAGGATGCATATCATCCAGCGCTTGCCATTGCTCTTCATCCGTTAATTCAGCCATAGTCAGTGCAGTTCGCACAAATGTTGGGCAAACCGCATTGACTCGCACGCCATACTTTCCATACTCGATAGCGGCGGAACGGGTGAGACCAAGCACACCATGTTTGGCTGCCACGTACGGGCTGACACCGGCAATACCCATCAGTGCAGTAACCGATGCAATATTAATAATTGCACCTCCACGCTCCTGCATATGCGGCAGTTCGGCTTTCATGCTATTGAAGACGCCAGTCAGGTTGACATCAATCACTCGTGCCCAAGTCTCATCCTCCTGATCTGCCAGAGGGGCAAACGGAATGCCTATTCCGGCGTTATTCACCGCCATATCCAACTGGCCAAACTCTTCAAGCAAGGTGGCAATCGCCTGCTTCAGCTGTTCAGGTCTGGTCACGTCTGCGCACAGAGCCAGTGCTTTGGCACCTTGCTCCCGCAGTTTGCTAGCAACTCGTTGCGCCGCTTCAATGGAATAATCCAGCACGGCGACAGCCGCACCTTCGGCAGCGAGACGCTCACAAATGGCTTCACCCAAACCGGCACCACCGCCGGTCACCAGGACGGTCAGCCCTTCGTACCTTGAGTTACAGAGATTTTTCATACTGTCTCCTGAATTTGTTCTGAAGGGGCGATCCGGCCCGATAGCCACGCCCCGCCGAATCGCATGGATCAGCGAATAATGTCGACCATATCGCCAGCAACCTTTTGACTCACAAGCTCGGCATGAAGCTCACGGACACCCACCACGTAGGCGGCGGGCACCATCCCTACCGCGCGCTGCTGTCCCCGCAGCAGGGTGTCAATCACCTGAGCTCCCATAGAGGCAGTACCCACATATCCGAATGCAACTCCCGGTAGAGACACCGAACGCATGGTGGTACGGCCACGGCCATGACAGGTAATCAAACCCCGATGAATATCAAAATCCTCCCGTGGAGGCTCACCTTGCGGCGCTATTTCCATCGCCCAGCGATTGGTAGCTTCTTCCTGCTCTTGCGCTGAGCGGTGCTGATAGTCACTGGTAAACTCTTTCATGCGCGAGATAACCAGATTCATCAGAGCCTGATTGCGGAAGGTCACCAGAGTTGAGCAGTTGATGACACGTTTGTCGTCCTCAAGCCAGACAGACTCACCACCACCGCTCCATGGCAAGGCCATCAGCACTTCATGAATTCCCGGCACCACCATATTGACACCTTCGATCGGCCAGGCTTCCCGCTGGTTGTTCTGCAGCCGATATTGCGGCTGACAGCACATCCGCATGAATGACAGGGTTGAGGACACAGAAGGCACACCAGAGAGTGTGTAGGTAATATCCAGAGAATCGATGCCATCAGTTTCCAGTACCTTTTCGGCCACCATCAGTCCCAGGTTCCACATCGCAGAGGTAGCAGGCAATAACGCCAGCCCTTTATCCGCAAAGCGCTGAGAATATTCAGCCTTCAGCAAGAACATCCAGTCTTGCTCACCGGTACAGTCCAGATAGTGGCAACCGGCTGCCAGTGCCGCTTCCACAACCGGCTTGCCCAATTGCATATAAGGGCCAACGAGGTTATGAACGACTTTTTTCCCGGTAAAGAGTTTGGTCAGTGCTTCTTTGGTGTGTTCAACCGCGACCACCTCATATTCAGCACCTTGCAGTTCTTCCATAGCACCGAGTTGCTTTTCCAATCGCTCTTTATTGCGTCCGGCAGCAATAAACGGGATTTTGCGCTCGGCCAGTTTCCAGGCAAGATGCTTGCCGGTGTATCCACTGGCACCATAAACAACGACTTTCGGAGAGTTCATAGTTTTTCCTTTTTTATTTTTTGAGGGATTTAACGCACAAGGCACTCAACAGGATCAGCCAATACGATCCCGATATATCGGGTCCAGACCTGCCTTGAATTTCTCGACCAGAAACCGTGGCTGCACTTTTTCTGTGGCAGTTTTCGGGAGTTCTTCCATTACATGAATAAATTCGGGAATCATGTTGTTTTCGAGGCGGCCCCGACACCAGGCGAATACCGACTGCGGGTCAAAACCATCCGCTTTTCCCGGAACCACAGCGATGACGATATCGCTTTCACCCGGCGCGCCTGATGCAGCTGGAATACCGTAAGCCGCCACATCACTGACATCTGGATGCTCAGCCACCACCTTTTCCACAAAACCGGGGTTGATAAAGTCTCCGTTATGACGAATACCACCACCCTTGCGATGCTGGTAGAACACCCAGCCATCAGCATCCATCGTCACCACGTCGCCGGTGCGCAACCAGCCGCCTTCAACTTTGGCAGCCGAAGCTTGCGCATTATTGAAGTAATCCACGACAGCAGGCGAACCATCGGCAGGCCGGAACCAGATTTCACCGGGTACTCCAGGAGGTACTTCATTGCCCTGTTCATCCACCACAATCGCTTTCAGCACCGACGGTGCGCGTCCACAACTGCCAATCGGGCCGACACCTGGCGGATTAATGGTCATGCCACCTTCCATGGCGCCATAGAATTCAAAAATATCAACACCAAAGCGCCGGGCAAAATCGCTCCACAGAACAGCAGGCATACCAGCACTGATAACCAGACGTACCGGGTTATCATCATCGTTAGCTCGCTGCGGTTCGCTGTAGATGGCAGTCACCATGCCACCAAGCAGTGAAAACGTGGTGCATCCATAGTGCCGGACAATGTCCCACAGACGAGACTTGGTGAAACGACGGCTGATCACCGCTCGCAATCCCATTTTCAATGACGGAGCAAGGGTCAGAAACTGGGCATTGCCATGCGTCAGGGACAAACCGGTATAAGGGCGATCCTGTTGGGTATACCCAAAAACCGCTTGACCCTGATTTGCCACGAAGCCAAAACGGCCATGCCGAACAATCACACCTTTAGGGTCTCCCGTCGTTCCAGAGGTGTACATGATCTGCATCGGCGCAGCGTCATCCTTGGCCATCACCTCAAGCTCTATTTCAGGAAGTGCAGTTGCCAGGGCATCTGCCATGGATACGGGTGTGATTGACGAGCTATTCCCAGCCAGCCAGTTCTCACCAACCACATAGGCGAACACCAGACTGGGGACTGCATCCACACACTCAAGCAAAGCCTGCAAGGTGTAATCGGCGCAGACCACCCCCAGACAACTGGCGTCATTCAGCATGAATGTCAGTTTTTCACCACGGGTACGCGGGTCAATCGGCACCAGTACCGCCCCCAGGATGGCGGCAGCAATCATGGTTTCTACAAACTCGGGATGATTTTGCATCAGCAGGCCGATACGATCTCCGGTATGAATACCGCTCTCTTTCAAAGAAAGGGCTATACGCTGGCTGTTATCCCAAAGCTGCTGGTAGGTACGAACCTCTTCGCGTTCACCATCCACAAAGGTCAGAACATCCAGATCCGGCTCTCGCGCCACACCTTCAGCGACGATATTCGCGATAATGCTCATATTCTTCATAAGTAATATCCCTATACCGCCAGAATCGTCACGATCAGTGCCGCAACACTGTCTTTTACGAATCCACCACCGTTTTCAGCCAAACCGATGCGAGCACTTTCGACCTGTCGGGCACCAGAGCGGCCCTGTAGCTGCTCGGTCAGTTCTACAATCTGGGCAATACCGGTAGCACCAATCGGGTGGCCTTTACGCAGCAAACCACCAGAAGTACTCACTGGAATACGTCCCCCCAGACGAGTAGCACCAGACTCAACCAGCAGCCCACCCTCACCTTTAGGGCACAAACCCAAATATTCGGTATGAATGATTTCAGAAGGTGCAGAGGCGTCGTGAAGTTCCACCACGCTCAGATCAGACGGACCAACTCCAGCTTCTTCGTAAGCCTGGGCAATTGTGGCTTCAAACACACTTGCTTCACTCTCACCCTCAGCGAAGTCCCAGCCGGTTTTAAATGCGGACGACAGCACACGCACCGGTTTGCTCAAACCCAGCTCACGGGCTTTTCGCTCACTGACAACCACAACTGCGGCAGCACCATCACCAATGGGTGAGCACATAGGCAAGGTCAGTGGATAAGCAATTTCTCGAGCCGCAAGCACTTGTTCAACCGTGACGACATCACGGAATTGGGCGCGCGGGTTCATGCTGCCGTGAAATGAGTTTTTCGCCGATACCGCTGCAATCTGCTCACGTGTTGTACCGTATTTCTGCATATGATCAGCGGTCATCATGGCGTAAATATCCATAAATACAGAGCGCTGACCTCCTTCCGTCACGGTCATACCAGCGGCTTTCATACGAGCATTGACGGTCGCTTCAAGTTCGGCTTGCAGCTCTACATCCGCCGCACCGGCAAAAACCGAAAAGCTTTTCGCCTTGTCTTCGTGAACCAGCTTTTCATAACCGCATGCCAGTACCACGTCGTAGGCTCCTGCCGTCACCATGGCAACAGCCTGGTTAAATGCAGTAGATCCAGTGGCACAGGCATTTTCGACATTGACAACCGGAATGCCTCCAATGCCAACTTCGCGTAAAACGATTTCCCCCGGCACACACATTTGGCCAGTAATCACTGCCGCTGCCGCATTACCCATGTACGCTGCTTCCAGCTCTCCCGGCGAAATCCCGGCATCTTTAAGAGCCTGAAGAATCGCCTCTCCTGCCAGCGATTTCAGGTTACGTCCCATATGACGACCAAACGTCGTCATACCTACGCCTGCAACCAATGCATTCGTTTTCATTTGAACTCCAGAATAGTTTTTAATCGACGAGGTTTAGAACAAATCAGGATCGATCATGTTAAAACCTGCTTTCAGAGCAAGAATGTCGTTACAACCATCTTCAATCATTGAGGCGCGAGCATCACGGAGGATCTTTTCGATCTGGTACTCTTTGGTAAGACCATTGCCTCCGAACACCTGCAAAGCCTCGCTGGCCACTTCGAAAGCGGTCTGAGTGGCCGTAACCTTGGCCGCCATGGCAGACTGGAGGGAGGGAATTTCTGATGTGTGATTATGCAAAGCGACACGCTGTGCCAACGCCCGCGAGGCCTCAACCTTGCGATACATATGGAACAGCCGGGCAGCAACAGCCTGATGACGAATAATCGGAACGCCACCCTGCTTGCGTTGATGCGCATACTCAAAAGCCAATTCGTAAGCAGCACGGGCAGCACCCGTCCAGACACACGCCATTTGACTGTTTGCTTCGGCGTGAATGAGATACACCGCCCGCTGATAATCTTCAGGACCAGCGACGAGATAATCGGTAGTCAATTCAACGTTATCGAAATAAACCTCACCCTGAGGCAGTGCACGCTGCCCAATCTTGTCCAGCGGCTTGCCGCGGGTAACACCAGGCGCATCCATCGGCACCAGAATACAGACACCATGCTGGGTATCAGCACCATCGCCAGTATCGGCAGAACAGAACAAAACACACACTTCGGCCGTTGGTGCGTTGGATACCCAAGCCGCTTTCTGACCATTAAGAACAACCTTGTCACCGCGAATGGTCGCCACACAGTTGGGGCGTCCATAATTTCCCTGGGCATGAAATGCCTGGCGACTGATATCCAGAGAATCACTACCGTGATCCGGTTCGGTAATAGCCCAACAACCACGTAAAGTGTCGGGAAAACGTTCAATAAGGAAAGTCCGGTTAAATACCAATGCCATCAAGGGTGGCAACGAACAGGCACCATAGATAATAGAAAGGCCGCCATCTCCCCACCCCATTTCTTCCATAACAATCGGGAACAGACGGCCACGTTCTTCCGGCGACAAATCCATGAAAGTTTTTGGGGTTATTTCCAGTTTCTTGAGCTCTTCCAGATAGGTCCAGTACGGAGAGCCAGGAGCAATCACCTCATCTGGCGTCATTTTATCGAGGGCGATACCAATAGGACGCATCACTTTTTCAGCGAATGAGTGAACCATGTCCTGCATTGTGCTTTCTAGTTCACTCAACTGCCGGTCTGCACCCGTTGGAGCGAGCTTAACATGTGGTTTTTCAGGCCAATTGAATGGCGGATGATCTGGGCGACCGCTATCAACAGAGTCAGTAGATGCTGATTTCATAATCATAGAATTCCAAAAGGCTTTTATTTTATTTTCATCAATAGCCACGGGATCAGATCGTCGAACCCGGCACAGGGCCGAACCGCAATCGATGCAATGACCAGCGTTGTAATCATTTTTAAACGCCTGATCATCATTGAACAATCACGGAAAACCGTGATATTCAATTAAAGAGGCAATCTGCTAGTATTCAAAAACTGCCAAAGAGCAGCTCTCAATAATAAAAATAATCAAAGACTGATCTGCGTCTTGAAAAGACATGGAGAACGGTCGAGAAAAGGCAATAGACGCATGAAAATTTCCGACAAGCAGCCAGTATCCTTTCCAGGTTTATTCAAGTTTGGAGCAGTTCCACGTCTCATCATGGGAAAGCTCGGAGCACCATCGCAAACCCCGGATGCCATCGTCAGATCGCGATTGATCAATCGGATCAAACAATCAGATAGACGCATCACCATCGTTACTGCACCGGCAGGCTTTGGAAAATCCATTCTGCTTGCACAGCTGCATCAATCCGTCGAAAAGGAAGGTATTCCCACTGGCTGGCTCACCCTTGACGAACGAGATAATGATCTCGGACGTTTTTTAGTTTATTTAAACCAAGTGGCCTCAAGGCTTCTTCCTTTTGATATTTTACCATCACCAGACATCGGAAACTCCAGCCCTACACAGTATTTCAGCATCAAAAACCATATATCCTTATTGGTTAATAAACTGACAACCACAAAAAACCCTTTTTATATCTTTATTGATGAGTTTGAACATATCAAGAACCCGGAAGTTATTGAAATAATCCAGGAGCTGATTAATTACCTTCCTATTGATAAAAAAATAATAATAGGTAGCCGAAATACCAAAAGCCTACACTTGTCATCATTGGAAATAAGCGGTCAATTACTCAGTCTGGATGAATCAGACCTGCGCTTTGATCAGCCAGAGGCATTGGCACTATTCAACAGACAGCAAAAGCCTCAACTCACAGAATCCGATATAGAAATCGTGATAGCCAGAACACAGGGCTGGGCCGCAGGTATCAGACTGGTACTGCTTTCCATGAAAGACCAAGATAAACCAACTAACTGGCTGGAGAACCTCTCTGGCAGCAGCGATCACATTGCAAGGTATCTGGCTGAAAATGTTCTGTCCCAACTCTCTGATAACGCTAGAAACTTCCTGATTTCCACCAGCATCCTCGAACAGTTGAACAGTAATCTTTGTAACTTCTTGCTGGATCAGACAGACAGCCAGGAGCTTTTAACCTATTTTGAACAGAACAACCTTTTTATTTCCAGAATCAGCCAACCACTAGAACCAGGAGTTATCTCCTATAAATACCATGCCTTGTTCCGGGACTTCCTGTTCAATGAACTAAAAGCCCGACAACCAGAGAACATTCCCACATTGAACCACAAGGTCGCCAACTGGTATTTCAGCCGCAATCGCTTACGACCCGCAGTTGAGCATGCTCTGCAATCCGATGACATGACACTGGCCGCGACCATGATGAACAAGTGCATTATGGGTCTGATTGGCGTAGCACAAATGGATACCGCCGCCACTTGGGTGAACAGAATCCCGACCGAGCTGGCAGAAAACCAGATCAACATCCAACGCGCCAAAGCCTACGCCATGATCTCATTGCATAAATACCATGAGGCGGAAGCGGCCCTAGCAAGATACCAGATACTAGAGGAAGCAGAAGGGGGGGACGTTTCTCAGGAAGTGTGTGTACAGCTGGCCCTGCTACATGAGTTCAGCGACCGTCATGATCGCACTGCGGAAGACATCAAAAATTTCAAGAAAACACCAGGAGATGACCCTCTGCTCAGCAGCATTGCCTGCAACATCTCCGCTTACCACCATATATCAAACAGCGAGTTTGAGAGTGCAATTATTTCGCTGGAAACAGCGAAACAGATTTACGAAACCTCAGGCCCGGATCTACAAGCCTGGCCCAAGGTGTATTCCTATTGTTTCGAAGGTTTAATCGAATTTCTGCACGGTAATCTGGAGTCTGCCACAGCGATTTTTGAATTCGGTAGTAAAGAAGCCCAGGGTGCTGCCAAAAGTATCGCGGCCAGTTTTATATCCCGCTCTCAGTATGAGGGCGACAATCTGACCCAGTCCTGTGAACTGATCCAGAAACACATTCCCACCCTGAAAGATACAGGCGACCTCGATACGATTATCATGTCCTATCGGACAGCTGCCCGTTGTGCCCATCTACTCGGAGAACATCAACAAGTCGATGCTCTGCTGTCTGAGCTAGGCAATATCGGAGATCGACGGGGTGTCAACCGAGCCAAAGCGTCAGCCTGGCTAGAGAAGTGTCGGTTCAGCTTACTCAAGGGTGATACAGAATCCGCCAAACGTTACCTGGAGCTTGGCTGTAATAAAAGTATTTGGTCGGTACACAACGGATTTCACTTGTTCGCCAATGAAATTGAAGAGTGCGAACTGGCCGAGCTGCGCATGGAAATTATTACCGGCAACCCGGCAGTGGCTATCGACAGATTGCCTGAGCTGATCGAATTGGCATCCCAAAACAACCGGCTATACCGACGCGCACATTTGCAAAATCTTCTGGCTCAGGCTTTCTATCGTTATGGCGACCACGCTCATGCACTACATCATTTCAAAATTACAATCAAATTCTGCGAGCAACATGGTCTGCTACGATTGCTGGCTGATGAACCCTGGTATATCAACAATATGCTGAATGCTTTTGAAACCAGTCTCTGCACGGCTTGGAAGCCTTATATCGACAAGCTTTCCACAGCCATCAGTAAAAATGCCTTGGATGACTCTTACCAAGCAACTCCGTTGATTCTCCCGAATCCTCTAACACCGAGAGAAACCGACTTGATAAAACTCGTCAGTGAAGGCTGCGCCAACAAGGAAATTGCCAGATTGATGACTATCTCGGAAAACACGGTAGAAACCCATCTCAAACGGATTAACCAGAAGCTTGAAACAAGCAATCGAACCCAGGCAGCCACCAAAGCACGCGAACTCGGAGCCATTCAGTAAAAGTAATGCGCTCAATAAAGAGAATGAGCAAGGGCACAGATAAAGAAAAGAAATTCCCACGCGATATATCAATCTACAGTAGCCAGACTTTTGCAGCTTGAACACGTCTTCGCGGTGATAGTCGACCTCACAATGAGACTCTGCAAACAGTGTACCCAGCCCTTTGCTGGCTTGCTGATGCTGGGTAGCATCCATGGCTCCACCGCCACGTACAGTCCTTCAAAATACCAAAGTCGCACCACACTCAAAGTCCCCATATACCAGGCAATCCGGTAATCAACCTCTCTGCCCTAGCGACTCGCCCAGTACATCCACCAGTGCCTGGGCGGCCACCGACAGTTCGTGTCCTTTTTTCACCAGAATGCCGACTTCCCGACCGATCGTCGGGTCTTGCAGTGGCACGCACACAGCGCCCATCTCTTCCATTTGCTGACGGCATAGGGACGGTACTGCACTGACCCCCAGTCCGGCGGCCACCATACGTCCGACCGTCGCCAGTTGATGGGCATCGTAGGCGACGTTTAACGCCATATTATGTTCCGCCAGACGATTTTCCAGCATCAGCCGCACAATTGATGGCCGTTGCAGGGCGATAAAGTCTTCCATTAGCAGCCGTGCCCAGGGCAGCTGTGCGGGCATGGTAGCCGAGAGGGTGGAATTCGGCGGCAGTACGGCGACAAATTCGTCGTTGAACAGGGGCATAAAACCCAGATCCGAGGCGCCGTCCGGACTGAGCGAGACGCCCACTTCGATACGGCCGGAACGCACCATACTGACGACCTGTTCGGCCACCACGTCATGCACTTCGACCCGGACATCAGGGAAACGCTGACGATAAACCTTGAGTGCCTGGGGCAACAGGCTGGCGGCAAAAGAGGGCATTGCCGCAATCGCCACCTGGCCCAGCTTGAGGGCAAAACGTTTTTGCAGTTGTTCCTCGGCATTGTCCCAATCGGCCATCAGACGGCGGGCGATGGGGAGTAGCGCCTGCCCTTCCGGGGTTAATGCCACCGATCGGGTGGTACGGCTGAGCAAGCGTCCGCCAAGTGTATCTTCCAAATTTTTGATCGCCAGACTGAGTGCCGGTTGGGACAGGTGCACCTGGGTGCTGGCTTCGGCAAAGCTGAGGGTACGGGCGACAGCCAGAAAGGCACGCAGCTGTTTTGCGGTCATGGGGTATCTCCGACGGAATACCGCCATCATAACCGTCGGAGACGCGCTGTCGCTATCACTCGATAGGCGGACGTCAGCGAGTGATGATCAACCCGTAAACCCGGTGTACTGCTGGTTATCGAATAATATGCTGTTCAAACCAGGCCGCCAGTCGCAACAACGCATCATCTTCCCTGGCTCGCCCGATCAACTGCAAACCCAGTGGCAATCCATCACGATCGACTTCGCCTGGCAGGGTAATAACCGGCAAGCCCATGGCCTGCCAGGGACGGCTCATATGCGGTGCACCGGTTTTTTCCAGACCTTGTGGTGCAACGCCGGGAGCCGCTGGAGCCAGGATGGCATCAACCTGATCATGTTGCGACCAGAGCCAGTCGCGGGTGGCATCCGCCGCACTCAGTGAGGTCAGGTAATCTGCACGCGGCATTGTTAAACCATCGTTCATCAACGCCTGTAATGGCTCGCTGAGCAACTCCGGTTGTTGCGATTCGATAACAAGGTTACGGCATACTTCCCACGCCATGATACGGCCATGATGAGTCACCATCTGTTGCAGGCGCGTACCGGCATCGAGCCAGATGACGTCAACACCGGCCTGTTGCAGACGCTCAGCAACCTGTTGCAGTGCCGTGTTCATATCGGTATCGGTGTCACCCACGTTTTCCCCGGCACACAACAGCATACGACGAGGCTTGAGTGCAGGCTGTGGAGCCAGTGCCGACTGCCGTAGCAATACGGCTCGCAGTAACTGGATATCTTCCACCTGGCGGGCAAACAGTCCCAATGAATCCAGCGATTGTGCCAACGGCTGGCCGCCACGCAACGAGAACTCTCCCCGACTGCCAACATACCCGACCGAGCCACAGTAGGCTGCTGGCCGGATCACTGAGGCAGCGGTCTGGGATCCCAGGGCAACTGGCACCATGGCATCGGCCACGGCGGCGGCGGAACCACTCGATGAGCCACCGGGGGTGCGGGCCAGGTCGTGTGGATTGCGGGTTTTTCCGGGCCGAAAGTAGGCAAATTCCGTCGTCACTGTTTTGCCCAGTACGATGCCACCCGCCGCACGAATCAGGGCAACACAGGTGGCGTCTTCAATGGGTTGCCTGCCCTGATGAATGGGCGAACCCATGGCGGTTGGCATATCGGCGGTATCAATGATGTCTTTGATGCCGACTGGCAGCCCCTTGAGCAGGCTCTGCTGATAAAAGTCCTGTCGCGCTTGATAATTGTGCAGGTAGCCCGTTCGGGACAAACGAACTTGCCAGGCTCCCACGTCGGGTTCGCGGGTTTCGATACGATCGAAGCAGGCATTGATCACGTCGATGGCGCTGCATTCCCCTGCTTCTATGCGGCGTAATGTTGCCGCCAAACCGGCTGAATTCAGGGAATCGGTCTCGTTCATCAATGCTCCACCTCTGGCGTTTAATCAGGTTGGTTGAGCTATGGTACAACGCCAAATAAAAATTATTCAATTGAATATTCAAGTATTTTATCAGATCGATAACTGAAAGATCAGCGGTATGACGGCGGAGTCTCGAATCGGATTAAAGAGTCCGTCAGGAGTGCGGGGCACTGGCCTGCAAGACGTTGTTCAACCACCAATCGTTAACAACCAACCTGTTAACAACCAACCGCTCGTGCACACCAGTGGCATGCACGGTTGGTATCCGGCCCAATCCCTGCGGACAGCCGTTACATTACCCGGTTCATACGCAAGAACTTGAAGCTCTCGCCAGGGCCGGTTTCGTCGGCATAAAGCGTCACACCGGACTTGAGGCAAATGCTCAGGTTGGTATGCGTGGCCTCGGTGTCCTTCGGCAACAGGTGATCAACCCCGGCTCGTTCTTCCAGCAGCTCTGCTTCGGTGGCGACCAGCATGCTTTGCTGGAATTCGTTCAGGTCGATGCCTTGTACTATCTGGTAGCGACCGTAGTCACAACGTACCGGGAAGGAGTAATAGATACCCTTGGCGATGCCATAACTGCCATCGCTGGCGATCCCCATGCTGACGATCTGGCCCGGCTTGGTACCCAGTGCCCAGTCGTGCATATGGTCAACAATGGCCTGGGCCGCAGACGGCGCACTGGAAACGCCACGCTTGTCGAGAATCGCCGCGCCGCGTCGTTGCACGGCGGGCATATAGGTTTCGGTATACCAATCCATCGGAATCACCGGCATGGCCGGGCGACCGTACAGGGTTGACTGATACAGATCCGGGAACTGGGTGGTGCTGTGGTTACCCCAGATAATCACGCCGTCGATGTCTTTCGGGTTCACCCCGGTGTGGTTGGCCAGCAAGCCAACAGCGCGGTTCTGATCCAGACGCGTCAGGGTTGTGAACTGTGACGGGCTCAGTTTGGGGGCGTTACGGGCGGCCACCAGCGCGTTGGTATTGGCCGGGTTGCCGACAATCAGCGCCTTGACATCGCGGTTGGCGAAGTCATTCAGCGCCTTGCCTTGCTTGGCAAAAATGGCAGCATTTTTCTCCAGCAGGTCACTGCGTTCCATCCCCGGACGGCGCGGTGTAGCACCAATCAACAGGGCGTAGTGAACGTTGTTGAAACCTTCTTCGACGTTGTCGTGCAGGGTAATGGTGTGTAACAACGGGAAAGCGCAGTCTTCCAGCTCCATCGCCAGGCCCAGCAAGACTTCCATTGCCTGGGGAATTTCGATCAGTTGCAGGATCACTGGCTGATCCTTGCCGAACATTTCACCGGCGGCAATCTTGAACAATAAATGACTGGCAATACTGCCAGCGGCACCGGTTACGGCAATCCGTATTGGTCTACGCATAAAAAACTCTCCCTTGAGAAAAAATCGGTCGCGCTATCTGGCGCAGCACCAACCAGACTTCGTACGACTTTAGTCCAACGCTATCACGGCTTTATGTCAGTCTGCAGTGGATATTATGGGCCATTGCTATTGCAAATCTGGATGGTTCAGCCTTGCTTACGCAGAACTGACGGGGTATCCGCACCATTCAGACAGGTCGAAAAAACATTCAATCTAGCCTGTATAAAAGCAGATACCTGCTGTTCTTTAGTGGCTGCAGGGCAAGCCAAAGACAGTACCTTGGTAGCAAGGCGCTCAATCGGAGACAAAAAAAAACCCGCCAAAACGGCGGGCAAAACTTGCGGGCTTGAAACACAGGCTGATAATTCGGTTTTTTACGCCGCCAGCAGGCAGCGGGTTTTCAGCACGATTCTTGACTCAGGTCATCTTGTGATCAGGCCATGATGAGCCTTCAAAACATCCCTACCGCTCAATTCGTTGACTCATACTGCGCCAACCACTCCACCAGCATTGGATGAAAGCGCGTGAGACCCTTGTATTCGATCAATGGAGCGGGCAGGTCTTTCATTACACGATGCAGACGTCGTGCCCATTCCGGGTTGGCGCAAAGATCATCAAAACTGGCCAGGTAGGTACGTATACTGAACATCAGCGCATTGGAGCGTGGCATACGATCCATCACCTGAAGTTCGACCCGAAGATGTACCTTTTCACCGATATTGTCGGGGGTTATCGACGCTCTGTCGTTACCCCAACGGGGGTATGTCTCAGGGGAAGTGTCCATACGGGCATTGATGGTTAATGTCCAGTTGAGGCGACGAACCGGACGATTCACCTGAATTGCCGTCAGGTATTTCAGCGCCCGTTCAAAAATGCCCATTTCGTGCGCCATGGGCACCGGGCCGTGCCACTCACTGAAACTCATACCGGCATCAAACGCCAGTGACCAGTCGGCCGGGCAGGTGATGATACCGGCGTCCATAAACAGGTCGCCATCACGCTGATCCAGCAAGGCAATATCACCCTGTACCTGACGGCCAATATATTCCAGCGGCGGCAGGGGTAATGTGCTGCTGTCACCAAAAGTGAAGGTATCTTCAATATTTAACAGCTGGTTGTGCCAGTGCCACTGATCACCGTCTTTACTGAGGCTGAACCAGTCCGGGTAATCCTCGGACAGGGTGGTCATGGCGCGGTCAATCAGATCCCAGCAGGCCAGATCCATATGCGGCATGGCAAGGCAACGCTGCGGGTTTTCGGCCAGCACCAGACCCCGTTCGTGCATTTCCGAAAGGTAATGCTCGTCGATATCAAACAGGTGTTCGTTAATGCTGCCTGGCTTACCCGGCAGGGTATGCGGCTCGATATTCACCGAGTAGCTGTACTGATCCTCCGGGAAAGGGAACGGAAAACGCTGGATGGCGAACTCACTGTTGGCATAGCTGAAGTCATCCCGGAAGGTTTCGATTTTGGTCGGTGCAATACGCATTACATATCCCTCTTGGTTAGCATTTACCCTACTGGACAAACGCGCCTGTTCTGGTTTGCCAGGGTGCGCCATACGCACCCTGTGGCTCTATCACAGCCCTCGTACTTGGCTGATACACTTAGAGTTCCAGCATCAGGGTTTTGCTTTTCGCCCGTGAGACACACGGCATGATGCAATCGGCTCGCTCAGCGGCACCCAGGTAGTTGTCCCGGTGCTCAACCTCGCCTTCGATCACTTTGGTCTGGCATTGCCCACACACACCGCCGCGACACATATTGGGAACATCGATTGCGGCGGCTTCGAGCGCTTCGAGCAGGCTTTCTTCGGCACCCACGTCGATGGTCTGGCCACTGTGTTTCAGGGTAACGCGGAACGGCGCACCCGGTTTCGGGGCGGCAAATTCTTCAAAATGAATCAGGCTGGCGGGATAGCCCATTTGGGCGGCGTTTTGCCGTACCCCTTCGATCAGCAGTTCTGGTCCACAGACGTAGACATGGGTGCCTCGGGGTTGCTGCTTCAACAAGGCCGCGAGATCACAGCGTGTCCCTGCATCGGCGTCGTAAGGCACACAGGCGTCACCCAGTGTCTGTTGCAGTTCTTCGGCATAAGCTCCGGTCTGTTTGCCACGAAAGCAGTAATGCAGTTCAAAATCTGCACCCTGGCGCTGCATCTCCGGCAGGTAGGACATAAACGGGGTAATCCCCACGCCACCGGCAATCAGCAGGTGTTTTTTGGCCCGCCAGAGCGGCGCAAACAGGTTGGCTGGCGGAGTAATCTCCAGCACATCGCCGACTTGTACCTGACTGTGCATAAACTCGGAGCCACCACGGGACACCTCTTGCAACCGCACGGCAATTTTGTAGGCGTCGGTATTGCGCGGATCGCTCAACAACGAGTAGGCATTTTTCCATTTTTTGGCTTTGCCGTTGGCATCGCTACCCGACATCGTCACGACGATGTGGGAACCGGGTGAAAATGGCGGCAAGGCAGCGCCGACAGATTCAAGGGTAAATTCCTTGATGGTCGGTGCCACGGCGGAGACGGCAGCGACCTTGACCTTGAGCGTGTTAACGGAGTGACTGACGGTCATTATTGCACCTCTTCAGGCTGGAAGGTCTGGCTACGATCTTCGGCATTAATGGACACGCCGACATAGGCTCCGTGCAAGCGGGAGAAGTGATCTCGTACCAGTAGCAATTCGCCACAACCGGAGCACCGGTGCGGTGAATGGGTCACGTCCTCGGTCAGCGTGTAACAATGAGTGCAAAACAGCCGCCGCCGATGACTGGCAGGTGCCATTAACTGAATCTGGTCGGGTGCAAAATCCATCCCCAGCAGGGCGTTGCGAATATCCCAAAGAAAGGGTTCGTCACCCGCAACGTACACCGCTGCGGCAACCGGGGCGTCAGCCAGCAACTTGAGGCTGTCGGCCAGATCGTCGCCCACCATTACCCAGAGTACGATATGCCCCGGTCGGGCAATGGCCACACACTCTTCGTGCATCTGTTTCAGGCCGGTCTGGTCTTCGTTCTGGGCAATAAAAATCTGCCACTGCTTGCCACTGAGCAAGGTCAGCGGCCGATATTCCGGGCGACTTTTGATGCGCTCGTCAATTTCAATCGATTCAGTCAGGGTCATCGCTGGCTCCAGGGTTCGTTCACATGCTCCCGTCAACCGGCGTTAACCGGCTGCGGGGTCACTGGCGAAGGCGATCGTGTCAGTCCTTGATCAGCCTTCACCTTCGCGGCGCTGGCCACAGAAGAAACCAATGCCGTAACTGGGCGAATTAAAGGTGATGACACTGCCTTTCTCGAAATAGAACACGTCGCCAACCTTCGCTTCAACGCTGTAGCCAGTTTCATCGGTGATAACCATTTCGCCTTCGACGATGATTTTCATTTCGTGATAGGTGTATTCGTACACCAGTGGGGCATCGGATTTTTCCATGCGGAAGAAGCCGCCGACGATGGTTTTATCTTCATCTTTGGAAACCGTGACGTCACCCAGCCAAGCATTGCTGCCTGGACGATTCATGCTGGGTTGTGGTTCTTTGATGGCTTGCGAAAAATGGGTCATTGGCATGGGTATATCCTCAGGTTATTGGTTGTTCTGTGCTGCAAGTATGGGCAGCTCAGGAGCGCACTCGGGTGCGTTCCGGGTCATAAAACGGTGTGGTCGTGACGGTCGCCGGAAGGCGCTTTTGCACCCCGTCGAGCTGGCCAACTTCCAGTGCCGTGCCTGGGCTTGCGGCGTCTGGGGCCACCCGGCACAGCGCAATCTGTTGTTTCAGCAAGGGCGAGAAGGTCGCGCTGGTGACGACGCCAACCGGGAAGCGACCTCCTCCGGCCAGCGGAAAAAACACCTCATCGCCATGGCTGACGGTTTGAGTGCTGTTGATGATAAGTCCGACCAGTTTCTGGCGGCTTTCCGGGGCTTGGCGGGCCAGTGCGGCGCGACCAATAAAGTCGTCGTCCTTGGTTTTCATCGGTACGGTAAAACCGATCCCGGCTTCGTAGGGGCTGGTTTGCGGACAGAACTCGTAACCGGCAAAGATAAGCCCGGCTTCAATGCGCAACATATCCAGTGCCAGCAATCCCATCGGGGCAATATCAAACGCTTGTCCAGCATCCCAGATGGCATCCCAGATGGCCGGGGCATCGTCCGGGTGAGTCCAGACTTCAAAGCCCAGCTCGCCGGTATAACCGGTACGCGATACCATCACCGGTTGTCCGCTGGGGCCACCCAAACGACCGATGGTGAAGTGGAACCAGGCCAGTTCTGCCACGTCCGGCTGGTGCTCGGGTGTCCAGATCAGCTGGCCAAGCAGCTCACGGCTGTTAGGCCCTTGTACGGCGACGTTGTGTATTTGGCGAGTGGATTCCTGTACCCGCACTTCAAACTGATGCTCACTGGCCAGCTGTTTCAGCCAGGTGCAGACAAAGGAATCACCGGTAATCAGGCGGAAAGACTGCGGCCCCATGCGAAACAGGGTGCCATCGTCGATCATGCCACCGGTAACATGACACAGCGCGGTATAGGTGATTTCGCCGACGGCCAGGCGACGGACATTACGGGTCAGCGCCAGCTGTAACAGTCGTTCGGCATCCGGGCCAACCACTTCAAACTTGCGTAATGGCGTCAGGTCGATCATCGCTACCCGCTCGCGACAGGCAAGGTATTCGGCCGTGGCACCCCAGCCTGAAAATTCATCTGCCAGCCAGAAACCCTTGTACTCACTGAAGTGACTGGTCAGGGCGGAGGTACGGCTATGGAAACCGGTTTGCTGGGTCATGCGTGGAAGCTCCTCGGGAATATCCCGCCAGGCGACGGATCGTGGAAAAGACTGCTCGGCATCGTAAACCCGGACGTGTATCGCGGTCGGGCACCAGCCGTTGGCTG
Source organism: uncultured Oceanobacter sp. (assembly GCA_913061185.1). GTDB lineage: Bacteria > Pseudomonadota > Gammaproteobacteria > Pseudomonadales > Oceanobacteraceae > Oceanobacter > Oceanobacter antarcticus. The sequence continues at coordinate 33,650 of CAJXTI010000014.1, forward strand.
AATCAATATCGTCAGGACAGGCGGAACTGAGACACAACAGATCGCGCTGGGCACGCATCAAGACGTAATCACCCGGACGCGACCAGGGTTCGTCTCCGGTCACTGCCCCACAGTCGCTGATGGCGGTGTTAAAAAAGAAATTGATCGCTGGCCAGCCAGCGCGAGGTGGAATATTCCAGTCGCACAGCTGGTTGTTGAAATTAGCGGTACAGCTGATATGACCAAAGTAGCCAGCGTCTTCATAAAAACGGGGCGTACAGGCCATCAGAAAACTGTCGTGACGGCCGACGGTGTCTTGCACCACTTCCAGCATCGCTGCCATATTCTGATCATAAAAACGCGAATGCAGACCCGGCGTTGGCAGGCTATGGCCCATCATGGTGCGGGTCGCCGCTGCGTCCAGAGTGGCTATCTCTTGGGGGGATATATCACCACGTCTGGACGCTTCTACGGCGTTCAGGTCAAAGGCGATAAAGTCGGAGCACTGCTTGCCCTCGACATCCATCACCTGAATCCATTGTCCGGCCTTGACGGTATAGGCGCGGGCGCTGCTATGGGGGATATGCAAATCCAGTACAGGCGGTGCCAGCGGTTCGGGCAGGTTATCGGCGAAACGCGCACTGCGGTGGCCAATGTCCACCTCCCCCGGCGCTATCTGGCTATCCACGGCCATCGCCTCGGCGGGAGCCACAATCACCAGCGTCTGCTCTTGTCGGGCAATCAGCGTGCACTCCGCCATGATCGCCGCAGCCGGAATCGCCAATGCCTCCGTCAGATGTCCGGCAACCTGCCAGTGCTGTAACTGCTGGCATGACAAACGCGAACGACGGTCACTCTGTTCCAGCAAATTCAGCGTGCCGCTGGCCACACCGGGGATCAGCGACAGGGCATTATTCTCAAGCTCCAGCGCAGGGGCTAGCACGGCATCGCAGCGGATAATCTCGACGCCCTGCAGGGCGTCACTGCCCGTCAGCGTCAAGTGATCACCTGGCCGTAACAGCAACCGCAAAACCTCCTGGCCACATAGCCGGTAACGCCGACAATGGACTGGAATCCGGGATTCAGACTGTGGTTGCAAAGCAAACGCCATAACAACTCCTGCTGGCTCGCGCTGTTCTGTGCGTCACCCCAGTGCAATTCTCCGAGACGGGAGTCACTCTGGTGCATATTCGCCGACCGACAAACGCAAAGCCTGGTTAACAAATGGTGGAAACAGATGACTTGTGGCTGTTTCCCTTCGGTTAAAAATATTTACTCAAGGGATTGTTCTCCTCAATACTCAGGAAGGGATACTCACTTGAGAATATTCCTCTCAAAGGCAAGGGAATTGGCCAAAAAAACAACAAAAAAGAGGAACTGGCACAGCATCTGCTACCTGTCATGCCCAAAGGTCTTAACTGGTCGGCGACCACCCTCGCTTCCAGGGCCATAAACGGAGGGAAATTCGATGACAGTAATGCAATCGAATGGCATAACCCGGCCAGTCGCTGGCCGACTGCAGCGCCTGCTGGAATGGCTAATATCGACGCCACCAAACCGATACAGCCGATCCCGGGCGGTCGCAGATAATGCTCAGGTCGTCATGCAGCGATTATTGCCGGATCTGGCCTGTGATATCGCCAGCTGCCAACACCCGGCAACCGATCTGGTACCGCTGTTGGCTCCAGTACAGTCCTGGCTACAACAACAGTTCAAATCGACCCGTGCCAGCGCGCATGACGGCGTCCTGAAAACCTTATGGCTGCCCGACATCAAAGGCGCAGGCTATCGCTGTATCGCTCTATCCAGCCTCACGGAAACGGGTACGGGTACGGGTACGGGTAACGATCCGGCCCATCAACCACTGCCCGCTGGCAGCTGGATGCAACCACTGGCACTGAGTCAGGGTTGTGGCTGGTTACTGGTAAACGGACAACCACTCAAGGCCCACGATCAAGAACAGCTCGAACAGTGCCTGACACTATTCACTGCCGTACTGCGACGTGGCCTCAACGGCTGGTATCAACAGCAGCAACGACTGCAACAAGCATTGCAGGAAGAGCGCCAATGGCACGCCGCCGAGTTACACGATTCGGTGGCCCAGGTACTCGGGTATCTGCGTATGAGCAGTGCCCGGCTGGCCAAGCGCTGTGATAACAACGCAGAATTGGCGCCGCTGTTACCAGATGTCCTTGATCTCTCCGAACAGTGCCTGTTTGCCTACCGTCAAACCCGCGAACTGATTGCCACCTCACGCCTGTCGACTCTGGCCAGTGAACTGGGCAGCGGACTCAATCAGCTGGTTGAAGAATTTGAAGAACGCTCGGCACTGGTGTTTGAGCTGGACAATCGCTGCGAAAACCTGCCAATCGACGATCATCAGGCTACCCAGTTGCTCTACATTGTGCGGGAATCGGTGTGTAATCTGGTGCGTCATGCCCATGCCAGCCACGCCCGTATTCGTCTCTGCCGCGAGGCCGACGATCAGCTGGTCTGCGACATTGAAGATAACGGCCGAGGTATACAGGCAACCGCCAACAGCGGCAGCTTCGGGCTGCAAATCATGCAAGAACGGGCACAACGTATTGGCGCCAGACTGACCATTGGCCCACGCCAGCCCAGCGGCACCCGCGTCCGACTGCAGTTGCCGTTAGTCTCTTCACCCGCAACCGTCCGGCACGACAGCCCGGCAGCCACTCATCCGGGGGGAAAACCATGACCTTGTCATCCAACATAACGCCCAACAGCACACACGGCCATCCATCCATACCAGCAACACCGGCCCGCGTCGTGGTGGTCGATGATCACCCGCTGTTTCGCCGGGGAGTGGTGCAGCTGCTGAACGATAGCGAACACTTCAGCGTCGCCGCCGACCTCGAACATGGTGGTGATTTGTTAGCAACACTGGAGCAGCATCAGCCGCATCTGGTGTTACTCGACCTGAATATGCCGGAAATCAGCGGCCTTGATCTGCTGCGCCAGATTCGTCAGCAGGAACTGGACATCAAAGTGGTGGTAATTACCGCTTCCGAGCACGACAGCGACCTGTTTGAAGCTCTCAGCAGCGGCGCGAATGGCTACCTGATGAAAGACACCGCGCCCGACGACATGCTGGCCCAGCTGGATGGTGTATTGTCTGGTGAGGTGGCCCTCAACAATCACAGCGTGACCCTGTTGGCCCAGGCGTTCCGGCAACCCGGCCTGAGTGATCATAGCGCCAGCCACCCGCTAGCCGAATCGGAGCCCAGCTTGCCCGGCGGCATCGACCTGACCGCTCGCGAACGCCAGACCCTGACCCTGATTGCCCAAGGCTTGAACAACAAACTGATTGCCCGCGAACTGGGCATCAGTGATGGTACGGTCAAGGTCTACGTCAAAAGCCTGCTGCGCAAACTGAATTTGCATTCACGGCTGGAACTGGCCGCCTGGGTACACCAGCACCCCGATGCCGTGAGCCTGAGTCTTTGAGTTGGTTACGCCGCAAGCCCCGGCAGCCTTCAACCCAGCTAGCAGCGGCTGACCTGCAACACCTGCTCGACAGCCTGAGTGATGCGGTCTTACAGCTTGATCGCCAGGGACGACTGACCTATGCCAACCAGGCCTGGCATCGTCTGACCGGCCATACTCTCGACGCCAGTATCGGCCGACCATTGGCAGACTTTCTGCACCCGCAGGATCGCTCCGGCTGGCTTCAGCAACTCAATGGCAACGTCACCGACGGCCAATCCCCTGAGCCACTCCAACTGCGATTGGCCACTCATGAGCATCCCCCGGTCTGGTGCGAGCTGCGCCTGCAAACGCTGGATGAGCAATATCTCTCCGCCACCCTCTGCGATATCACCCGTCAGGTTCAGACCGACCAGCAAAACAAGGCCACCCAACGTGGTCTGAATGCCCTGATGTCGCGGCTACCGGCCATGATTTATCGCTCCCGCAACGACCGCGACTGGACGATGGAATACGTCAGCGAAGGCTGCCTGGCACTGACCGGCTATAGCGCCGACGACCTGGTCAGAATGACCCACAAAAGTTACGGCAAACTGATACACCCGGCCGACGCCGACTATGTATGGCAACAAGTGCAGGAGGCACTGGCGCAGCAGCGCAGCTTCGAGCTCAACTATCGGTTGTTTCATACCAATGGCCAGATGCACCATGTCACAGAGAAAGGCTGTGGCGTTTACAGCAGCAACGGCAATGTGCTGGCGGTGGAAGGCGTTATTTTTGCGCGGGTAGACTGGAGAGCACAGGTGAAATCGGCCTGATCGGCCTGATGAATGCGCTACCAGCCTTCCCATCCCGTGAAATCATCTGAGCATGAGCCTGTATGGTTTGCCCGTTTGCGAGCGAACAGGCGACTGGGTGTTGTTCGGACTCAATCAGCACCCGGCTGACATCCGGATTGACCCACAGGCTGCCGGTATAGCTGGCCAGCATGGAAACTCGCCGCTCCGTACCGTTTAAAACCGAACCGGTTAACCCAACAACAAGTCCCCATCAATCGGGAAATACTCGCTGGCAGCGTTAATCAACGCAGCCGCCGTCAGTTTGGCTACGCCATACACTTCCACCCGCTTACCCTCACCGACCCTCAGTTTATTGGCCAGTAAATCAAAATCGCCATCACCAGAGACCAGCACCACCACGTCTGCCTGCTGACCAAATTCCAGCGCATCAATGGTAATACCCACATCCCAGTCGCCCTTGGCGGAGCCATCAGCACGCTGAATAAAAGGTTTTAACCGCACATCGAAACCAATCGCCCGCAGGATATTCTGGAATTCCCGCTGTTTCTGATCACCACGGTCGGTGGCATAGGCAACGGCTTTGACAAGGTCACGCCCTTCTGTGGCTTGTGCCCAGAAGCGGTTGTAGTCGAAGTTGCGTTTAAAGGCACTGCGAGTGGTGTAATAGACATTTTGTACGTCGACAAAAATGGCGACCTTTTCAGGGGTAGCAGCAGTCATAACGGGATTCCGAAGCAAGAAACTCCGATCAAATCACACCCGGCTCTCAATCGCTATTTCCGAGCGCATTACTGCCTTGTCTTTCCCCGGTGGGGCGCCGAATAATTTGCGGTAGTCACGGCTGAATTGCGATGGGCTTTCGTAACCGACCTGATAGCCAACGCTGGCCACTTCGTGCTCGGTAAGCAGTAATCGCCGGGCTTCTTGCAAGCGTATCTGTTTTTGGAACTGTACCGGCGTGAGCTGGGTAATCGCCTTGAAATGGCGGTGAAACGAGGCGGCACTCATGCTGGCCATCGCGGCCAGATCGGCCACTTTGAAGGCTTGCTGAAAATGGGTACGTATCCAGGCCGTGACCCGACCAATACGGGCAGTATCGCTGTCTTCCAGGCCTGTTTGCAGCAGCGCAGCGCCCATCGGTGAACGTAATAATCGCCAACAAATTTCCCGTCGGATCAGCGGTTCAAGAATATCGAGGTGTTGCGGTTGATCCAGCAAGTACAGCAGGCGCATCAGCGGATCGTACAGGTCGGCGGGGATCTCACCCGTCGATAACGCCGGTTGTCTGGTGGTACCAGACATAGCGCTGGCAAGCGCAGTGACCGGCGTTACAGCAGCCTGAATGTCCGGGTGTTGCAGCAGCAATTCCGACACCATCGCCGGGTCGATGGCCAAACTGAACGCCACGTAGGGCTGCTGGCTGCTGGCGTCGACAATACGGGAGTTCACCGGCACATTCACCGACGCAAACAGGCATTGGCCACGCTGATAGTGAAACCGGGAGTCACTCAGTTCACTGATCTTGCTGCCTTGCAGCACCACACAAAATGAGGTCGGGTAAATCGCCCGAATAGTGCCGCTGGGCTCGGTGGCGAGGGTCAGCCGCAAGCCATCAATGGCATTGTTATGGCCATGGGTATGCCACTGCCGTTCTGCCAACACTCGCAGTTGGTCGAGCGCCGTATCCTGTCGGTCATCAACAGCAGCAGCACCTGTCGGTTCTGGCCGTTTGAATGGTATCACCCCGGATTGTGTACTCATATTGATGCTCTCCCGTTCGTTCTGCTACAGCCGCCACCAGTCTCTAACCGTCTCCCACCAGCACCGACTATCACCTGGAACCACCTTACTCTGACGTCCGTCAAAAAGAAGGCCCCGGCAAACAGTTTGACAGGATCAGGCAAGAGTCTGCGAGTTTCTGCCAGCGGTTCTGACAGCTTCTGGCGATAGCATAACCCCATGCCTTTGCCACAGTCGCACAGGCAATCACAAACCAACCAAGGTGACTTGTTATGCCAACCACACCCAATATTACTCCCCCGGCCACCAATTCAGGCGGGATGCGTATGCGTCAGCTGGGCAATTCCGGCTTGTTTGTGTCTGAACTGTGCCTTGGCACCATGACTTTTGGTGGCAGTGATGGCATCTGGGGCATGATCGGCCAGCTACAACAGCAACAAGTCGATGAACTGGTGACGACCGCACTGGCGGCAGGCATCAATTTTATCGATACCGCCAACGTCTACGGTGGTGGCGCCAGCGAACGCTTGCTGGGCCAGTCATTAAAGAACCTGGGCGTTAACCGCAGCGAGGTCGTGATTGCGACCAAGGTGCTCGGCCCCATGGGTGCCAGCCCCAATACTCGGGGGGCATCACGTGGCCACATTATGAGCCAGTGCAAGGCCAGCTTGCAGCGCCTGCAACTCGACTACATTGATCTTTACCAGATTCACGGTTTCGACAAGGCAACGCCAATCGCAGAAACCCTCGAAGCCCTCAACACTCTGGTACAACACGGGTTGGTGAACTACATCGGGCTATCGAACTGGGCTGCCTGGCAAGTGATCAAAGCGGTCGGCATCGCCGAAGCCCGTCGACTGTGCCCGATTATCTCGCTGCAGGCCTATTACACCCTTGTCGGCCGCGATCTCGAACGGGAAGTCATCCCCATGCTCGAAGCGGAAAACATCGGCTTGATGGTCTGGAGTCCTCTGGCCGGTGGCTACCTGTCGGGTAAATACGAAGGCCCGGAAGCATCGGAAGAAAACCGTCGCGCCAAGTTCGACTTCCCACCGGTCAACCGCGAGCGCGGCAGTCAGGTCATTGACGTGATGCGAGGCATTGCCGCCAAAAAACAAACCAGCGTAGCGCGGATTGCACTGGCCTGGCTGCTCCACCAGCAAGCCGTCACCAGCGTGATTATCGGTGCCAAACGCATCGATCAACTGCAGGACAATATCGCGGCAACCCAGGTGCAACTGACGCTTGAGGAGCGAGCAATGTTGGATGAAGTCAGCCGCTTGCCAGACGAATATCCGGGCTGGATGCTGGAACGTCAGCTGGAATATCGGGCGCATATGCAAGGCTGAGCCAAACGCAGCAAGGGCGGGTTAATCACCCGTCCGTCTTCGTCTTAGCCGAGTTTATTAGCCGTGACTCCAGAGTGGACGTTCGGGTGGTCTTGGGAGGGCTTTAAGGCAATGGCAGTAGCGTCACCGGGTTAGATTATTGTTTGCCAATCATCGCATCAATGATACTTAATTGATTATCTCGCTGGGGTAAAACACCCATGCAGACAGCAGCATGGGTGCCTCGTTTAGCCTATCCACACCTGTTTGGCGTTGGTGAACTCCCGAATTCCTTGCGGCCCCAGTTCGCGACCGTAGCCGGATTTTTTGATACCACCGGATGGCAGCCGTGGATCGGTTTTGACGATGCCGTTCACCGCCACTTGTCCGGCTTGCAGGCGCAGGATGGCCTGACGTTTCTGCCGTGGGGTATTGGTCCAGATGCTGGCACCAAGGCCGTATTCTGTGGCGTTGGCGACCGTGATAGCGTGCTCAAAATCGTCGACTTTCATCACCGCCATCACAGGCCCGAAGGTTTCTTCTTCAAAGGCGGCCATGCCCGGTTCGACGTCTACCAGCAAGGTCGGCGGGTAATAAAATCCCGGACGATGTAGTGGTTCACCACCCAACAGGCAGCGAGCACCGGCGTTAATGGTGTCGGCGACCTGGCGATGCAGGTTGTTCATTAAATCCTGACGGGCGATCGGGCCTATCTGGGTGTCGTCCAGCAACGGGTCGCCAATCACCAATTGTTCCATCCGGCTGGCCAGCTTGTCGACAAAGTCGTCGTACACTGGTGCTTCGACCAGTATCCGTTTGGCGGCAATACAGGATTGACCGGCATTGATCATGCGCGACAACACGACGATGTCTGCAGCCTTGTCGAGGTCGGCATCGGCCATCACGATGCAGGGGTCTGAGCCACCCAGCTCCAGTACAGCATGTTTGATTTCGGCAGCAGCAATGCTGGCAACTTTGGCACCAGCGGCACTGGAGCCGGTAAATGACACCGCCTGAATTGCCGGATGCCGAATAGCCGCTTCGATCTGTTCCGTCGCCACGGTCAGATTGACCATAATGTGGGCTGGTACTTTGTTGACCGCACATACGTCATCAAAGACCGTCTCAATCAGCTGTGCACAGCCCTGCACATTCGGATCGTGTTTCATCACGCAGGTGTTACCGGCCATCAGCGCCGGAGCGAGAAACCGGAATGCCAGCCACAGCGGCGCATTCCAGGGCAAAATACCCAACACCGCACCTAATGGTTGATAGGTGACATAGCTTTGCACAGCGTCCGATTCAATCGATTCACTGTCGAGATACACCGCTGCCTGTTCAGCGTAATGTTCGGTGCACCAGGCGGCTTTTTCCACTTCTGCCAATCCTTCCCGGATTGGCTTGCCCATTTCCAGTGCCATCATCTCGGCCAGCGCCTGCTTGCGTTCACGCAGCTTGGCCGCAACCCCCAGCATTACTTTGCAACGCAAGCTCAATCGGGCACTGCCCCAGTCTTGATAGGCGTTGGTGGCCTGTGTTATGCGCTGATTTATGTCATCCACAGACAGTGTGGGGTAAGTTTCCAGCACCATCCCGGTGGTCGGGTTTGTTACCGTCAGCATACTATCTCCTGCGGCTGCCGCTGCGGATATCCAACAGGGCAGCTCGGTTAATTCAAGGGTCTGGTCAGCCATCGAGTCTATCGATGGCTTATCGCATCAGGCATCGGCGGTTTTCTTTTTGGCTGCGGGCTTGTCTGCCAGTGCCAGCTCGGCGGGGGCAGATTCTGGCTTGCGGGCAACGGCACCCAGATCCACCAGATTACTGCTCGGCTCCGGCTTCACCACAAAATCCCGCTCCATACTGAAGAAGGACTTGCAGCCCTGGTCAGTGATGTAAATGGTATCGGAGATGCCGCAGGTCTTGTCGCCGTCGACGCCCCACATCCAGGGAATAATATGGAAGGTCATGCCCTCTTCCAGAATCGCCGAATCGCCCTGATTGAGGCTGACAATGTAGCCTTCATCCCAGCTCGGTGGAAAGGCGATGCCGATCGAGTACCCGGAGCGGGTCGCCAGCCGGGCACCCACATCGTTGTCGGAAATGATATTACGGATCATGTTATCCACATCCGAGACGGTCATGCCCGGCTGCACAAACTCGTGCACGGCATCTAACGCCTGCTTCATCTTTTCCTGCGCTTTGTACATGGAATCACTCAGCTCGCCAAGTACCACGGTGCGCATCATGGCGGTGTGGTAACGCCGATAACAACCGCCGACTTCCAGGAAGATATGTTCGTTCGGCTGCACCACCCGTCCTTCCCAGGTCGCATGACCAATCATTGAGCGAGGGCCGGAGGTGACATAGGGCATCACCGCCGGGGTTTCGCCACCAGCGCGGAACATGCCGGAGCTGATGGCGGCACCAATTTCGTTCTCACTGGCACCCGCCATGCAAGCCTCAATACCTGCGGCCATACCCGCTTCGGTGGCAGTAGCGGCCCGTTGCATAATCCCGATTTCGTGTACGGATTTACAAATCCTCCCCTGCTCAACAATGCCAAAGCAGTCCAGCAGCTTGGCATTACGCATCCGGGTGTGGATAAAGTCCTGGTGGTAGGCCGGGAAAAAGTAGGAGTTACGTTCGTAACCAATACGTTTGTTGGCCAAGCCAAATTCAGTCAGCGCATCCACCAGCATCTGGATGGCATCGCCGGTATCCGGGTAAGGACGGGTCACTTCCACCCAGGTGCGATGAATCACATTGGATTCTTCCATCGCCCGCGTGATCATGAATGGTTCGGCTTCCAGCGGTACTACCAGCGCCTGAAAGAAACTGTAGCCGGTGGTCTGGTAATCGGTCAGGTACATGATGTTTTCCGGGTCGGAAATCACCACGGCGTCGAGCCGGCGGTAGGCAATACGCTCTCGCAGGGCGTCCATCCGGCGTACGTATTCTTCGTGCGGGAAAGTCATATCATCACGCTGTCTCATCGGGCTGCCTCCAGTGCGTTGTCGGTGGCACGAACCAGAATGGCCAGTCCGGCCCTGAGGTCACTTTCAGGAATGGTTAACGGTGGAATCAGCTTCAGCACCCGACCACCGGTGCCGCAACTGGCGATCAGCAGACCGTTGTCAAAGCACTCGGCCACGATAGCTTTGGCGTGTTCGGTATCCGCCACATCGAGGCCAATGATCATGCCCTTGCCACGAATGGCAACCTGTGAATATTTGCGCGCCAACGGTGCCAGAGCGGTGTTCATCACCTCGGTGTAGTTCGCCACCTGATCCATCAGTTCACTGTCGCGGAAGTAGTTCAGCGCTTCGACACCCGCCACAAAGGACAGGTTCTGGCCCCGGAAGGTGCCGGTATGCTCACCCGGTGACCAATGTTTGTCGTGCTCCGGTTTGACCAGGTTCATCGCCATCGGTGTGCCCATACCACCAATGCCCTTGGCCAGACAGATAATGTCTGGGTCGATGCCAACATCATCAAAGCTGAAAAACGACCCGGTGCGGCCACAGCCCACCTGGATTTCATCAACAATCAATAAGGCACCATGGTCATGGGCGAGGGCTTGCAGTGCCTGCAACCATTCTTTGCTGGCGACATTGACGCCGCCTTCGGCCTGAATGGTTTCGACAATAAAGGCAGCCGGTGGCTCAACGCCGCTGGACGCATCGGCGTATTGTTCACGCAGTTTGTCCAGATGCGTGATTTCTGCAAACGGCTGATGCGTGACGTTATCGAGCGCAACGCCTGCCGCACCCCGGAAGTAACTGTTGGCGGTACAAGCCAGCGCACCCAGTGTCATGCCATGGAAGCCTTTCGAGAAGGCCACGACCTGCCGCCGTCCGGTAACCCGCCGCGCCAGTTTCAAAGCGGCTTCAACAGCATTGGTGCCGGTTGGCCCCATAAACTGCATCCGGTGCTCCATGGCGCGTGGTTCCAGAATCACGCTTTCAAACACTTCCATATAGCGACGCTTGGCGGTGGTGTGCATATCCAGACTGTGCAGCACACCGTCTTGCTGGATGTAGTCGATCACCGCCGCTTTCATGCGTTCGTTATTGTGGCCAAAATTCAGTACCCCGGCCCCGGCAAAAAAATCGATATATTCATTGCCCTGCTCATCAATCTGACGGGCGTTGGAGGCTTTATCGAACACCACGGGATAAACACGACAGTAGGCACGAATATCGGACTCACGTTGCGTAAAAATGCTCATCAATTACTCCTTCATCAAACAAAACTGGCGGAACCGGTTGGGTAACATCGGTCTGCTCAGGGTTGGGGGGCATGCACCAGCCGGGCATACAAACGGGTCACCTGTTCAATCAGGCGATCGTTAAAATCGTAATGGGGACTGTGACAGGGCCAGGCGGGTGCCGAGCCGTCATCGGAACCGACCAGCGCAAATGCGCCGGGAATCTCATTGAGGTAATAGCTGAAGTCTTCCGACGCCATAATGGGCAAGCGCACGCCATGCTCTAGCGCCTGAGCACCAAACAGTTGTTCCCACCCCTGACGCATCTGACGCGCCTGCTCCGGGTGATTGATGGTGGCTTCGTAACGGGGCTGATGCTCCACTTCCGCGACCACGCCATAACCAGCGGCTGTGTGCTGACAGATTTCGTCGATCAGCGAATTCACCTGCAAACGGGTGGCGCTGTCTGGCACCCGGATGCTGCCGGATATGACGGCGTTCTGGGCGATCACCGTCGGAGCGCTGACCGCTTCGATCGAGGTTACACTGACCACGGCGGCCTGCTGCGGTGCCAGACGACGACTGACAATCTGCTGCAACGCCATCACCAGCGCACTGGCCGCCAATACCGGATCCCGACACAACTCCGGTTGACTGGCATGGCCGCCACGACCACTCACCCGAATCTGGAAGGTGCCGTTGCCACACATCACAATGCCATTGGGACAGGCCAGATGACCAAACGGAATCGCGGGCCAGTTGTGCCAACCGAAGATGACGTCTACCCCTTCCAGCGCACCGTCGTCGATCATGGCCTTGGCACCATGTCCGCCTTCTTCGGCAGGCTGAAACACCAGCGTCACCGGCGCTGGCAACGCTGTTTCGTTGAGCTTCAGCCAGTGCGCCGTCGCCAGCAAGGTAGCGCTGTGGCCATCGTGACCACAGGCATGCATACAGCCATCCTGACGCGACTGCCAGGCAACGCCGGTTTGTTCCTGAATCGGCAACGCGTCCATATCGCCACGCAGGGCAATATGCGGGGAGAGAGTATCACTGGAACGAATACTCGCATGCGCACCGCCAAGCCAGGCGACCGTACCGGTACGAGCACAAGGACGCCAGCGAATACCCAGATGATCCAGTCGTTGACGCACAACCAGGGCCGTGTGCTCTTCCTCCCAACTCAACTCCGGCTGCTGATGCAACTGCCGCCTCAACACCGTGGCTTGGGTGATTACTTCAGACCAGTTATTCGCCATCACACATCCTCCGGTTCATACACAGGCTTCAGCACAGGGCGTTCCGATTAACGTGTTGGCTTGATTCAATTGTCTACTTTGCCATACGCTAAAAATTTTAATCCTTTAAAAACAATAAGTTATAGCGCACAAAAAAGTGACACGGTAGAGTGTGAAAATATTTTTAAAATATATTAAAGCTATATAAATAGTTAATTTAAAACAATAACACTATCAACAAAGTTGACAAAATAAAGAGGGTTTAGCCAGAACGGCGAGTTTTAACAACCATAGAGAATAAATAAATAGCTATAAAGACCAGAAAAAACTATACAAACAAGAGACAAGAAACTAACGATCGATAGAATGGTAATAGCGCACAAAAATAATGCCTTTAGATCTTTTTTGGTGCAAAAAAACCCGCACTTGGCGGGTAGAAGGTCGGGGGGTGTCAAAACAAGGGCCTTGCCAGGCATTTGCAGATTCCCGAAAGATCCGCCGATGCCGTAAACCGGTGGTTGTTCTTTTAAAAGTAGCAGCCAGGACAGCATGCGCCGGGATTCGAGGAATATTTGTTCAAATAATCACCAATTGGCCAGTCTGTTTTATGGCGCACCGTCTCTGAGCTGCCAGACAGGACTTTCTCACCGACATCGTCCGCTCATGTACCGCGACCACCTGCGGACATTACCGCGCTGCCTATACACATATCGCAACGAACAAGTGATGGTTAACAGGAAATAAATCAAGGGCATATGGCAGGTGTCAGGGCCAAGTCATCCTTGATCTTGGGGAAGCGTCTATATATGTCCCCTAAATATTACTCACGTTTTTTAAAGTAACAAAGATCAAAATCCACACTCATGGATATAGCAAAAATGCTTCAAACCGGCTTTTTATGGGGGCTTATAGAATAAATGGGGAAATGATCCGAGCGATCACAACCTGGAGACGGTATTCAAATGGTTAGTTTATTTCAGCATTCTGATTAGAAAGCTTCGCTTTTTTGCCGGTACAAAGATCACTACTATGATTCTGCAAGCTAACCCAACCAAGGAGTTCATCTTATGAACAACAACGACCTCTCAGTCAACGTCTGCAGCAAAGACGAAATTGATATGCACATTGCCCAAGCCAAACAAATGCGTTCTGATTATATGGCGGCTTTTTTCAGCGACCTGATGACCAGCATCAAACATGCATTCCACATCAAATCTCACAAAATGATTTCCGGCCACTAAGTTCCAGACGTCTTTCAGGCACCACCGACACAATAATAAGTCGTCGGCACCCAGCCTGAGTCTGGCAACGATTTTTGCTTCACACTATTCGAAGACGTAATGGGGGCCACATGGCTACCCAATTGTCTCCGACCTACCCTGAACCACTCTTCTCCCTGCATTCCCTGCATATCCAAACAACCACTTGATTACTGACTGGCAAAAGGTGAAGGCTCCCCGCGACCAGAGAGCGTCCAGCGGCCTGAAGATATTCAGAAGGGTACGTCATCGTCATAGTTCGGCATACTCTGGGCGAACGGATCGCCACCTCCAGACTGCACTGACTCGCCCGCCCGCTCAACACGCCAGGCCTGCAGACTGGTAAAACATTTCTCCGGCTTACCTGGTGCATTCCACAGGCGACCAGAGAAATTGAAACTCACCTGGATTTCATCACCAAGATTGTAGCTGTCCATCAAGGCACATTTGTCTTTGATCAGTTCCAGCGCAACATAATTCGGGTATTCGGCTTTCTCACCCTCCCCCGTCAGCTTGATCACAAATTCACGCTTGGTGAAGCCGTTCTGACCGTAGGCTTTGGTCTCGTCAATGGAATGCACGATTCCCTGCAATTCAAACGCTTTGGACATGATTACCCCCTGAATATTGATGGCAATATCATAACATCGAATCCCGCCGTGGGTTTCCGATCAGTCAATACTGCGTCCTTATCTCAACTGGCTTGTACTGCTGTGGTGATGATAATGGCTGAATTTATGCCTTCAACCAGCATTTGCACACCAATAACGGCCAGAATCAGTCCCATCAGCCGAGTAATGATGCCAAGCCCGTTTTCACCGATGACCGAGAGAATTCTGGCGCTGAAAACAAAACAGTAAAAAGTAATAAAACACAGTACGGTGAACGCAAAAACGGTCAGGACAATTTCCAGCCACCCACCCGCTGCCGAATAATTCATGGCGGTGGCGATGGTGCCTGGCCCGGCAAGCAGTGGCACTGCCATCGGTGAGACCGCAATGTCAGTATCAGAATCTTCTTCGGCCGTGTGTAGCTTTGAATTTGCCCCCTGCAACATGTGATAGCCGATGATAAACACCAGCACACCGCCGGTTATGCGCAGGGCAGGCAAAGTGATGCCAAACAGGTGGAAAATTGATTTTCCCAGCACAGCAAACAACAACACAATCACAAAGGTAATGGTCAGTGCTTTTTTAGCGATTTTACGCTGCTCGCTGGCGCTTTTTTCACCAGCCAGTCCAAAAAAAACCGTGGTATTGGCGATTGGGTTCATGATGGCAAAAAAGGCCATAAAAACCGCCAGGGCATGCTCAAGTAATGGATTCATCGTGCCTTCATTTCAGAATGGAGATTAGCGACAAGGTATGGAATAACAAATGCCAAGCAGGGGGTCAGCGCGCCGCATCAATCGCATGCGCCAGCTTGTCGACCGCCTCTTTGGCGGACAGGTTCTTGCTGTTATAAAAAGCCGTCACGACGTCATAAATGGCTCTCTGTACCTGCGAACTCGTTGCCATACCATGCGCCATACTCGGTACCAGTTGAGCAGTCGCCGCGCTGGCAACAAAAGCATCCATTGAAGCATGCGCGCAGCTGTCGAATGCCGCACGATCCATCCCTAACCGCGCCGGAATGGAACCCTTGTTGACATTAAATGCCTGCTGAAACATCGGTTCCATTACCAGCCGCGCCAAATCCGCCTGGGCTTCTCTGGCATCGCTATCGCGTAGCTCGAACATGGCAAAACTGTCGATATTAAAAATAAAGGCACCGCTGGTATCCGGTGCGGCCAGACACACATAATCGACATCGGCATGCTGACCAGCGGCGGTGAATTCGCCTTTCGCCCAGTCACCCATGATTTGCATCGCAGCTTCACCATTACTCACCATGCGGGTGGCAAGGTGCCAGTCCCGGCCAGGTGCATCGGCATCGGTGTATTCGCGGGTTTTCCTGAAGGTTTCAAACACCTTGACCATGGTCGCGCTGGTCAGGGTTTTCTGGTTCAGATCAACAAAAGCGCTGGAGTAGAACTCCGCGCCGCCAACCCCCAGCGCCACGGTTTCAAAGAAAGTGGCGTCCTGCCAAGTCTGGCCACCATAAGCCAGTGGCAGAATACCCTTGGATTTTAATACGTTGGCCACTTCAAAAAACTGATCCCAGGTTGTCGGTATGGCAACTCCGGCCTTGCGGAACACATCGGGATTAGCCCACAACCAATTCACTCGATGGACATTCACCGGCACCGCAACATACTCACCCTGATATTTCATCATATTGCTGACCACCGGAGGCAGTAGCTCATCCCAGTGGCCAGCGCTGGCAATGCTATCCAGCGATGTCAGTAAGCCCTGTTCGCCCCATTCCTGAATCTGCGGCCCCTTGATCTGAGCAGCAGCCGGTGGATTGCCAGAAAGTGCCCTGAATTTCAGCACGGTCATGGCGGTTTCACCACCGCCACCGGCAACAGCAACCTCTTTCCAGGAGTGGCCGCTGGCTCGCAGCTCCTCTTTCAGAACCTCAATTGCAGCAGCCTCTCCGGTAGAGGTCATGTAATGGAGCACCTCCACGTCACCCGCCAGAACAGCGGTGGACAGCAGCATCAAGGTGATAGCGCTAACGAACAGGTTGATCGTCGCCATGTGAGCAGTCCTTTTCTTATTTTGATACACGACAGACAAGGAGTCCCTGTCGGCCAGTTCAAGGTATCAAGTTCCATGCAGCAAGACAGTATGATTCAGTACGGAAAACTTGCAAAGTGCTACGAAGAAAATCTGGCGGCTGTGTGGATAACTAAATAACTACACGGCATCAACAAAAGAGGGCACCATGGTGTCTCAAATCTGTGCATCGCCCTCTCCGGCTCGACACGATAGCAGGCGTTTGCTAGCCAGACAGCTCATTATCCGCCGCCAACCAGACAGGAGCGGATCTTGCATCTGAATAGCATCAACACGCTCGAAGCCTGCGGGTTCTTGGCTACTGGTGATAAGTACCGATTTATCCCCGTTTGCCATGCCCTGTAATACACAAGCCGGATTATCCGGGCAGTCTGATCCATAAGCCGCGCGCAAGGAGTTGTTATGACAGCAAGCAATTATCCAGACACCTTTATCCAGCAAATTGATGATCTGGTCGCTTTGGCACCGGTGATTCCGGTATTAAAAATCGAACATCTGGAAGACGCCGTACCACTGGCCCAGGCACTGGTCGACGGGGGCTTGCCAGTGCTGGAAATCACCCTGCGCAGCGATGCTGCACTGGATGCCATCCGCGCCATCTGCAAGGAAGTCAAAGGCGCTCGCGTCGGCGCTGGCACCGTTACCAATGTCACCAATCTGCAGGCCGCTATCGACGCCGGCAGTGAATTTATCTTTACCCCTGGCGCTACACCAGCGCTGCTGGCTGGCGCTATCGCCGCCAACATTCCAATGGTGCCCGGCATACAGACCGTATCCGAAATGATGACCGCGATGGATTTTGGCTACCGTCGCTTCAAGTTTTTTCCGGCCGCTGCCGCCGGTGGCACCGCCATCCTGAAATCCATTGCCGGCCCCTTCCCTGAAGTGCGTTTCTGCCCTACCGGCGGTATTCGCCCGGCCAATGCCAACGAATACCTGTGCCTCAGCAATGTCATGTGTGTCGGCGGCACCTGGCTAACCCCGGATGATCTGCTCGAAGCCAAAGACTGGGATGGCATTCGCGAGCTGGCCAGGGCGGCCAGATCCCTGCGCGGCTGAACCAGAACAACCAGCGGCTGAGAAACAGATGCACGACGAAACGTCAGCAGGGGCCAACGGGATGTGGGCACAGCAAGCGTTGTCTCACCCGTCCTCTTGCTGTAACAACGAACAATAACAATCCGCTTACCGTAAGACAGATAAGGAATACGTCATGTCCGCCGTTACCCAATTACCCGCCTGGCAAGCTTTGCAGCAACGCATCGAAACGGCACTTGAAACCCCCATACTGTCGCTGTTCGATGACCCGGAGCGGTTTGACAAATATTCGCTCAAGGTTCAGAACATCCTGTTGGATATCTCCAAAAACCCGATTGACGATGACACCTTCCAGCAACTGCTGGAACTGGCACGCCAGTGTGATCTGGAAAAACGTCGCGACGCCATGTTTAACGGTGAGCACATCAATGTGACTGAAGACAGGGCAGTATTACATACCGCCTTGCGTAACCGTGGTCATTCACCGGTTTACGTGGATGGCGAAGATGTCATGCCCATCATTGAACACGAACTCAAACGTATGCGAGTGTTTGTCAATGCCGTACGCAAGGGCCGCTGGCGAGGACATTCCGGCAAGCGGATTACTGATGTGGTCAATATCGGTATTGGTGGCTCTGATCTCGGCCCCCGGATGGTGACTCAGGCGCTCAAGCCCTACGCCGACGACCAGATCAATATCCATTTTGTTTCCAACGTCGACGGCATGGAAATCGCCAACGTCCTGAAAGGGCTGAACCCGGAGCGGGTGTTGTTTGTTGTCGCGTCCAAAACCTTTACCACCTCCGAAACCATGACCAACGCCCAGACTGCCCGCAACTGGCTGATGGCTTCCTCGTTCGACAGCCGTGCCGTCGCCCAGCACTTTGTTGCCGTATCCAGCAATGCGGTAGCGGTAAAAGCCTTCGGTATCAAACTGGAGAATACTTTCCAAATGTCGGACTGGGTCGGTGGCCGCTTCTCGCTGTGGTCTGCCATTGGTCTCCCAATTGCCTTGTACCTGGGCTTCAAGCAGTTTGAAGAATTGTTGCAGGGTGCCCACGATATGGATTTGCACTTTCGTAACGAGCCACTGGAGCGTAACGCCCCGATGTGGCTGGCACTGACCACCCTGTGGAACAGCACTTTCCTGGGTCGTCATAGTCAGGCCATCCTACCGTACGATTGGCCGCTAAAAAAATTCTCTGCTTACTTGCAACAGGCCGAAATGGAAAGCAACGGTAAATCCGTTGATCGCAACGGCGACATCGTTCCTTACACCACCGGTTCGATTATCTGGGGACAGCTGGGTATCGACGGCCAGCATGCCTTTTATCAGTACCTGCATCAGGGCAACACCATCGTACCCGCTGACTTTATTGGCTCGGTAGAAAGCAGCACCCCAGTAGCGGGCCACCATGAAAAACTGATGGCCAACTTCTTCGCCCAGACCGAAGCCCTGATGTGTGGCATCAACGCCGACGACGTACGTCGTGACCTGACCGCCAAGGGCATGTCGAGCGCCAATATCGAACGCCTGATCCCGCACAAGATCCACCAGGGGAATCGGCCAACCAACAGTCTGATTCTGGATCACCTGAGTCCACGCACTCTGGGTGCCCTGATTGCGCTGTATGAGCACAAGATTTTTATCCTTGGCACGATCTGGGACATCTGCTCATTCGACCAATGGGGCGTCGAGCTGGGCAAAACCCTGGCGCAAAACATCCTGCCCGAACTGCAAAGCGGCGACGTTCGTGACGATCACGATGACTCCACCCGCAACCTGATGCAGTACTTTGTCGACCAACGCAAAAGTATCGGAAATATGGAATAAACGGGAAGAGGGAATAAACGGAAAGAGGGAAAGTATTTGGGCTGCCGGAAAACGATTCAGGCAGCCATCATTGCAGAGACGCGACGAAAGCAAGATATTAGAGGACGACTATCAGCCTCAGAAATACACCCGCAAACCCAGATCCACGCTATTGATACCTGAATCATAACCATCGCCATCACTGCTCAGGTCATAGCGTGTGTAACCCAACCCGGCACCAAAAGCATCATCCAGGCGGACATCCAGACCCACGCCATACAGCAAGCCAAAACCATCCATACTGGTAGAGCCAGACGCGGTTTCACGCTCGGTCGACCAGCGATGCAAGCCCAGCTTGAACATCAGATCCGTATGTTTGAATATCTGGCGACCAAAGCGGGTGGCTACCTGAATGGAAGACGTCGTGTCATTAAAAGCACCCAGCGAGGCTGAGCTTTTTACCTTGGCTTCACCCAGGCTTTGATAACCCAGCAACACATCGAAGCGACTACGATCAACCAGCTCAAAACGGGTACCGAAGAACACCCCCAGTGTCGTTACACCAACCGACTCGGATTCGCTCGTAACACCTGCCGTACCCACCGTTGCTTCAACAAAGTGATCAATGGTCTTGCCAGCACCTTCTTTGACTTCGCTCACAGCGTAATTGGTTTTGCCACAGCCCAGACAGCGAACAAAAGCCGCCTGCAACGGGGTCACCACCATGGCTTCTGCTGCTTCATCCGAATTACCACCCATCAGCGTAAACGGCAGCGTCACAGAATAAAGCACCGCACCCGCCTGCGAGATGATGAAATAGAGCGGGCGCACCAGCAAGGTGTCTGCCACCATGGCACCCACACTTGGTGTCTCTTCAAAATCTTCCGCCTGCGCCATAGCCGACATCGTCAGCACACAGGCTGCAAGTCCGATACGTAAGGAGGTTCTCAGGGCCGTCAGTTGCATCGTGGTTCCTCGTTTAGCTCCACATGAGAATGTCGCGGACTATAGCAGCACTCTGCGATCACGTCACTGACGCAACTTCCGAGCTGTGACATAGAGGTTATTCTCAATATTCTGAGAGCCACAGGCACTCAACAGGCCCGGTCTATACCTCGCAACGAACGTCTACTTTTGACAGGCCGGGCAGTACACCGTCGCTCGCTGGCCTTGCCGAATCTCATACAATACCGCCTCGCAGACCCGACACGGCTTGCCGCCACGCCCATACACCTGCAACTGCTGGGCAAAATAACCGGGATTACCATCGCTGTTGACGAAATCACGTAACGTCGTGCCTCCCTGCTCAATTGCCTGCGCCAGTACCTGACGGATACAAGCCAACAAGCGGGCAAATCTGGGTTTACTGATTTTGCCAGCTGCTGTCGTTGGCCGAATACCGGCCATAAACAGACTCTCATTGGCGTAGATATTACCGACCCCAACCATGGTGTGGTTATCCATGATAAACAGCTTGATTGCCTGCTTCTTGCCACGACTGCGCTGATACAACGACTCGGCCGACAAGCCGGACAGCGTTTCGGCTAATAACGGCTCTGGCCCCAGCGAGGCAATCTGACTCAGCTGCTCTCCCGGCGGCTGCCACAGCAACGCACCAAAGCGTCTGGGGTCGTGATAGCGCAAAATCCAGCCACTCTCTAACACCCAGTCAATATGGTCATGAATACGAGGATCTTCCTCTTCTTTCACCAATCGTAGAGACCCCGACATGCCCAGATGCCAGACCGCCGTACCGGTAGCAAACTGCACCAGCAAATACTTGCCCCGACGGCTCAGGCCCGTCACCCGTTGGCCCGCCAGCGCAGACACCTCTTCAGCAACCGGCCAGCGTAAGCGCGGCTGACGCACAACGACGCCCTGAATAGTCTGGTTCAGCAGGTACGGTTCAATACCGCGCAGGGTCGTTTCTACTTCAGGAAGCTCTGGCATGGTTTGGATTGTATCGGATGTTGATAACAGGAAGAGCCTGGCGGCGAGCGCCAGATACGAAAAAACCCGGTTATAGCTCAGGAGCTATCCGGGTTTTTCAAGCCTGCACAGGAAGGATCAATTACTTGATCTTGGCTTCCTTGTACATCACATGCTTGCGGATAACGGGATCAAATTTCTTGATTTCCATTTTCTCAGGCATGGTGCGCTTGTTCTTGTCTGTAGTGTAGAAGTGACCGGTACCGGCACTGGACACCAGACGGATTTTGTCGCGTGGCATAATCAGTCTCCTTAGAATTTTTCGCCGCGAGCACGCAGCTCGGCCAGCACCGGATCGATGCCTTTCTTGTCGATAATACGCATACCTTTAGTTGATACACGCAGACGAACAAAACGGCTTTCGCTTTCTACCCAAAAACGGTGGTATTGCAAGTTGGGTAAAAAACGGCGCTTGGTTTTGGTATTTGAGTGGGAAACGTTATTCCCGGAAACAGGACCTTTTCCTGTTACCTGACAAACCTTAGACATGGATCTAGCCCCGATTCTTAACTGTATCGATCAATCTGAATTTCGTTAGCAACCGTGGGCATGGAGCGCTTTTTCAAGCGACACCAGAGAGGCCCTGGCTGAAAAGAGTTGCGCTTTATACCAAAACGACAAGCGCCACGCAAGCTGAAGTTTGTTTTTTGTACGAAATTCACTCGAAACCAGAGGGGGTTTCCGGCAGCCGAACGTGCTCCGCCAGAAAGTCCAGAAACACCCGGATCCGCTGTGGCATCAACGCTCCCTGACCCACGTATACCGCGTAAAAAGTCTCTTGGTCACCAGGGTTCCATGGCTCCAATACGGGTAACAAACGGCCGGTGCGAATATCATTTTCAACCTGAAAGCGGGAGAGTCGTGCAAGCCCCGCCCCCGCCAGCACCAACTGCCGTAATGCCTCGCCATTACTGACCCGAAGATGATTCCCAGGATAAATCACCGTTTCTTCCGACGTGCCATCCTGTAGCCGCCAGCCAGAATCGGCACGCCGATAATTCACATCCAGCAATAGGTGACCCGCCAGCTCGCCCGGAGTCTGCACCAGCCCCCGCTCCTCAAAATACCGGGGAGCACCGACAATAACTTTTGCAGTACTCCCCAGGTGACGAGCAATCAAGCCCGAGTCTCGCATTGGTCCAGCTCTGACCGCAACATCGGTTCGGTGCTCATACAAATCCATCACTTCATCTGCGAGCACGATGTCCAATTGCACCTGCGGATAACGTGTGTAAAAAGCAGGCACCATAGGAAGTAAAAGATGCTGCCCATAAGGGACATTGACATTCACTCTCAGGCGTCCCTTTGGCACACTGCTGGCCGCAGCACTGCACTCAGCATCATCCAGATCGGCCAGGATACGAACACCCCGTTCATAAAAGACGCAGCCTTCTGTGGTCAAACGCAATTGGCGACTGGAACGAACCAGTAGGCGTGTCCCCAAACGCACTTCCAGACGAGCAACCAACTTGCTGACCGCAGACGGCGTCATATCCAGAGCTCTGGCGGCGGCTGAAAAATTACCCGCATCAACCACCCGAACAAACACTTCGAGTTCAGCGGATCGATTGATTTCCTGACGAGCCATAAAGCCACACTCTATGAATCTATTTCATACATGGTAGGCATTCTGAATATCTGTTTCCAAGTACTTTTTTGACGGATTCTGTCGCTCAATCCATGACAGAGGAAATCAGACAATGAAACGCCACCTTTCGCTTTGGGCCACGACTCTGCTAACAGCCTTGGTCAACATACCCGTGAGCACTGCCGCCCAGACGGACCACTGGATAACCAGCTGGACAGCCAGCCCACAACCCGTTTGGGATGAATCTTTTATTTTTCCGACCAACCTGCCAGCCACATTGAAGGATCAATCCATTATTCAGAATGCACGCATCAGCCTGGGAGGAAACCGCTTTCGGCTGGTGTTGGGCAACGAATACGGCAAAACACCGATTGTTATTGGTCATGCCAGTGTGAGACTGGAGCAGGGTAGCAAAAACACAACTGTCCAGCCGACCGCAGTGACCTTTCATGGCCAGACAGTTGCCCGGATCATGCCGGGGGCGCGACTTATCAGCGATCCGATTGCATTACCGATTCCCGATCTCTCCCAAGTGACCGTCGCGCTTTATCTTCCCGAGCCAACGCCAGTCCAAACGTTCCACTGGGATGCCAGACAAACCAGCTGGCTTGTTGCTGGTGATCAAACAGCGTCGATGACAACACCGTCACAACTCAGAGACGCATTGAGCAGTACAGCCCGAGCCATCCTCAGTGGCATTGAGGTCAATACCAACCAACAGGCCAGTACCGTTGCGGTTCTGGGCGACTCTATAACCGATGGGGCGACGGCCTCTCTGGACACCAACAGCCGCTGGACTGACTTTCTGGCACAACGTCTTATCCGGGAAAATCAGGCCGTGATCAATGCCGGCATTTCCGGAGCCAGATTACTGGTTGATGGCATGGGTGAAAACGCACTGGCCAGGCTGGAGCAGGACGTACTGTCACAACCCGGTGTCAAAACACTGATCGTCCTGATGGGCATCAATGACATTGCCTGGCCAGGCACTGCCTTTGCCCCGGACAGCCAGATGCCGTCACTTGATCAATTGACCGAGGGGTATCGTCAACTCGTTCGTTTGGCAAAACGTCAGGGCATCCGTGTATTGGTCGCCACACTCCCGCCATTCAAGGGTGCTCTTCCCGATACGCCGCTGGACAATTATTACCAGCCTGAAAAAGACCAGCTCCGTTTAACACTTAACCACTGGTTTAGAACGTCTGACATTTTCGCTGGTGTTATCGATATGGCAGCGATCCTTGAAGATCCACACAACACTGGTCACCTGAATCCAGTTTATGATTCAGGGGATCATTTACACCCGGGAGATCGCGGCAACCAGGCAATGGCAGAGAGTATCAGTCTTTCATTGCTGAAACCTTCGGCCTCACCACACCGTTCAGCCACGCTCACGCAAACCGGCACAGGAGAGTGACATGCTGTTTTCACCTTATCAGCTGGGACACCTGCTCCTGCCCAATCGCATCATCATGCCTCCCATGACCCGAGCCAGAGCCACCAGCGGCGGGCTTGCAACCCGGCTAATGGCAGACTATTACGCCCAGAGAGCATCGGCTGGCCTGATTATTTCGGAAGGCACCCAAATTAGCCAGCAAGGCCAGGGCTACGCCTGGACTCCGGGGATATACACACCTGCCCAAGTGGCAGCATGGCAACACGTTACCCATGCTATTCATCAGCAAGGTGGCAGAATCTATGCCCAACTGTGGCACGTTGGCAGGCTCTCACATACGTCATTGCAAGCTGATGGGCAGTCGCCGGTTTCATCATCAGCACTACAAGCCAAAGGGGTGCAGGTGTTTATTGACCCGGAAAAACGAGGTCCGGCACTCGGCTCAGGCGAAATGGTCCAGCACTCCATGCCCAGGGCGCTGGAGCCGGGTGAAATCGGGGACATTATCAACGACTTCCGTCAGGCCGCCGAAAATGCGCTCAGAGCAGGCTTCGATGGTATCGAGTTACACGCGGCCAATGGCTATCTGATCAATCAGTTTCTGGACTCCCGGGCGAACACCCGCGAGGATAAATACGGCGGATCACTGGAAAACCGGTTAAGGTTTTTGTCCGAAGTGGTAACGGCCACCACGCAGGTATATCCACCAGCCCAGGTAGGCGTAAGACTGTCTCCCCTGACCACACAACAGGGCACCATTGACGATACGCCAGAAGCTACTTACCTTGCTGCCGCTTCCCGTTTGCAGGAACTGAACGTGGGTTACCTGCATATTGCCGAGGCCGACTGGAGTGATGCGCCCATCATGCCGATACCGTTCAAACAGGCCATACGGCTTATTTTTCATGGCACCCTGATCTATTCCGGGAACTACAATCTGGATAAAGCCAATCAGGCCATCTCGACCGGCTGGGCCGACCTGATCGGATTTGGCCGACCATTTATTGCCAACCCGGATCTGCCTGAACGATTACGCTCTGGCTACCCTCTGTCATCGTTAAACCACGCCCATTTGTTTGGAGGAGACTCGGCAGGCTATACCGACTACCTGCCATACACAGCCAACTAACCAGAAGCTAACCAGAAAACGTTCCGGGTCTGGCGGCAAGTGTTACACCCAGCCCCGCTCGGCAAAGGACACTTCCTCTCCATCGCCCACAACAATATGATCAAGCACCCGGATATCCATCAACCCCAGTGCTTGTTGCAGCTTATCGGTAATATGCCGATCCGCCCGGCTTGGCTCCGCCACTCCGGAGGGGTGATTATGGGCAAAGATCACAGCGGCTGCGCCGCAGGCCAGCGCCTGCTTAGCCACCTCACGCGGATAAACCGCCGCACCGTCAATCGTGCCCTGAAACAGCTCCTTGTACTTGATAACCCGGTTCTGGTTATCCAGAAACAGGCAGACGAACACTTCGTGGTCGCGATCCCGAATCTGCGATGCCAGATAACGCCGGGTCAGTTCCGGGCTGGTCAGGGCATCACCTTTTTGCAACTGCTCGGCCAAATGACGCCGGGCCATTTCCAGCACCGCCTGTAACTGGGCAAACTTGGCTGACCCTAACCCCAACGGCTGACAAAAACGCGTTTCACTGGCCATCAGCAACGGTCGCAGACCGCCGAAGTCTGCCAATAGCTCGCGTGCCAGATCCACCGCACTCTTGCCCTTGACGCCGGTGCGCAGGAAGATCGCCAGCAACTCCGCGTCAGACAATGCCTCGGCTCCTTGGGCCAATAATTTTTCTCGGGGACGTTCCTGGGCTGGCCAATCGGTGATTGCCATAAGCTGCCTCCTTGCAGTGATGTGGGCATCCGTTATATCTGCGCTGTATGTGTGTGCGCGACAGTGCCTGCGCCATGAAAGACGCCTTCAATCCGCCGCTGCGTTATACTGACGCCATTTTACCCCGGTACTGACGAGTCCTGCCATGCTGCAACTAGCCAATAAACGTATTTTACTCGGTATAAGTGGCGGCATTGCTGCTTACAAATCGGCCGAATTGGTACGTACCCTGACCAAGGCCGGTGCCGACGTTCGCGTGATCATGACGTCAGGCGCACTGGAATTTATCACGCCGTTAACACTACAAGCCTTGTCGGGAAATCCGGTACATCATGCCCTGCTGGATGAAACCGCAGAAGCCGGCATGGGCCATATCGAGCTGGCTCGCTGGGCCGACACCATACTGATTGCGCCAGCCACTGCCGACGTCATCGCCCGCCTTGCCGCTGGCATGGGCAACGATCTGTTAACCACGGTTTGTCTCGCCAGCGCCGCGCCGCTCTGCCTGGCACCCGCCATGAATCAGCAAATGTGGGCCGCACCGACCACCCAGAACAACCTCGCAACCCTGGCACAACTGCTCGGAGAAAAGCTGGCCCTGTTTGGCCCCGACTCCGGCGCCCAGGCCTGTGGCGATATTGGCCCCGGCCGCATGTTGGAACCGGAAGCCATTGCCCGCCTGCTGGCCAATCGTTTCACAACCGGTGCATTGGCCGGTAAGCGCGTGGTGATTACCGCAGGCCCAACCCGCGAAGCCCTCGACCCGGTGCGTTACATCAGCAATCACAGCTCCGGCAAAATGGGTTATGCCTTGGCTCGGGCAGCACAGGAAGCCGGTGCTGAGGTAACGCTGATTTCCGGCCCCGTCCACCTGCCAGCACCGGACAGGGTTACGCTGGTATCGGTGGTTTCTGCCACCGATATGCTGGCCGCCGCATTAGCAACACTGGAGCACTGCGACCTGTTTATCGCCAGTGCCGCTGTCGCCGACTACCGCCCGGCAACGATTGCCGAACAGAAGATCAAAAAGGCGGGAGATGAAATCCAGCTCACGCTGGTCAAGAACCCCGACATCGTCGCCACCATTGCCCAACATAAAAATCGACCGTTTACCGTTGGCTTTGCTGCCGAAACCAACGATGTCGATGCCTACGCCCGCGCCAAACTCGAACGCAAAAACCTCGATATGATTATCGCCAACGACGTCTCGCGCCAGGATATCGGCTTTGGTGCCGACGATAATGCCGTCACGCTCTACAGCAAACACGGCTCGACCGAATTTACGGTCATGAACAAAGCCTTGCTGGCACGGCAACTACTCGCCGCCATTGCTATCCAGCTCGCGGCGCTATAAACCGCCTCGGTGCATCCACCGCTCATAAACAAACAGGAACCCGTTACCGTGAATACACTGCAATTCAAGATTCTCGACCAACGCCTGGGAGATACCATCCCGCTGCCAGAATACGCCACTCCCGGCTCGGCAGGGCTGGATCTGCGAGCCTGTATTGAAGAAGACAGCCTCACCATTGAGCCGGGCCAGACCGTACTGATCCCTACCGGTATGGCGATTTATATTGAAGATCCTGGCCTCGCCGCCATGCTGTTGCCCCGCTCTGGCCTCGGCCACAAACACGGCATCGTGCTGGGCAACCTGGTCGGCCTGATCGACTCCGACTACCAGGGGCCGCTCATGGTATCGTGCTGGAATCGAAGCGCTGAAGCCTTCACGCTGAATGTTGGCGAACGCCTGGCGCAACTGGTGCTGGTGCCGGTAGTGCAGGCCCAGTTCCGTCAGGTTGCAGAATTTACCGAAACCGAACGTGGCACTGGTGGTTTTGGCCACTCTGGCCGTCACTGATCGGCCCGTAGCGAGCCGTCGCCGCGTCAGGCTATACTGCCGCGCTTGCCACCAATAACTTGAACCATACCGCAAGGCCAATCAAGCGAACGGCCTTGCCCTGTACCCGATGGAGCACCACCATGCCGCTGAACCGCGATGACGCCATCAATACCGTCAACGTTCTGAGCCAGGCCCTGCCCTACCTGCAACGCTTTGTAGGCAAAACCATTGTCGTCAAATATGGCGGTAATGCCATGATCGACGACGAGCTGAAAAACAGCTTTGCTCGCGACATGGTGATGCTGAAGCTGATTGGCATCAATCCCATTGTGGTTCACGGCGGCGGGCCGCAAATCGGTGAGTTGCTGAACAAACTCAACATCGAAAGCCACTTCGTTAACGGCATGCGGGTCACCACCAGCGAAACCATGGACGTGGTCGAAATGGTACTGGGTGGTCTGGTTAACAAGGACATCGTCAATCTGATCAACCAGAACGGCGGTAACGCCATTGGCCTGACCGGCAAAGACGGCCAGCTGCTGCACGCGCGCAAGTTGCACGTCACCAAGGCAACACCCGATCTGGAAAAACCGGAAATCATCGACATTGGCCACGTCGGCGAAGTTGCCAGCATCAACACCAAGGTGCTGGATATGCTTAACGATAGCGACTTTATCCCCGTCATTGCCCCCATCGGCGTAGACTCCGAAGGCCACTCCTACAATATCAACGCCGACCTGGTCGCCGGCAAGGTCGCCGAGGTGCTGAAAGCCGAAAAGCTGATCCTGCTGACCAATATCGCCGGACTGATGGACAAACAGGGCAACATTCTCACCGGCCTGACCACCCAGCAAGTGGACGACCTGATTGCGGATGGCACCATCTACGGTGGCATGTTACCCAAAATTCAGTGTGCCCTCGATGCCGTGCACGCTGGCGTCACCAGCGCCCACATTATCGACGGTCGAGTTGCACACTCCACCCTGCTGGAACTGTTCACCGATGAAGGTGTGGGCACCCTGATTACCAACCGCAAAGGCTGACAGGAGAACCCATGGCACAGGCGGAAGACAAGCTGTCCCGCAGAGACCAGATACTTCAGGCTCTGGTACATATGCTGGAAACCCAGCCCGGTGCCCGAATTACCACGGCCAACCTGGCAAAGGAAGTCGGCGTATCAGAAGCGGCGCTGTACCGCCACTTCCCCAGCAAGGCAAAGATGTTTGAAGGGCTGATCAGCTTTATCGAAGAAACCATCTTCAGCCGCATCAACCTGATCCTGCAGGATATCGACAGCGCCGAAGCGCGTTGCCAGCATACATTGATGCTGGTACTCACCTTCGCCGAACGTAACCCTGGCATGTGTCGCCTGTTATCTGGAGATGCGCTGTCGGGTGAAACGGAACGCCTGCGCCAGCGCATCCAGCAATTTTTTGAACGGCTGGAAACCCAGTTCAGACAGATTATTCGGGAAGCCGAATTACGTGAAGACAAACTGCCGCAACATACCGCCAGTGCATTGGCCAATTTGTTGACTGCTGTGGTAGAAGGCAAAATACGCCAGTTTGTGCGTACCGAGTTTGCACTGAAGCCAACCGCCTATTGGGATGAACAATGGCTCGTGCTGCAAAGCCAGCTGTTAAGAACAAAACAAATCCCGACCAACTAACGGACAGGCCCGATTCAGACTGCGCCACAAGCTGTCGTTGGATGTCGCGACAGGCTGTGGTGCAAGATTCCGGTTGGTTTATCGACTGACAGGAGGCTTGGCTTTGGAGAAACGGTCAACCCGCTCAAAATCCACCTCGTCATACAAGGTGCCGGGGGGATATACCTGTAATATTCGCACCCGTTCATATTGTTCTGCGTACTCTCGGGTAATACGCCCCAACTCGGTGCGTCGATCGCGGATATCCCGCTTGCTATCAGCGAGCACTCCCGACACTTCATTCAGCTCCTGCTGAATATCCCCAGGGACTTCCACACCTCGGCTGGTAAAACCCTCTGCCTGACGCTGCGCCTGCGCCAGCTTTTGCTCCAGCGCCTCCTGGCGACGTTCCTGCAGGGAAATGTAAGTACCCACTTCCTCTGCCTTGCGCAACCGTGCCCGTTCAACATCGGATGGCTGCTCATACAAACGCAGAAGATTAATATCCGCTTCTTTTTGCTGTGCCATTTTTTCCTGGCGCTGCTGCTCTGCGGCCTCTTTGGTGCGCCGCACCACCAGCTCTTCCGCCGTGGGGGCTGGTGGCACAACATCAATGACCATGCCGTTGCTGCCCAGCACCTCATACCCCTGGCCGAGCAGCTCTGCCGGAATACGATCCCGCAGTACCGTGCGACCATCGACCTGAAAACGGTACAATTTTGCGGCCATGGCTTCGGTCGCCAGTAACGACCCCAGCAGAAAGATCAATAACCGACCGCTGGCCAGCCTACCACTCCAGCACATTCGCATCAGCACACCCCGTACTGCGCCCGATAGGCCTCAATGGCTGACGCATGGTTTTTTAAAGCATCCTGAGTCGCGACATAATCCAGCACCTGGTTCAGATTCACGATACTGGCCACCCGGATACCAAAATCACGTTCTACCTCCTGAATCGCCGACAGCGAACCCTGGCCTTGCTCCTGACGATCCAGCGCAATCAGCGCCGCAACCGCTGTCGCCCCGGCCGTATCGGCAATCAGCCCCATGACTTCCCGGATTGCCGTCCCTGCCGTGATAACATCGTCTACAATCACAACACGGCCCGCCAATGGAGCACCCACCAGATTGCCCCCTTCACCGTGGGTCTTGGCTTCCTTGCGGTTAAAAACGTAGGGAACATCTTTTTGATAGTCATTGGCCAGCGCCACCGTCATGGTCGCGGCCAGGGGGATGCCTTTGTAGGCCGGGCCAAAAACAACATCGTACTGCAGACCGGAATCTTCCAGCGCAGCGGCGTAAAAACGGCCCAGTCTGGCCAGCGCCAGACCACTGTTAAACAATCCGGCATTAAAAAAATAAGGGCTGATTCGACCGGACTTTAGCGTAAACTCACCAAACTTCAGGACACCCTGCCGAATAGCAAATTCGATAAATTCTTGTTGATAGGCTTTCATATCGTATCCTGAAAAGGGAGCCAATAATAAACAGAACGGATAACACAAAGGCAGGAACTGGTCAGTAGCAGACCGGGAAGCAGACACGCCAGAGGCGGGTCGCTGACTCAAAACCACCTTCCCGGGTGCCAGACAAGCACGATAAGTGAGACAACTCACAACCAAATATGGCCTCAGTTTACCCGCACTTAGATTGATGGGTTATGATACACGCTTCACTAGTTGGGAACCACGTATGCGAGTTATCACTTTACAGGTAGACGGACTGCAACAGGCGGTAGATAAAGGCCTGTATACATGGCTGACAATGGCAGACGCCGATGTCGTTGCCATTCAGAATCTGCGCGCCAAGGAATATCAGCTGTCTGACGATGTCGTCTACCCGCGAGATTTTAACGCATACTTTTTCGACGCAGAAGCCGACGACTACTCCGGTGTTGCCATCCTCACCCGGGAGGTTCCCAAGGCCATCATGACCGGCCTGGCGTTTTCCCAGTGCGATATGCAAGGCCGCTACATTCAGGCCGACTTCCCTCATGTCAGTGTTGGCTCAATCTTGTTCCCTGCCGTTGACGCCTTTAACAACCTGGACGACAAGTTGGCCTTCCAGAAATCGTTTCTGGAACACCTGCAAAAAAATCGCCGCAAGCGCCGTGAATTTATTATCTGCGGCAATTTTGAAGCCGCCCACAAAACGGTTGACCTGGCCGACTGGCAAGCCAACCAGAACTCACCAGGCTTTTTGCCGGAAGAACGCGCCTGGTTTGATCAGATCTTTGGCCCGGCAGGCTATGTCGATGCCTTCCGCGAAGCCAACTTTGGCGAAAACCAGTTCACCTGGTGGCCAGATGCCGAAAGCGCACGCCGCAACCAGAATGGCTGGCGCAAGGACTATCAGATTTGCAGCCCCGGCATTCGCCAATACGTTGTTGATGCCAAAATAGAAAACAGCCTGCAATTTGGTGATCACTCCGCCGTCATGATTGAGTACGAATTCGACGACGAGTAAGTCCTGAGGCGACAGCCACACAAACACCAGCCATAAAAAAGCCCGCCAGGCCAAACGCCGGCGGGCTTGGGTACTCAACCGAGAAACGACGAATCAGCTGTTCAATGCGTCGATTTGCTTCTGAGACAACTCATTAATGCCTTTCTCCGCCAGCGCCAGCATGGCATTCAGCTCGTCACGGGTGAAGGTATTACCCTCGGCGGTGCCCTGCACTTCGACAAAACCGCCATTGGCCGTCATGATCACATTCATATCGGTTTCGGCGTCGGAGTCTTCCAGGTAATCCAGATCCAGCACCGGCTCACCCTTGTAAATACCAACAGAGACTGCGGCAATCATCTGCTTCAACGGCTCTCCCTTCACCTTGCCGTTTTTCTTCAACCAGCTCATCGCATCCACCAGCGCGACACAAGCACCGGTAATCGCCGCCGTGCGAGTACCGCCATCAGCCTGAATCACATCGCAATCAATGGCAATGGTGTTTTCACCCAACGCTTTCAGATCCACCGCTGCGCGCAGGCTGCGGCCAATCAGACGGGAAATTTCCACCGTCCGACCCTGCTGTTTGCCTTTGGCGGCTTCACGAATCATGCGCGAGCCGGTTGAGCGTGGCAGCATACCGTATTCTGCCGTGACCCAACCCTGGCCCTTGCCACGCAGAAAAGGTGGCACACTGGTCTCCACACTGGCGGTACAAATTACCTTGGTGTCACCAAATTCTACCAACACAGAACCTTCCGCGTGTTTAGTGTAGTGACGGGTAATGCGAACTTCGCGGAGTTGATCAAGGGCGCGACCACTGGGTCTCATACAATTTCCTTTTCTGTGCTTCAAACATATTGGGGCGGCATTATAACGACATGGCAGGGGTGTCTGGCCACCGCTACAATGCCCAACACGATAAACGAACGGAGAAACACCATGGTTTACAGCATGACAGCCTTTGCCCGTCAGCAGGCCGACACACCCGCCGGCCAGGTTATCTGGGAGCTGCGGTCGGTAAACCATCGCTATCTGGAACCGCATTTCCGCTTGCCCGACAGCTTCCGCGAACTGGAACCGGCACTGCGTGAACTGATGAAAAAACATCTCAATCGCGGCAAGGTGGAATGTGCATTGCGGCTAC
This sequence comes from uncultured Oceanobacter sp., assembly GCA_913061185.1. GTDB lineage: Bacteria > Pseudomonadota > Gammaproteobacteria > Pseudomonadales > Oceanobacteraceae > Oceanobacter > Oceanobacter antarcticus. The sequence continues at coordinate 67,085 of CAJXTI010000014.1, forward strand.
AATCCGGCCAGCAAGTTCAGGCATTGAATCTGAATCAGCCGCTGCTGAAGCAACTCAACCAAGCCATAACCGCCGCCACAGCCAGTGTCCCGACAGCCGCCGCTGCCAATGTGCTCGATATTCTGCAATGGCCCGGTGTGATGGAAAACGAAACTGTCGACGCCAAGGTCGTTCAGCAGGCCACCTTGCAAGCCTTTGAAGACTGCCTGAAAACCGTCAGCCACCGTCGCGCTCGTGAAGGTCAGAGTCTGGCGGACTTAATTCTCCAACGCCTGGATAATATGAGCAGCCTGGTGGCCAAGGTGGAAGCTCACCTGCCAGAAGCGCTGGCCGCCCAACGACAACAATTACAACATCGCCTTGCCGATATGCTGGGGGAACGGGAAAACGCTGCCAATCCGGAGCGGCTGGAACAGGAAATGGTGATACTGGCACAAAAAGCCGATGTCGCCGAAGAACTCGACCGCTTGCGTACTCATATCCAGGAAGTCAAAGCCATTATAAAACGCCCGGAACCGATTGGCCGTCGGCTCGACTTTATGATGCAAGAGCTGAATCGTGAGGCAAATACCCTGTCCTCAAAATCGCTGACCACAGTCACCACACAAGCGGCTGTCGAAATGAAAGTACAAATCGAGCAAATGCGCGAGCAGATCCAAAACATCGAATAGGTTCTTGGGTAGAAAGTTACCCGTCCAAGAATGTCTTAAATGCCCTGTATTTCCTGGTGAAGAGCCTTGTAAATACAGGGCTTTTTTATTTTCCTCGTCCAAATCGGTTTGCAGATGTCCGTTACCAACTACCTGTTTAGTGGTGGGCAGCCCCCTCATTTTGGCTCAATAAGCGTTTTGCGGTGAGCAAATTGGTGGGCAGTAAGTTACCCAATTTTCGCATTTAACTCGCCACCACAACAGGTTAGCTGCTGATTCAATAAGCAAATCGGTGGTGGGCAGCCATTTTTGCACCCGCCATTATTTCAGCAACTATGAAGTAAACATGGTAAAACTCACAGCAAAACAGGTTATTCATACAGCATGTCAATGGCCATCTATTTAATCCTGCACGGCTCTGCGCGAGTGTTGCCGTTGTTCAGGGCAAGG
>CAJXTI010000015.1 GCA_913061185.1 uncultured Oceanobacter sp.
AGATTTCTGCCTGTCTCGTGGGCTCGGAGATGTGTATAAGAGACAGGTTCTGGAACTTGCGGCCAACTCCGGCATGAACAATCTGGTGTTCGTTCATACGGGTCAGCTCCTGGCCCTTGAACTTGATCGAGCCTTCGGTGGCTTTGGTGCGGCCGCAGATCAGATCCAGCACCGTGGTTTTACCTGCGCCGTTGGGGCCGATGATCACCCGGATTTCCTGTTCTTCGACGTACAGCGACAGATCACTCACGGCCTTGAAGCCATCAAAGGAAACCGTCAACCCTTCGACGCTCAGAACAAAGTCCTTCTGCTCGATGTGCTTGTTAACTGCCAGCATGGCTGTGCTCCTTGGTATTGAAGGTGTCGGCATTGGCGGTATTGGCGGTATTGGCGGTATTGGCGGTATTGGCGGTATTGTCGGTAGCTGAGGTCGTTGCGTTGTTAGTGGTGGTATCTGGCAGGGCAGCGGGCGTTTTGGTTTTGCAGAACCGTGCCTTGATTCGCGGCTCGATATGCGTGCTCCAGACCCCGGCCAGGCCGTTCGGGAATGCCATTACCACGCCGATGAACAAGGCACCCATGGCGAACAGCCACAGCTCGGGAAAGGATTCCGAGAAGCTGGTCTTGGCAGCGTTGACCAGTAAGGTGCCGTACACCGCGCCGAGAATAGAAAGACGCCCACCAACGGCGCAGAAGATCACCATCTCGATCGACGGCACGATGCCGACGAAGGTCGGTGACATAAAGCCCACTTGCAGCGCGAACATGGCACCACCAATAGCCGAGAACACTGCGGCCAGGCAGAAGATGAAAATCTTGAAGGCGGATACGTCGTAGCCGGAAAAGCGCACCCGGTCTTCCCGTTCCCGCATCGCTACCAGCAGCCGACCGAGTTTGCTGTTAATCACGTATTTGGCGATAAACAGACAGCCGAACAGGCAGGCAACACAGACAAAATAGAGAACGTATTTGGCGCTGTCGGTACGGATATCCCAGCCATGCAGGGTGCGCAGGTCGGTAATACCGTTAACGCCACCGGTGTAGCCTTGCTGGCCAATGATCAGGATGGTCAGGATGGCGGCGACGGCCTGGGTAATGATGGCGAAATACACGCCACCGACGCGGCGTTTGAACATGGCCACCGCGACGACAAAGGCAAAGATCGCCGGTACCGCAATAATGGCAATCAGGGTAAAGCCGAAGCTGTGGAAGGGTTCCCAGAACCAGGGCAGTGCGGTGATTTGGTTCCAGTCCATAAAGTCGGGAATTCCCGGCGTTGACTGAATGGTGGTGTTTTCCGGGCTGGAGGCTTCCAGCTTGAGGAACATCGCCATGCAATAGCCGCCAAGGCCAAAGAAAACCCCCTGGCCCAGGCTCAGAATGCCGCCGTAGCCCCAGCACAACACCAGGCCAATAGCGACGAAGGAGTAGGTCAGGTATTTACCCACCAGATTGAGGCGGAAAATATCCATCGACAACGGCAGTATCACCACCAGTAACAGCGCCAGGATCAACATGTGCGTCATTTGGTAACGCGCGAAGAATTGGGTAATCGGATTCATGGGCAACCTCTTATTTCCGTATCTTCAGAGAGAACAGCCCTTGTGGACGCAGCATCAGGATGCCAACCACGACGAGCAGGGTAAGAACTTTGGCCATCGAACCACTGAGGAAAAATTCCATGGTCGATTGCGCCTGGGAGATGGTAAAAGCCGAGGCGACCGTGCCCAGCAAGCTGGAGGCTCCACCAAACACCACCACCAAAAAGGTATCGACGATATAAAGCTGGCCAGAGGTCGGGCCGGTAGAACCGATCATGGTGAAGGCGGATCCGGCGATACCGGCAATGCCGCAACCGAGGGCAAAGGTCAGGCGGTCTACCATTGCGGTATTGATGCCGACGGCGGAGGCCATCGGTCGGTTCTGCACCACGGCGCGGGTTTGTTTGCCGAGTCGGGATTTCTGCATCATCAGCCAGACGCCCACCGTTACTACCAGGGTGATGGCCATCACGAACAAACCATTGATCGGAATTTCCACCATGTCGGTCAGGGCGATGGAACCCATCAGCCAGTCGGGCAGGGTGACGCCGACTTCGCGGGTGCCAAAAATGGTGCGGTACAGCTGTTGCAAAATCAGGCTCAGGCCCCAGGTGGCCAACAGGGTGTCGAGCGGGCGTTTGTAGAGGTGCCGGATCATGGCCCATTCAACCAGCGCCCCGAGTGCCCCGGCGGCAAAGAAGGCCAGAATCAGGGCGACAAAAAAGTACGCGTCATAGAAGGATTCGGGCAGATACGACGAAAAAATATGGGATGTCAGGTAGGTCGTGTAGGCACCGAGAATCATGAATTCGCCGTGCGCCATATTGATGACGCCCATTTGGCCGAAAATAATCGCCAGCCCCAGCGCCATCAGAACAAAAACAGAAAACAGAATAAGACCGGCAAAACCTTGCATGGCAAAGATTGAGGTCAGTTCGGTCATGGTGTAATCGGCAAACATGGTGTGTCCTCCCAGTGGTTTGGAGCAGTACGAACAGCGCGATGAACCTGGTTGAAAGCGGCCCGCAGGGGCCGCTTGTTGCCGTTCTTACTGGTAACCTTTAGGGAAGGGGTTGGGTTCGATCAGCTCGGCACTCTCGTAAACCACCTTGTACTGGCCATCCAGCTGAGCGCGGCCGATGCGGGTCTTGGACCACAAGTGGTGGTTTGGATGCACGCGCACATAGCCTTCAGGTGCGGTGGTGAGTTCGATGCCAGGAGAGGCTTCACGGACTTTGTCGATGTCGAATGAACCGGCTTTTTCAACCGCTGCTTTCCACAACCATGGGCCGAGGTAGGCTGCCTGGGTGACGTCGCCGATAACAATGTCCTTGCCATATTTTGCCTTGAAGGCTTTGACGAAGGCGGCGTTGTTGGCGTTAGGCAGACTCTGGAAGTACTTCATGGAGGCGTAGATGCCGTCGATGTTCTCGCCACCGATACCGAGGATTTCGTCTTCAGTCACCGAAATGGTCAGGAACAACGGCTTCTCTTTGGTCATGTCGATACCTGCGGCTTTCAACTGCTTGTAGAACGCCACGTTGGAACCACCGACCACGGAGATAAACACTACGTCAGGCTTTTTCAGCTTGATCTTGTTGATAACGGAGTTGAACTGGGTGTGTCCAAGCGGGTAGTACTCTTCGCCAACCACTTGTTCGTGCAGCACGTTTTCGATGTGCTTGCGGGCAATCTTGTTGGAGGTACGTGGCCAGATGTAGTCCGAGCCGAGCAGGAAGTATTTTTTTGCGCCCTTGGTTTCTGACGCCCAGTTCAGACCTTCGAGAATCTGCTGGGTGGCTTCCTGGCCGGTATAAATCACGTTCGGAGACTGTTCCAGTCCCTCGTAGAAGGTAGGGTAATAGAGCATGCCGTTGTATTGTTCGAACACGGGCAAGACGGCTTTGCGGGAAGCCGAGGTCCAGCAGCCGAATACCGCTGCGACCTTGTCGCTGACCAGCAGTTTCTTGGCTTTTTCAGCGAAGGTTGGCCAGTCACTGGCACCATCTTCCTGGGTGTATTCGATCTTGCGGCCCAACACGCCACCCATGGCATTGATCTGGTCGATGGCCAGTTTTTCTGCCTGCACAGAACCGGTTTCGCTGATGGCCATGGTGCCCGTTACCGAGTGCAGGATACCAACAGTGACCGTGCTGTCGGTCACTGCCAGGCCGGTTGTGTTGGCACTGTCGGCCAGCACTGGCAAGCTGAAATGAGCCATCGCCAGTGTTGCGGGAATCGCCAGCATGTTACGTAGCAGAGTACGGCGTGTACCTCTGAGCGAGTCGTAATTCCTTGATTTTGAAATCATAATTGGGCCTCTTCATGGGTTCTGCTGTTAGCGTAAGGAACGTTATTCAGCATCCATCATCGGCCCGGGAAAACATATTCGCGTCTTGTGACACCGGTGTACGTACATTGACGCATACCCGCCAGCAGGGCTTGTCGTTATGGTCTTGATTCATTAGGAAAGGCGATTTGGTCGCCGTGGGTAAATACAGGTTATGCCGCAACCGTCGCCGTACTCGAGTCGCCGAAGTTACAACCGTTGGGTAGCGAATCAGACGCTGGAAGACTTTGCGTTACGCTTCACCGCCAAAAATGCCCGGCGCTGGTCAGCGGCGCGGGTTTCCAACACCGCGTTGGGGGCCATTTCGTTTCTGGCGATGGAAGCGATTGGCGCTACGGTGACGCTGATGTACGGCTTTCACTCTGCGGTGGCGGCCATCATGATGGTGTCGGCGCTGATTTTTCTGACCTCCATTCCGATCAGTTATTACGCTGCCCGGTATGGGGTGGATATCGACCTGCTCAGCCGGGGTGCCGGGTTTGGCTATATTGGTTCGACCGTTACCTCGCTGATTTACGCCTCGTTCACGTTTATTTTTTTTGCGATCGAAGCGGCCATCATGGCGTCGGCGATGGACATGCTGTTTGGCATGCCACTGTGGGTCGGTTACCTGTTCAGCTCCTTGCTGGTGATCCCGTTGGTTACCCACGGCATCACCGTGATCAGCCGCTTTCAGTTGTGGAGTCAGCCGCTCTGGATCGTGCTGCAGGTACTGCCGTTTGTGTTTATTCTCTGGCAGGAATGGTCTGCGGCGACGGAGTGGGTGAACTATCCGGGCACGATGTCGGTGGCAGAGGATAGCCATCGCGATGGCAGCCATTTTAATCTGATGTTTTTTGGTGCGGCGTCGGCGGTGGTGTTTGCCTTGATCGCCCAGATTGGCGAGCAGGTCGACTTTCTGCGCTTTTTGCCCGAGCCAAAACCAAACCATCGACTGCGCTGGTGGCTGGCCTTGCTGGGCGGCGGGCCAGGCTGGATTGTGGTCGGTATGATGAAAATTCTGGCAGGCTCCTTTTTGGCGGTGCTGGCGGTGCGTTCCGGCATGTCGATTGCCGAGGCTTCTGATCCGACCCGTATTTATTACGTGGCTTTCGGTTACCTGACCCAATCACCGATGGCGAACCTGGCTCTGACCGGCCTGTTTGTGGTGCTGTGTCAGGTCAAGATCAATGTCACCAACGCGTATGCCGGTTCCATTGCCTGGTCGAATTTCTTTTCCCGCCTGACCCACAGCCACCCTGGCCGGGTGGTGTGGCTGGTCTTTAATGTGATCATCGCGCTGTTGCTGATGATGCTGGGGGTGTATGAATCGCTGGAGCGGATTCTGGGGATTTATGCCAACGTTGCAGTGGCCTGGGTCGGGGCGCTGGTTGCCGATCTGGTGATCAACAAGCCCTTGGGTTTGAGTCCCAAACACATTGAGTTCAAGCGGGCTTACCTGTACGACATCAATCCGGTGGGATTTGGTGCGATGGTGCTGGCATCGGTGATCGGGGTGATGAGTTTTATGGGGGTGTTTGGTGCTGTTGCCCAGGCGCTGTCGCCCTACATTGCGCTGGCAACGGCGCTGGTGGTGTCGCCGTTGATTGCAATGCTGACCCGTGGGCGTTTTTACCTGGCCCGTGAGGTGATTGTGCAGGACTCGGCGGTCTGTGAATGTGTGGTCTGCAACAACCATTTTGACTCGGAAGATATCGCCAGCTGTCCGTTGTATAAAGGCGCGATTTGCTCCTTGTGCTGCACGCTGGAATCCCGCTGCCACGACCTCTGCAAGGAAAACGCCCGCCTGAGTGACCAGATTCAGCAGTTGCTGGAAATTCTGCTGCCAACCTGGATGGTGGAGCGCATGAACCCGAGGTTGCTGCAGTTTTGCGGCTTGATGGCGATTATCGGCTTTATCGTGGGTGGGCTGTTCTGGATGGTGTATGCCCAGATTCCCGCCTATGCCGAAGGACACTCATTACTCGCCGGTACTCTGATACAGGTGTATCTGCTGTTACTGATTATTATTGGTGTACTGATCTGGTTGTTTGTGCTGGCGAATGAGAGCCGGATGTTTGCCCTTAATGAATCCCAGCGCCAGACCGGATTATTGCAACAGGAGATTGCTGCACACGAAGTGACCGATCGCGCCCTGCAGCAATCCAAGGAACTGGCCGAAGCCGCCAACCGCGCCAAAAGCCGCTATCTGGGCGGCATCAGTCACGAGTTACGCAGCCCGCTGAACTCCATTATTGGCTATGCCCAATTGCTGGAAAAAGACACTACGCTGTCTGTTCGGCAACGGGACAAGGTGAAACTGATTCACCGTAGCGGTGACCATCTGGCCGATCTGATTGAAGGGCTGCTGGATATTTCCCGGATTGAAGCCGGTCGGCTGGAAATTCACCGTGACGAGTTTGATCTGCATCGTTTATTGGATGAGCTGGTGGATATGTTCCGGCTCCAGGCCGAAGACAAAGGCATTCGATTTATCTATCAGCCCGGCCCGTACCTGCCACACATTGTCCGTTCGGACGAAAAACATCTGCGCCAGATTCTGATCAACCTGCTCTCCAATGCCGTCAAATTTACTACGGTTGGTCAGGTTTCGTTAGCCATCAGCTACCGTAGCCAGGTGGCCGAATTTATGGTGACGGATACCGGCCCCGGCATCAGTGATTACGATATGCAGCGCATATTCCTGCCGTTTGAACGGATTCGTAAACCCGGTTTGCCACAGACGCCAGGGACGGGTCTTGGCTTGACCATCTCCCGTTTGCTGGCCGACATCATGGGGGGTGACATTCATGTGGACAGCCAGTCGGGCCGAGGGAGTGTGTTCCGTTTGTCGATGATGTTAGCCAGTGTGGCAACACCAGGGCCGGGGGTTGCGCCGGAGCGCAAGATTGTTGGTTACCAGGGCAGTGGGAAAACCTTGCTGGTGGTCGACGATGACGCCACCCATCGGGGGTTGATCAGTGAGATCCTGACGCCGGTGGGATTTGAGGTGCTGGAAGCAGAAGATGGCTACGCTTGTCAGCGGGTTTTACACCAGACCCATGTGGATCTGTTGCTGATGGATATCTCCATGCCGGGCATGACCGGTTGGCAGCTGCTGCGGCAATTACGTGATGAGGGTGTGAAAAGCCCCGTTGTGATGGTGTCAGCGGATGCGGAAGACCGTCAGTCCGCGCTGGCCCAGGGAGATGCCAGTGAGCAGGGAAAACGCCTGAATGATGGTTACCTGATCAAGCCGATCCGTGATCGCAAGCTGCTTGATCTGGTGGCCAGAGTATTGGATTTGCAATGGCAATATGAAGACGATGAGATTGCAGTGAACAACAAGACCGCCATCGGTAGCGATTGCGATATGACACGATCAGAAGCACGGGAACTGCTGGCGGCGGCTGAACTGGGCCATCTTGCCGGTATGGAAGCCGTGCTCGCCGACATGGAACAGCGGCAAGCTGCTGCTGATGTACAGTGGCAGATACGTCACCATCTCTCGGCCTTCCGGTTCGATGAGCTCATCACACTGGCGAAAAAGGTGATCAACCATGAAACATAGTGCGACCCACACGTCTTCCGGAAACAGCACTCGTGGGGTGGTACTGATAGCAGACGATACCATCGAGTCGCTGGGTATGCTGAATGAAACACTCGTTCAGGCTGGCTACACCGTACTGGTCGCTATGGATGGTTTGCAGGCCTTGGCAGTGGCCGAAAGAATGATGCCGGATCTGATTCTGATGGATGCCATCATGCCCAACATGGATGGCTTCGAAGCCTGTGAGGCACTCAAAAAAGATCCGGATCTGGAAGGTATTCCGGTGATCTTCATGACCGGATTGAGTGACAGTATCGATGTCGTGCGCGGGCTGGAAGCCGGAGGCGTGGATTATGTCACCAAGCCGGTCAATCTGGATGTGTTGCTGGCCCGAGTTCAGGTGCATATCACCAATGCGCGCAAGACACGCCGGGCAATCGGTTCCTTGAATGAGATTGGTCAGCCCACGTTTGCCTGCGATGTGCATGGGCAACTGTTGTGGTGTTCCAGTCGTACTATTGAAGTGCTGGCCAAAGCCGGGTTATCGGAGCATGACTTTCAGGAAGCAACCAGCGCCTTTCTGGCCTCGTGGTTTGCCAGCGCACCAGAACGATTCCAGCAAGTCAGAATTGAACAGACCAGCAGCCCATTGCTGGTGAAATTTCTGGGTTTACCCGCTCCCGGTGAATATTTATTGCGGCTGGTGGATGATGACGAAGTATCGCTGCGGCAAACGCTGCGCGACCATTTTCAGCTGACGGTACGGGAAGCTGAAGTCTTGCTGTGGTTATCGCGAGGCAAAACCAATCAGGAAATCGGCCGGATTCTGTCCATGAGCCCCCGCACGGTTAACAAACACCTCGAAACCGTATTCCGCAAGATGGGGGTCGAGAATCGCACCTCTGCGGCGGCTCTCAGCCTGGGTTATCTGAGTCGGCTGTGACGCGCAGTTCAACAGCCTGCTAGACTCCGGACATTGAGCGAACACAGGAAACGACAAACATGAGTCAGCAAGACAATCTGGTATGGATGGATCTGGAAATGACCGGTCTGGAGCCAGAACGGGATGTGATTATCGAAATCGCGACCATCGTGACCGATGGTAATCTGAATCTGATTGCCGAAGGCCCGGTGATGGCGGTGTATCAACCGGCTATCCTGCTGGACGCCATGGATGAGTGGAATACCCGCACCCATGGTAATTCCGGGCTGGTCGAACGGGTCAGCAACAGCACGATTACTTGTCGTGATGCGGAACAAAAGACGCTGGCGTTTCTCCGTCAGCACCTCAAGGCCGGTACGTCGCCGCTGTGTGGCAACAGCATTCATCAGGATCGCCGCTTTCTGGTCAAATACATGCCGGAGCTGGAAGCGTTTTTCCATTATCGCAATCTTGACGTCAGCACCCTGAAAGAACTGGCCAAGCGCTGGAATCCAGCGGTGGTGTCTTCATTCAAAAAAGCCGGCAGCCATCAGGCTCTGGATGATATTCGTGAATCGATTGCCGAACTGGCGCACTACCGCGAGCATTTTCTGCGCTTGCCTGAGTAACTTGCCAGAGTAATTTGCCTGAGTAATTATTGCGGGAATAAGCCCCGTCGCAGCCTGCCTCAGCGTTTCGGAACCTGTGATTGTCAGGCCAGTTTATTATGGCCCCCAGCGATTGGTATCCCATAACAGCCAGCTGGCAGGGTTTTGCTTGAGCTGGTTCGACAAGGACTGGTTGATGCGTTCGGTGAGTTGGCAAGCAGACGCCTGAATATGGTCGTTGGCGGTTGGGTGTTCGGAGGTTAATGAGGCTTCAAAGATCTGCCGATAGTGGCCATTGGCTTCTCTTTGGGTATAGGTGGGTATCAGCGCCAGGTTATGGCGAAGGGCCATTTCTGCCGCGAATGTGGAGGTCCAGGCGGGTTGCCCGGCGAAGTCGAGCTGCTGGCCATTACGTCCTTTCTTGACCTTGATGTCGATCAGAATATGGGCGTTATCGCCGTTGCTCAGGTGGCCGATCAATTCGCTGATACGGGCGGTTGAAATCATCTTCGGCCCGGCTCGAAAGCGGCGGTTAAAGGTCAGATAATCAAACCGTGTGTCGGCAAAATCCCGGTACAGCTCCCATGCCGGGAATCCCAGTTGCTCGATGATACGGCGGTTCATTTCCCAGTTATTGATATGACCGCTGACAAATAAAATACCTTGTTGGCGGTCTCTGGCATGTTGCAGGTTTTCCAATCCATCTATTTGGCTGCGTTGCCGTTCGTTGCCATCCATCGTGAGGGATTCTGTTGCGGTCAAGAGCAGGTTGGCGTAGTAGCGCTGGCGGATATGCTGGCGTTGTTCCACGCTGGCATCGGGAAATACGCGTTGCAGGTTGTCATCCAGATAGTGATTTTTTTTGGCCAGTAGCAGTCTGGTTAGACGGGCAATAATCGGCCCGGTAACAGAATAGTGGCTGATGCGCTGTATCCGGGTTTGGCCTGTGGCTCTGATCAACCCAACCAGCAGTGAACCCAATAACCAGAGTAGTGGCCGCAGCAGATAGCGTTGGAGATGAGGTTTCATGGCGTGTTTATCCTGGCAGGCTGTTGCATGGCCGCCTCGGGCTTGTGTGTGCAGTCGTTGGTTAAATGGGTTCCAGTCCTTCTTCGAAGATCCAGCCCCGCTGGCGGCAAAAACGGAAGATACGGTTGACGATCGGATTGGCCCAGCCGTTGAGTATGCAGAAGTCGACACCAAGATCCAGGTGATGGGAATTGTGTTGTTCTTTGGTCATAAAAACCCCCAGTGTTTGCAGATAACGTGCCACGATGGGGATCTGTTTACGATGAGCGCAGCTGTGCGCGTATTGCGCCAGGGTCAGGGCACCGATAACCACCCAGAGAAAGAAAGATACCAGGCCGTCAATCCATCCAAGTGCGTGTAATAGCAGCAGCAGGCTGGTGCTGGGCAGGGTGATAAAATACATGGCAGGCAGGATCACCCGCAGGAAACTGCGGCGTCCCAGAGCACCGGGACTGAGATGGTGGACTTTGAAATCAAAGACGATGGTTTCCAGTGGCGAAATCTTTTTCATGGCGATCTGGCGCTTCTGTAAATAGTCTTGTGAGCCTTTGTTGCCCTGATAAAAATACAATTCCTTGAGCCCGGAATTGGGCGTGGTACGGCGATAGTCGAGAAAAAAATGAGTAATACCGGACAGGGTATCAGCACAGTAAATAGCCATGAGGCCCAGTGGAAGCGCCCAGAATGATAGGGCACCGGATAATATGGCCGCGACCAGTAGACCCATATACAAGGCCAGGCACAGAGCTGCTGCACTGTAATGCAGGGTCTTGTTGCCTATAACGCCAACCATGGCCCCTGATTTGTTGGTCTTCAACATAGGCGGTGAGATCCTGGCAAGGGCATGGTTTTCCATGTGGATTGGACGAGACATGGCCATGGTATCGGGCAGGCTGGAATATTACAAACCGGCCGCTCAGGTAATCCGGCAGGTTGGATTCTGCGGGGTTACCTGAACACCGTGATGGTCTGCTTTTACAGGCAGTACGCAAACATCACGCCGGTTGGCTGTCTTCTGCAACCTGCTGGATATTGGCCAGCCGTGCGACTTCGACGGCGTCGAGGAAGTCGTGGCCCCAGCGCTCAATGTCATGGTGTTGGACAACATCAAAGGCGTCGCGTATGCGGGAACGGGCTTCCGCTTCATCCATTATCAGTCCTTGCCAGGCGCTGTCGGCCAGTTCATGCGGAGAGTGGGGGTTGGTCAGCAAAGCGCCTCGCAGTTCGGCGGCAGCGCCTGCAAATTCCGACAACACCAGTACTCCGGCACCGTCCACCATGCCTTGGGTGGCAACGTATTCCTTGGCGACCAGGTTAAGGCCATCGCGCAGCGGCGTAATCCACATAACATCTGCCATGGCGTAATAAGCGACCAGCTGTTCAAACGGCACTTTGCGGAAGAAGAACTGTAACGGTGTCCAGCCAATCTGGGCAAAGCGGCCATTGATGCGGCCGACGGCCTGTTCAATATCGACTTGCAGTTCGGCATACACGGTCATTTCTGCCGCCGCCGGGACGCAGATGGTAACGAGAGTCACGTTACCAATAAGTTCCGGGTGTTCGTCCAGCAGGCGTTCGAAAGCATGCAGTTTTTCCAGAATCCCCTTGGTGTAATCGAGCCGTTCGACCGACAGTAATACTCGTGTGCCTTCGAGTTCCTTTTTCAATTGGCGTATTTGCGCCTGGATCTCTGGTTTGTCGAGGGCATGGCTGATACGGCTGAGATCGAGTCCGACCGGGTGTGCACCAAGGTGAATGATGCGGCCGTGTACCTTGATCACCGAGGTCATTTCTTCCAGTCCGACGGCACAGCCGTAGGTCATGAAACGGGGTGCACAGTTCTGTTTTTCCAGCACCTTGATCGGGGTAACGCCACGGGCGACATCGACAAAATTTTCCGACTGGCGTGGAATATGGAAGCCGATAAAGTCGCACTGCAGCAGGCTGCCGATAATTTCACGACGCCATGGCACTACGTTAAAGACGTCAGCCGATGGAAAGTAGGTGTGGTGGAAGAAGGCGATGGTGACATCGGGGCGCAGTTCTCGCAGGAACGCGGGCACCATCCAGAGGTTGTAGTCGTGAATCCAGACAACGGCATTTTCTGCTGCCTCTGCCGCTGCCCGCTCGGCAAACAAGCGATTGACCTCAAGGTATACCAGCCAGTCTTCTTCAAGAAAGGTGGCCCGCTCCCAGAAGGTGTGGAGTGTGGGCCAGAAGGCTTCCTTGGAAAATTTCTTGTAGAAAATATCCACTTGATGCGTTGTCAGGGCAACGCGGGCGGCAACCAGTTTGGGATATTTTACGATATCGACGGCGCTGCGGGTTCTGTAACCGGGAGTCGCTGGGTCAACCGTCGACCAGGCCACCCAAGAGCCGGGTTTGCCATCACCAAAAAAGCTCAGTAACGTCGGAATAATGCCGTTCGGCGAAGACGGTTGACGCTCGACCATGACACCGTTTTCGACTTTTTCTTCAAACGGCAGGCGATGATAAACCACCACCAGGTCGGATTTTCCGGTTTGCTGTTCTGCCCTGGCTTCGGCTTCGACACCGGCTTCGCCAAGAAAACCGAAGTAGTTAAAGGCTTCAAGAATGCCACCACAGCCATTTTTCTCCGCGTGATAGACCATGGTGCTGCGTTCTGTCGCTTCCAGTAAACGGCTTTCGGAGCCGCCGACACAAACGGACGGGTAGTCGAGTGAAATCATCGCCAGGTCGTTCAGACTGTCACCCGCGATCAGTACCTGATCCTGACTCAGACCCAGCCATTCTGCCAGGCTGTCGAGGGTAGAACCCTTGTTGACGCCACGGGGCAACACATCCAGATACTGGTCTGAGGAATACAGTAAATCGCACCCGAGCTGGCTGACAGCGGTTTGCAATGCTGCGGAAACGCTGCCTTGTTCACAATAGTAGGAGCAGCGGCGTTCCTGTGGCACGTCTTGGCGCTGCAGCTCGGTAAATGCAGCCAGAGCATTGGTGACTGCCAGTTCGCCAGGCCAATTCTGTTCGATTTCGCCCTGTATATGGGTAATGGGTTGTAGCGTTTCTCCATCAACGATGGTGGCGCCGACATCGCAAATAATGTAATCGGGCTGTGGGATTGACGGGTCGGACAGCAGTGGCATCACCATTTCAATCCCGCGACCGGTAACAAAGGCTAGCCGAATATCCGGGTGGTGATTAATCAGATGATAGAGCTGTTGTCGATCGTCCGGGTTGCCGGATAAAAAAGTACCATCAAGGTCTGTGGCGAGTAGCATCGTGCGTATTCTCCTTCCTGGGCTGGGTTCATCTTGAACGATGGGCGGCCCTGGTTGACAGGTCGTGATGTCTGCATGGCTGACATCGGGTTAATTGGCTTCTGCAGCCATTGATACCGGAGCCTCGGCTCTGGCGGTGTGGAACATCCGGTCAGACTGCGCTTGTTCAAATGACTGGCAAGGTGACGGTGTTCCTGAATGTATTTCCCTCCGGCTACGTTTCCTTTTGTTGCCTTAAGGCCATGTTACGTTGTTCGGGTGGCTATCAGCCGTATCGGTCGGGTGATGATGGTGACTCGGGCGGCTCATCACGTTCTGGGCTCTGCGCCATATCTATATCTTCTTCGGGTCCTTCTTCCGGCAGCATTTCCAGCGCTGTAGGGGTTGTTCGTACCATGGGTACAAACGGCGCTGCCGATTCAATCTCATCCGCCTGGGTTTGTGGTCGCTGCAGGGCATAAAAGGCGTAGGCAGCAATCAGTGCATGGGCCAGCATAAAAAACAGCAGCAGGGCCAGCGGTCCAGTGAACTCCATCAGTGTACCAGCAATCGCCGGTCCGGCAGCGGCACCCATCCCATGTAGTAATAACAAGGCGCTACCAGCAGGCAATATATCACCGGTTTCCAGATGGTCGACCAGGTGGGCAACAGATACCGGGTAGATGGCAAACGCTGCGCCTCCCCAAATGGCCATCAATAGCAATACCAGCCAGTAGCTGGACGGTAACAGGAACAGCAGTAACGCCACGGCTGCTCCGGCAGCGGCGGTGATGCCAAGCACCCGGCGGCGGTCATGCCGATCCGAGTAACGCCCCAGTGGATATTGGCATATGGCACCGCCAATAATGGTGGCCGACATCAGCATTGCGACCTGGCCGCTGTCAAAACCGATACGCTGGCCAAATACTGGCGTCAGCCCCCAGAAAGCGCCCATGGCAATGCCAGACAGGGCGCCTCCGGCAACGGCAACGGGAGCCAGTTTGACCAGTTTTCGCAGCGAGAAACGTTTGACCTCGGCTACAGATGGTTGGGCCAGACGCGTCCAGGTAATGGGCACCAGGCTGATACATACGAGCATGGCGGCCAGCGCGAAGAGGGTAAAGTTGGCCGGACTGTCGAGCTGTAACAGTTGCTGGGCCAAAGCCAATGAGCCGAGGTTGACGGCCATATAAATCGCAAACACCTGGCCACGTTGTTGTGGCGGCGTCTGGTTATTGAGCCAGCTTTCAATAATGGTGTACAAAATGACCAGTACCGCACCGGTCACAATCCGCAGCAGGATCCAGGCGACCGGATTAACCAGCAGGCTGTGTAGCAGCACAACGGCAGCGGCAATGGCGGCGCAGAGCGCAAAAGCCCGAATATGGCCAATACGCCGCAGTATGGGCAGACCAATATAAAAGCCGACAAAGAAGCCAGCAAAATAACCGGAGCTGATATAGCCAATCAGGCTGTCGCTGTAACCTTCCATACCCCCGCGCAGGGCCAGCAAGGTGTTCAGTAGACCGCTACCAAACAGTAATAGCGACACTCCGAGCAACAGTGAACCAACAGGAACAATCAGTGGCAGCATAGCGTCCCCCTTTTTGTTGCCGTTTTACCGGTCACTGGCGTTTGATAAACAGTGGAAATAATTTTACCTCTTCCACCAGTATGCCAGGCCTGTGGGCGTAACCATGGCGTTCCATCGTGTAGTGGTGGTTGACTCGTTGTTGGTGTCGTTATTGCTGCGTTCAATGTGACCTTGAATGACGCATTGAACGCTGTCCGGTCTTGCACGCCAAACCATACTCCTCATGCCTTGTTCTGAAGCCAACGGGCTCTCAGCAGATCCAATTGACCAATTGAGAACGCCCCCTAGGATGGCCTCAAAACGGGTCATATTGCGAATATTGACCACAATGCGCAGTTGAAGGGATGGTTCTATCCTGAAAACAAGTCAGTGGCAAACGGCAGTATGCGCTGTTTGTCGGTGGTCGCCTCATTGTGAGTTTTTTGTTTTACATAGGCTCTTGCGACTGCCGTGGATTACCACTGTCTGTGTTGCTTCGCTGCTTTGGCCACAATGCCGCTGTGATCCGACTGGATGCCGTGTCCAAACCCGATTTACAAGAGCGTTTATCGAATACTATTCGGCAGCGGATTAAATAGATGATCCCTGATGTTTACTACATTCGGTCGGCGGTGCCAGGCAACATTTGTTGGGCATATCGTATTGGGCATATCGTATTGGGCAGATCGTTATTGTTTTGGGTGGCTGGAAAAACAAACGCAAAACGGCAGCCAGTGTTACGCGCAACGGACTTTATGGTCTTGTGACCTGGATTCTGGCTATGCCTGAGATTATGCCTGAGCTAGCGTCTGGAAGGCCGGGTTAGCGGGTGACCAGTTTGTATATCCGGTGTGTTACCGAAGCCAGGATAGTATTGCCAACATTGGGTCAGATTGTTAAACGATCGTTTGTTTTTTTGGTTGTCATCTATCTGTAAGCCATTGAAAATAGGAAAAATTACTACTGTGTCTTCAACGACATCCATTCTTCCACAAGAGTGCAGTCCTGCATGAGTACTTCGAATCTGGCGTTGGAGCTGATCGACATTCACAAATCTTATGGCGACCTGCAAGTGCTGAAGGGCGTTACGCTGCAAGCCAGAAAAGGGGATGTGATCTCGATTCTTGGATCCAGCGGATCAGGCAAAAGCACCTTGCTGCGTTGTATCAATTTGTTGGAAAAACCCAGTCAGGGCGAAATTGTTATTGGCGACGAACAATTAATGTTGAAGCCGGGTAAAAATGGCGAGCTGGAAGCGACCAGTAGCAAGCAGCTGGAAAAGCTGCGTTCCCGGCTCGGGTTTGTCTTTCAGCAGTTTAACCTCTGGCCGCACATGACCATTTTGCAGAACCTTATCGAAGCTCCAGTGCATGTGCTGGGGGTGCCCAAAGCAGAAGCCATTCAGCGCGCGCGTAAATTACTCGCCAAGGTGGGGTTGGCCGACAAGGAAAATGCCTATCCGGCGCATTTGTCCGGCGGCCAGCAGCAGCGCGTTGCGATTGCCCGTACGTTGGCAATGGAACCTCGGGTACTGTTGTTTGATGAACCAACGTCGGCACTCGACCCTGAACTGGTGAATGAAGTGCTGGCGGTCATGCGCGAATTGGCCGAAGAGGGCCGCACTATGCTGATTGTGACTCACGAAATGCGTTTTGCCCGTGAAGTATCCAGCCAGGTGGTGTTTTTGCATCAGGGTCAAATAGAAGAGATCGGCACGCCTGAACAGGTGTTCGATCAGCCAAAATCCCGGCGAGTGAAAGATTTTATGGCCAGCCATCAATCCTGATGAGCGGTGATGAGCAGTGCGGCTGTGGCTGCCGCTATTTTCAGTACCCTTGATCTTATAAACCATGAGGAAAGAGAACGATGCGTAAGGTAATGACGACTGTCTGTTTGTTGGTATCCTGCCTGACGGCTCCGCTGGCGTTGGCGGGTGACAAAATCCGTATTGCGACAGAAGGTGCCTATGCGCCGTTTAATATGACCGATAATCAGGGCAACCTGATCGGTTTTGATGTCGATATCGCCAAGGCCCTGTGTACTGAAATGAAAGCCGACTGCGAGATTGTGGCACAGGACTGGGACGGTATTATTCCGGGTCTGCGGGCACGCAAGTACGACGCCATTATCGCCTCCATGTCGATTACCGACGAACGTTTGCGAGTGGTGGATTTCAGCGAAAAGTACTACGCCAACGTACTGGCGTTTGTCGGGCCAAAAGGCAAACCACTGGAAACCAGCAAGGCCGGTTTGAAAGGCAAGGTAATTGGTGCCCAGCGGGCGACCATTGCCGGTCAGTATCTGGAAGACAACTTTAGCGATATTGTTGATGTGAAGCTCTACGACACCCAGGACAACGCTTATCTCGATCTGGCTAACGGCCGTCTGGACGGCATTATGTCGGACAAATTCCCGGCCTATGACTGGCTGCGTACCGACGATGGCAAAAGCTTTGAATTCAAAGGCGCTGACCTCGACATCGATGACCATATTGCCATTGCGGTGCGTAAGGGTGATGCACTCGCGGCCAAGTTTAGCGCGGCAATCAAGGCCATTCGTGCCAACGGCAAGTACGCCGAGATTAACGCCAAGTACTTCCCGTTTGATATTTACTGACGTTGGTTGCCGGAGCCAGAATCTGGCTCCGGCACTGTTGCAGGTTTCAGTCCCAGGATTACGGTAGCCATCGCTATGGATTTACAAGGGTATGGCCAACTGCTGTTAAGTGGCTTGTGGGTCACCATTCAGCTGGCGTTGGCCAGTGTCTTTTTCGGTTTGATCATTGGTCTGTGTGGTGCCACCGCACGCTTGTCTTCGTCGCCGGTGGCCCGTGCGATTGCTACCACCTATACCACGGTGGTGCGGGGTATTCCGGAACTGCTGTTGGTACTGACGCTGTATTTTGGCGGTTCACAGTTATTGATGTGGATCGCCAGCCTGTTTGGCTATGACGAATATATTGATGTTGGCCAGTTTGCCGCAGCGGTTGCGGCGCTGGCGATCGCTTTTGGTGCTTACTCCACTGAAGTGTTCCGCATGGCGATGATGGATTTACCCAAAGGCCAGTGGGAATCGGCCCAGGCGATGGGCATGACGCCATTAAAAACCTTTGTTCGTATCATTATGCCGCAGGTCTGGCGGCTGGCGATTCCGGGGTTGGGCAACCTGTTCCAGGTGCTACTGAAAGATACTGCGCTGGTGTCGGTGGTGGGCCTGAACGAACTGATGCGGCAGGCCTCGGTTGGGGCTGCCAATACCAAGCAACCGTTTGATTTTTATCTGGCAGCGGCGCTGTTGTACTTGTTACTGACGGTGGTGACGACCTTGCTGACTGGCTATCTCGAACGTCGTAGCAAACCGGAACTGAGAGGAAGCCGCGCATGAGCTGGGAATGGGGGGTTATCTGGGAGTATTTCCCCAGGCTGTTACAAGGCGCCTGGCTGACTATGGAGTTGGTGGCGGTTTCTGGTCTGCTGGGGTTGTTGCTGGCGGTGCCCTTGGCACTGATGCGAGCGTCGGCCAATCCGGCGATTAATGCCTTTCCGTACGCTTATATATTTTTCTTTCGTGGTACACCGCTGCTGGTGCAGATATTCCTGATTTATTACGGCGCATCACAATTTGATGCAGTGAAAGAGTCCTTCCTGTGGCCGATTCTGCGTGAACCCTACTGGTGTGCCATTATCGCCTTTTCAATGAACACAGCAGCTTATACCGCCGAGTTGATACGGGCGGCGATTCAGGCGATTCCCAAAGGTGAGATCGAAGTATCGCTGGCTTTGGGGATGAGTAAATTGACCATGATCCGGCGTATTATCCTGCCGCGTGCCGCTGGTATCGTGTTGCCAGGTTACAGCAATGAAGTACTGCTGATGCTGAAGAGCAGCGCGCTGGCTTCCACCATCACCTTGCTGGATCTGACCGGCATGGCACGGACCATTATTGCCCGCACCTACACGCCGCTGGAGATGTTTTTTGCGGCGGGCATGGTTTACCTGGCCATTGCTGCGGTGATGATTCTGATCTTCCGTCTATTGGAACGACGCTTGAATCGCTATCAATTTGCCAAGCGACCGGCGTAACCTGCGATATCCTCTCAGGCATGCTTCATACCGGGCGTCTCAACAGTCCTGGAGCTGGGCGCCATGCTGAATAAAGGGTACGGATTCGAGTGCAATATCAATGAAGGCTTTGGCTGTGGGTAGCAGCTGGTTGTTGCGATAATGGATTTGAGTCAGTACTTCAGTGCTGTCACCCTGAATAGGAATAAAACGGCAGCCTTGGGTAAACAGCCGGGATACACACATCGGGGCAATTGCGATGCCCAGGCCGGCGGCGACCATGGTGAGCAGGGTTTGCATGTGTTTGGGTTGAGCAACAATATTGGGCGAAAAATGGTGTTGCTGGCATAGGTTGATGATGTTATCAAACAAGCCGACAGCTTCCTCTCGATGAAACAGAATCACCTCTTCCTGGCTGATATGCTCCAGCTGTATGTATGCTGCTCCGGATAACGGGGGTTGGCTGGACACCACAAGGGTCAGGTGGTCGGTATAAAGAAGTTGGCTATCGAGCAGGGTTTGTTGTTCTGTGGGTAATGGTCTGGAAATACCGATATCTATTTTTTCGTTCTGAAAGGCTGCTAATTGCTCGGAAGCTGTCATTTCAAACAAGCTGATTTCGACTTGTGGGTATTGCCGATGGAAACGCTGTACCAAGTCAGGAATAAAGGTTAAACAAGCTGATGGTAAATAGCCGATTTTCAGGCTGCCCAATTCACCGTTGGCCGCTTTTCGTGTGCGAATAACCGTATCTTCTGCCTGTTTTAACAAGGCGCTGGCGTCGTTAAACAGCTGCAAACCTGCAGCAGTGATATGAACCTCTCTGGTATTACGAATAAACAGGGCTGTACCCAGTTCATCTTCCAATGCGGCAATATGTCGACTGACGGCTGGCTGTACTGTGTGTAATTCGCGGGCGGCGGCAGAAAAGCTTTTTAATCTCGCCACGGCAATAAAACTTTTCAAGGGTTTTAGTTCCACCAATTCATACCATATTTGTATAAGTGTAATAATATTAAATCATTTCTGGTGTAGCTGCTACCGGTTTAAGATCGTTACTTTGATGGGGTGGTATTGCATACAGATACCGAATGATGATTGTTAATGGGCAAGATGCCAGTCCAGGTGCTGAACCTGAATGCACTGTCTTGACGCCACTGTCATACCCCGATTTTTGTGTTTTTTCAGGAGTTTTGATGAGTCGACTTGCTGCTTCAGGGAGTTTTACCCTGCTGTGTATTTCATGCCTGACGATTATGGTGGGGGCTGTGGTGGCGCCTGGTCTGGCGGATATTTCCCTGTCTCTGGGGGTGGCTGATCATGCTGGCTTGTTAATTACGCTACCGGCTCTGGGGGCAGTACTGTTTGCGCCGTTTTCTGGTCGATTGATTGATCGTTTTGGTGCTTATCAGTGTACGTTGATTGCACTGTTTTTATACGGTGCTCTGGGGGTTTCCGGACAATGGTTATCCGGGCCAACGGCGGTATATATCAATCGTATTGTGTTGGGGGCAACGACCACGGTTGTGATGGCTGGTAGTACAACCTTGATATCACAGTTTTATTCTGGATTTGAGCGTTTGCAAATGATTGCCAGGCAGGGCATGTCTATTGAGCTGGGAGGTGTTATTTTTTTGTTTATTGGTGGTTTGTTGGCAACGAAGTCCTGGCAATGGCCATTTTATATCTATTTGATGGCCTGGTTGTTTTTACTGATGTTGTATTTTCTGGTGCCTCGTAATCACATAGGCAAGGTGGAGCATCATCAGCAGCAGCAAGAGGAGGTTGGCGGGCCTGGCCAATTGATCTGGGTGTATATATCGGCTTGTGCTGCCATGATGATATTTTTTACGGCGGTGGTTGTTTTGCCGCTCAGTATGGAAAAAACAGGCTACAGTGCCGATGGAATAGGCCTGTTGCTGGCCTTTATCTCTCTGGTTGCTGTTGTTACTGCGCACTTTTTGCCGAAGGTGAATCTGCGCTGGAAAGATCGGGGTACATTGGGGTTGGCGTTTACTTTTTATGTGCTGGCACATCTGGCGTTTTATTGGGCGGACTCGCTGCCAGTACTGGTACTGGGCGGCTGGTTGGCGGGTATGGGGTTTGGTTTTTCCATTCCTTTGCTGAATCATATGACGGTTGAAAAAAGTCACCCTGAGCAGCGAGGAAAAAACCTGTCGTATTTTGCCATGGCTGTTTTTCTTGGTCAGTTTTTAACATCGTTCATGGAGTTTTTTCCGGGCAAGCTGTTATTTCTGATGGCAGCGCTGGTGGCTGCCGGGTATTTGCTGTGTGTTCTGATGGTCTTCCGTAAGCCAGCACCAGCGGCTCACTGACTCGTCGCTGGTGTGATATTTGTGCTGGATCGGAGATGGGGGAGGTCGTATCAGACTCTGACTGAAGTTAACGGGCTTGTTGCTGTGCCAGCGCCCAATCAATATGTTGCTGCACCAGCGCACTGACCTGCGGGCGTTTGTGTTCCAGCGCGGCGACCACGTCCAGACTGGCGGGAGCATTGCCCAACGCCACGGCAATATTACGTTGCCAGTTTTCATAGCCGGTTCGGCGAATCGGCATGCCTTCGGTTTTTTTCAGAAAAGTATGCTCGTCCCACTGAAACAGCTCCAGCAGCGTTGCTTTGTCGAGCTGGTGGCGGGGGGTGAAATCGGTTTCTGTGGTCGGTTTGCTGAAGCGATTCCACGGACAGCCAATCTGGCAGTCATCGCAACCAAAAATGCGATTGCCCATGCCTTTGCGCAGTTCAACCGGAATGGGGCCATCCAGTTCAATGGTGAGGTAGGAAATACAGCGTCGGGCGTCCAGTACATGGGGGCCAACAAAGGCCTGGGTAGGGCAGATCTCCAGACAGGCAGTACAACGACCGCAGTGGTCTTGTTGGTAAGGCGCATCCATGGGTAATGGCAGATTGGTGAGCAACTCACCGAGAAAAAAATACGACCCGGCCTGGCGATTGATTAACATGGTATTTTTGCCAATCCAGCCGAGTCCGGCCTTGTTGGCCAGAGCGCGTTCCAGTATCGGGGCGCTATCCACAAACGCCCGAAATCCCAGCTGTTCGACTTCGGTCGCCAGTTTCTGGCCGAGTTGGGTTAAACGTTTGCGGATTAACTTGTGGTAGTCCCTTCCCAGTGCATAGCGTGAGACATACGCCCTGTCCGGATTGCGAAGTTGGCTTATCAGATCAATGTGTGGCGCCAGGTAATCCATCCTGACGCTGATCACCCTGAGCGTGCCAGGCAGCAGTGCATCGGGTTTCCAGCGCATATCACCGTGGTCTGCCATGTAGTGCATCGAGCCGTGATAGCCCTGTTTCAGCCATTCTTGCAGACGTTCTCCATGTTCATTCAGCTCGATATTGGTAACACCGACTTGCTGGAACCCAAGCTCGTTTCCCCAGTCTGTTAGCTGTTGGCGCAGTCTGGCCATGGCAGCGGGTGGAATTAATTGCAGTTCGTCGGACATGGTTTCGCTTAGTAGGGAGAGACTGTTTATAATTCAGTCATTTTATCACAGCCACAGATAGCACCTGGTGTTAATCTTGGAGCACATACTCATGCTTGACAGTCGCCGAGCCAGCCCTGACCGTGGTCAGGAGCAACGGCGTTGTTCTATTTTCAGGAATCAGGGATGAAACGACCAAACAGCATTGTGGATCACCTGCCCGGAGCGCTATACAGCGCCGAGCAAGTGCGTGAACTGGATCAGGCGGCCATTACTTTCGAGGGTATTCGTACCTTTGAACTGATGGCGCGTGCCGGAGAGGCTGCATTTGCCTGTCTGCTCGGACGTTGGGGTTACACCGAGTCCGTTTGTGTAATGGCAGGGGCCGGGAATAACGGTGGTGATGGTTACGTACTGGCCGCCTTGGCCGCTCTGCATGGCATGAGCGTCAGCCTGTATACACTGGGTAATCATGAGCAGGTTTCTGCTGCTACTGCGGAAGCGGCTCAACTGGCGCTGGATGCCGGCGTCATTCCCCAGGTGTTTGAGGGCGAGCTGGATTTTGATGGCGAGCTGATTGTGGATGCACTGTTTGGCACTGGCCTGAATGCTACAGTTGCCGGTGTGTATGCCGACGCCATCTGGGCAATCAATGCCCACCCGGCTGACGTCTTGTCGCTGGATATTCCATCCGGCCTGGATGCCAATACCGGTTGCGTGCTGGGTGTTGCGGTGCGTGCTGATATGACGGTGACCTTTGTCGGTACCAAGCGAGGCTTGCTGGTCGCTGATGGCCCCGATCTGTGTGGTGAAATTGCCTTTGCAGCATTGTCGACCGAGGGTGCCGCCGCCGGTCGGCTCATACCCGATTGCGAGCGCATCAGCTGGCATCGGTTACAGCAGCTTGGCCAGTTATTACCCGTACGTACCGGTAACTCCCATAAAGGGCATTTTGGGCATGTGCTGGTGGTGGGTGGCGATCAGGGAATGGTGGGTGCCGTTACCATGGCCGCCGAAGCGGCCGGACGCACCGGTGCGGGTCTGGTCAGCTGTGCTACCCGACCAGAACACAGTGTCGCTGTACTGGCGCGCCGCCCGGAAGTGATGGTGCATGGAGTGTCTTCCGGGCTTGAACTGACCGGGCTGCTCGACAGTGCCAGCGTACTGGCGGTTGGCCCTGGTATGGGACAAAGCAGCTGGTCCGAATTGATGTTACAGCAGGTGTTAAACAGCGAGAAGCCGCTGGTGCTGGATGCCGATGGATTGAATCTGTTGGCAACGCCAGCCTGGTTCCACGAATTCTCTGAACGTAACGTCGTGCTGACGCCACATCCGGGAGAAGCCGCCCGACTGCTGGGACTGGATACTATCGAGATCCAGCAGAATCGCTTCGTCGCGGCGAGAGCCCTGGCGGAGAAGTATCAAGCGGTTGTGGTATTGAAAGGTCGGGGAACTCTTATTGCTCGTCCGGGGGGCCGTGTCGCGGTGTGTACTGATGGCAATTCCGGTATGGCTACGGGCGGAATGGGCGATGTTCTAACCGGCGTGATCGCCGCGCTGATGGCCCAGGGCAGTGATGCCTGGCACGCTGCGCGCTTGGGGGTTTGTTTGCATAGTGCAGCAGCCGATCTGGCGGCAGCAGAAGGTGGCAGTCGTGGCTTGCTGGCAACCGATGTGTTCCCTTATCTCCGGGCATTGAATAACGAGAGTTGAGACCCCTTACATCAGTGCTCTGCCTGGTTTTACTGCCAGTGATGAACCGGTTGCCTTTGATGGTCAGACCCCTGCATACCGCCGCGAGGTACATCCTCTTCCATTGGGAATCGGCTGTCGGGCTGATACACTTGCCCACTTTCCGATACCAGAAACATCTTTCCTGAACGAGTTAATGATCGCCGTGACCGATTGCCTCCCTCCTGCCAAAATGATCCTTACCCGCGAACTGCATGGTGAACCAGCGACGCTGCAGCTGGCTGCTCAGCTGGCACCGCTTGTTGTTAATGGCGGGCTGATTTTTCTGCAGGGTACGCTGGGGGCGGGTAAAACCGCGTTTTGTCGTGGTCTGATTCAGGCACTGGGGCATGCTGGGGCGGTTAAAAGTCCGACTTACACACTGGTCGAGGACTATCAGCTGGAGAGTTGCCAGGTGTGTCATTTTGATCTCTACCGCTTGGGCGATCCGGAAGAACTGGAGTTTATGGGTATTCGTGATTATCTGTCGGATCAGGCGCTGTGCCTGATTGAATGGCCTGACAAGGGACGGGGTGTTTTACCTGCTGCTGATCTGGAAATTCATTTCGATGATCTGGGTGAGTCCCGTCGTCTGCAGTTGCTGGCACTGTCCGACCGTGCGGTTGTGTGGCTGGCGGCGCTAGAGCAAGGGGATGTTGGATGACGTTGTCCCGTGCCGCAAAAGCAACTCCGGTTGGGGCGAAAAAGTCAGTACTCTGGCATGTCTGTTTGTGGCTGGCTTTTGGTGGCAGCGCTATCACGAATGCTGATGTCCGCGATATTCGAGTGTGGCAGTCACCGGAAAGTACTCGGCTGGTGTTTGATTTGACCGAGCCTTCCGAGCACAAGATTTTTCCGCTCAGCTCTCCCAGTCGTGTTGTGATTGATCTGACTGATGCTGAAATGCTGCTGGATACCGCTGCGATCGACCTGGAAGGGACGGCGGTTGCGAGTATTCGCACCGGTCACCCCAGTAAAAAAGTGTTGCGGATTGTACTCGACCTGAATGAAACGCTGAATCCGAGCAGTTTCCCGTTACCGCCGAATGAGGTCTATTCCAACCATCGTCTGGTGATTGATTTGAAGCGGCCGGAAACAACCCAGTCGCTGTCACCAGTGAAACCGGTTAAAAAAGCGGAGACGCCGGCATCACGTCGCCGAGACATCATTATTGCTATCGACGCTGGCCATGGTGGAGAAGATCCCGGTGCTTCTGGTGCACGCCGTACCAAGGAAAAACACGTGGTGCTGGCCATCGCCAAGGAATTGCAGGCGCTGTTGAAGCAGGAAGCGGGTTTTACGCCGTTTATGGTACGTACCGGTGATTACTATATTGGCCTGCGTGAACGGACTGAAAAAGCCCGTGCAGCCAATGCTGATTTCCTGGTTTCAATTCATGCGGATGCGTTTAAACAATCCAGTGCTAATGGCAGTTCGGTGTATGTGCTGTCTGATCGTGGTGCGACCAGTGAGACAGCCCGCTGGTTGGCGGACAAGGAAAACGACGCCGACCTGATTGGCGGGATCTCGCTGGAAGACAAGGACGATCATTTGAGAATGACGTTGCTGGATCTGTCGATGACGTATCAACGTAATTCCAGCAAGCGTATTGGAGCCGACATCCTTGGACATATGGATAAAATATCTCATTTGCACAAGCGTCAGGTAGAAGAAGCAGCGTTTGTGGTATTGAAGGCACCGGACATGCCAGCCTTGTTGGTTGAAACCGGATTTATTTCCAATCCGGAAGAAGAACGCAAGCTGAATACTCGCAGTTATCAGCAGAAGATGGCAGCGGCCATCTTCAGTGGCATCAAGGAATATTTCAGTGATCATCCGCCCAGTGGCACCTTGCTGGAGGCGGAGCGTCGCCGCAATCAGGACAGCGCTGACCATTGGCGCTCCTATGTCATTCGTAGTGGTGATACCCTGTCGGACATTGCCGTTCAGAATGGTGTAGCCTTGAATGAGTTGCGCCGCATCAACGGCCTGAGCGATGATCAGATTCGTATTGGTCAAACCATCAAAATCCCCAGCTCCTGAAGAACTCATGCCCAATATTCATCTGCTTTCTCCTCGCCTGGCCAACCAGATTGCTGCCGGGGAGGTGGTGGAACGTCCTGCCAATATCGTCAAGGAACTGGTTGAAAACGCGCTGGACGCGGGTGCAACCCGCATTGACGTGGACGCCGAGCAAGGCGGAATCAAGTTGTTACGGGTGCGTGATAATGGCTGCGGTATTGAAAAAGACGATTTGTCTCTGGCACTGAGCCGCCATGCCACCAGTAAGATCAATACTCTTGATGATCTGGAAGCCGTGATCACCATGGGGTTTCGGGGCGAGGCGCTGGCGTCTATCAGCTCGGTTTCCCGACTGACCCTGACGTCGCGTCATCATGAGGCCACGGATGCCTGGCAGGTGACCGCCGAAGGCCGTGATATGGTGACCAGTGTCGCCCCGGCGGCGCACCCGGAAGGGACAACGCTGGAAGTGCGTGACCTGTTTTTTAATACTCCGGCCCGGCGCAAATTTCTGCGTACCGAAAAAACCGAATTCTCCCACCTTGAAGAACATCTGAAGAAACTGGCGCTGAGTCGTTATGACGTGGCGTTTTGTTTGCGTCATAACAATCGCGTCATCCATCAGCTACGTGTTGCCAGCCGGGGTATCGAACAGGAACGCAGGGTAGCGGCGATCCTGTCACCGCAGTTTATCGATAACGCCCTGCATGTGGATACCGAGGCGGCGGGTTTGTCGCTGTCTGGCTGGGTGGCGTTGCCGACCTTTTCGCGCTCGCAGGCGGATATGCAGTATTTTTACGTCAATGGGCGTGCTGTGCGTGACCGGTTGGTCGTCCATGCGATCAAACAAGCCTACCGTGATGTGCTGTTTCATGGTCGCCATCCGGCCTTTGTGCTCTATCTGACGCTGGATCCAAAACTGGTGGATGTGAATGTGCATCCGACCAAGCACGAAGTGCGTTTTCGTGATGGTCGGCTGGTGCATGATTTTCTGTTTCGAACCTTGCACCGGGTACTGGCGGATGTGCGTCCGTCCGATCAATTGCCGCCGACCAATGCCGATGCGCTGGGAGCAGGGATGGCGGATGGCAAGCCAACGGTTGCGAGTGACGGTGTCTTGCATCCGGCCGGACAGTCGCTGCCGGTGACGGGTCAGGCAACGGGAGAATTTACCGGTCAGGAGCGTTTACCCTGGCAGGCCCAGGCCAGCAGCAGAGCTGCGATTGGCAGTCAGGCGCAGCCATTTGGCCAGCGCCCCTCTGGTAATCAGGTTGCCGACCAACTCAGCGCTTACCATGCCATGAGCCAACCACTACCGTTGTCTGGACAGCCCGCCGTAATGCCAGCAACCGATGACGGTGATATGCCACCGCTCGGTCTGGCTATTGCTCAATTGCACGGTATTTATATTTTGGCGCAGAACACCGTCGGGCTGGTGCTGGTTGATATGCATGCGGCCCACGAACGGATTACCTATGAGCGTTTGAAGCTGGCCGTCGATCAACAACAGGTCGTCAGCCAGCCCTTGCTGGTGCCGGAGACCCTGGCCGTCAGTGAACGCGAAGCGGATATGGCCGAGCAGCATGCCGAAGAGTTCCGCCAACTCGGGGTTGAGCTGGCCCGCGTTGGGCCGGAGTCATTATTGATTCGACAAATTCCGGTACTGTTGCAGCAGGCCGTGGTGCCGCAGCTGGTGACCGATATGTTGGGCGATCTGCTGGAGCATGGCACTTCCGACCGGATTCAGGCACATCGCAACGAAATTCTGTCGACCATGGCCTGTCATGGTTCGGTGCGGGCCAATCGTAAACTGACGATTGCCGAAATGAACGCTCTGTTGCGTGATATGGAGGCGACGGAGCGCAGTGGTCAATGTAATCATGGCCGCCCGACCTGGACCCAACTCAGTATGACTGAACTCGACAAACTGTTTCTGAGGGGGCGCTAGTGAGGCAATCCCGTTTGCCGCCGGCTATTTTTTTGATGGGGCCAACTGCGTCTGGCAAGACGGCGCTGGCGCTGGCGCTGGCGAATCGCTATCCGTGTGACATTATCAGTGTCGACTCGGCGCTGGTGTATCGCGATATGGATATTGGTACGGCCAAGCCCGACGCTGCCATGCTGGCCCAGGCGCCTCATCGGCTGATTAATTTGTGTGATCCGGCAGAGCCCTATTCCGCTGCTACCTTTCGCGAGGATGCCTTGCGTGAGATGGCGGAGATCAGCGCCCGAGGCCGTATTCCACTGCTGGTGGGTGGCACCATGATGTATTTCAAATTCCTGCGTGATGGTGCTGCGGACTTGCCCCAGGCCGATGAGTCGGTGCGCAGCCAGTTGCTGGCCGAAGCCGAAACCCAAGGCTGGCCGTGGATGCATGAGCGTCTGGCAGAAGTGGATCCGGCCGCGGCCGCACGTTTGCAACCGATGGATCAGCAACGGATCCAGCGGGCGCTGGAAGTGTATCGGGTATCCGGCAAAACCCTGACCCAGTACTGGGCTGAACAGCAGACGGAACCGCTGCCGTATCAGCTGGTCAACCTTGCGGTTTGCCCGACAGACCGGGCGCTATTGCACCAGCGTATCGCCTGGCGTTTTGAGCAGATGCTGCAGCAAGGTTTTGTTGATGAAGTACGGCGCTTGTACCAGCGCGGCGATTTACACACCGGCCTGCCCTCCATCAGGGCAGTCGGCTATCGCCAGGTATGGGAATACCTTGATGGACTGTATGATTACGACAGTATGAGAGAACGTGGCATTATTGCCACGCGTCAGCTGGCCAAACGGCAGATCACCTGGTTGCGCAGCTGGCCTGATTTACACTGGCTTGAGACAGATTCACCGGATCTGTTGACAAGTGCCTTGAAAATACTTGAGGCGAACGCCATATTTAGCGAGTTGCCCTGAAAAAGCAGCGGACTGGGTTTATTCTATTTTTTTTGCCGCCGTATATTGGGGGCACCACTCTTTGAGGAGACTACAACAATGTCAAAAGGGCACTCGCTACAAGACCCTTACCTAAATCAGCTCAGGAAAGAGCGTATTCCGGTATCCATCTTTCTGGTTAATGGAATCAAGCTGCAAGGGCAGATCGAATCGTTTGATCAATTTGTAATTTTGCTGAAAAACACCGTCAGCCAAATGGTTTACAAACACGCCATCTCAACCGTTGTGCCATCCCGTAATGTGCGGATGCAGCCAATGGAAACCGGTGACGAATCCGGTGACGATAACTGACAGGATTGGGAGTAGCGTCTAATTGTTTTTTGAGCGCCCACAGAACGGCGGCGAGACAGCCGTTCTGGTGCATATCGATTTCCCGGAAGGCGTCAATCGTGAAGACGTTGCTGAATTTCGGGAACTCGTGATCTCCGCCGGAGCTGATCCGGTCGAACTGGTTACCAGCAAACGTGATGTGCCAGATGCCAAATTCTTTATTGGCAGCGGTAAGGTTGAGGAAATTCACGACCTCGTGCATTTGCACGACTGCGAACTGGTGATCTTCAATCACTCTCTTTCCCCCAGTCAGGAGCGCAATCTTGAGCGCGCCCTGAAGTGCCGTGTGCTTGATCGCACCGGTCTTATTCTGGATATTTTTGCCCAGCGAGCCCGTACCCACGAGGGTAAGCTGCAGGTTGAACTGGCACAACTGCAATACCAGTCAACCCGGCTGATTCGCGGCTGGACTCACCTTGAGCGGCAAAAAGGGGGAATAGGCATGCGCGGGCCGGGTGAAACCCAGCTCGAAACTGACCGGCGGCTGCTGCGTGAGCGGGTGAAAAACATCCATGCCCGGTTGGCCAAGGTACGTGCCCAACGGCAACAGGGCAGGCGAGCACGACAGCGTTCATCGATCCCGACGGTGGCTATTGTGGGTTACACCAACGCGGGCAAGTCGACCTTGTTTAACGCTCTGACCAGCGCCGAAGTGTATGCTGCCAACCAGCTGTTTGCGACACTGGATCCGACCTTGCGTCGCTTGCCGGTGGATGACATCGGCGAAGTGGTATTGGCCGATACGGTGGGTTTTATCCGTCATTTGCCTCATAAGCTGGTAGACGCTTTTCAGGCGACCTTGCAAGAGGCAGCAGAGGCTGATTTGCTGCTGCATGTTGTCGACTGTGCGGCAGCCGAGCGGGATGGCAATATCGCCGAGGTTGAGTCCGTATTGGCAGAAATTGACGCCAGCGATGTGCCGCAATTGCGTGTCTACAACAAGATTGATTTGTTGGAGCGGGGAGAGGCACGTATTGATCGCGACGAACATGGGCAGCCAGAAGCCATCTGGCTTTCGGCGGTTGATCGTAACGGTTTCGAGCTGTTAACCCGGGCGATTGGTGAATTGCTGGGTAAAGAGCTACTGGACGAAGATATTCTGCTAACACCGGCGGATGCCAAACTGCGTGCCATACTGTACGGGCTGGGTGCTATCCAGCGCGAACAGCATGAAGATAATGGCGATATGCTGTTGTCGGTGCGCTTGCAGGTCGAGGACTTTAAACGTGCATTGGCACGGGCGGAAATCGCCGAATCCCGGTTTTTGCCAGAAGTTCGTGAAGCCTGGCAGTAACCAGTAACGGCTTTGGTCGCAATCCTGGCCAAAATCGTTATCATTGGCGACTGAATTTTCTGAACGGGCCCGAATGTCATTCCCTGCGGGGAGCGGCGAGTAAGGCCCGGTTTTTATGTATTGGATGCTTCCTGACTGGAGTTAACTATGGCCTGGAATGAGCCCGGCGGTAAGGGCAATCCCAACGATCCCTGGGGTAACAACAACCGCGGTAACAACAACCGCGGCGGCGGCGGTCAGCCACCCGATCTGGACGAGGCACTCAAGCAGCTGCTTGACAAGCTCAACGGCATGTTTGGTGGCAAGGGTTCTGGCGGCGGTAATAACAAGGACAACGGCAGTGGCGGTTTTGGCGGGTTGTTCGCAATTGCCGGTGCCATCCTGATTGTCTTGCTGGGGTTTAACTCGGTATACACGCTGGATGAAACCGAGCGTGGCGTGGTACTGCGTTTGGGGGAATACAGCTCGACCGAAAACCCCGGTTTGCGCTTCAAGATTCCACTGGTCGACCAGGTAACACCGGTCAACACCACGGGTGTTCGTGAAGTGGAAGTCAAGGAACGCATGCTGACTGAAGACGAGAACATCGTCGAAATTGAGCTCAGCGTGCAGTACCGCGTATCCGATCCGGTTGCGTATGCCCTGCGGGTTGAATCCCCTGAGCGTACACTGGTGGCTGCTGCTGAAAGTGCCCTGCGTCATGAAGTGGGTTCGACAGAAATGGATCAGATTTTGACGGTCGGTCGTAATCTGCTGGCCGATCAGGTGCAGATCCGGCTGCAGGATTATCTCGATCGCTATCAGACCGGTATGGTGCTGAATACAGTCAACATCAAGGATGCCCGTCCACCTTCACAGGTGAAAGCATCGTTTGATGATGTGCAAAAAGCGAAGCAGGACAAGGATCGTTTTATCAGCGAATCTGAAGCCTATGCCAACTCGGTTGTTCCTGAAGCTCGTGGTCGTGCCCAGCGTCAGCTGGAAGAAGCCTCGGCCTATAAAGAACAGGTTATTGCTC
Source organism: uncultured Oceanobacter sp. (assembly GCA_913061185.1). Classification (GTDB taxonomy): domain Bacteria; phylum Pseudomonadota; class Gammaproteobacteria; order Pseudomonadales; family Oceanobacteraceae; genus Oceanobacter; species Oceanobacter antarcticus. The sequence continues at coordinate 31,659 of CAJXTI010000015.1, forward strand.
GTGCCGAAGGTCAGGCTGCCCGCTTTAACGATCTGCTGGCGGAATACCGCAAGGCTCCCAAAGTTATGCGTGAGCGTTTGTATATTGATGCCATTTCAGATGTGTATACCCAGTCCAGCAAGGTGTTGGTCGATGTTGATGGTGGCAACAACATGATGTATCTGCCATTGGATCAGCTGATGAAGGCGATGCCCTCATCGCAGGCGGCATCGGGTAGTGGTCAGCTGACCAGTAGCGATATTTCCCGCCTCACCGATCAGGTGCTGGAAGAAGTGCGCTCACGTCAAAGCTCAACTACTACTACAACTCGTCGGGAGGGTCGTTAATGTCTCCGAAAGCCTTTGCCAGCGCCGTGATTGTGGGTGCTGTCCTGCTGCTTGCCAGTCAGGGTTTGTACGTGGTTAACGAAACCGAACGTGCCATCAAGCTGAAGTTCCGTGAAATTGTCGGTGCTGACATTCAGCCCGGTTTACACTGGAAAGTACCGTTTATTGAAACCGTCAAACTGTTTGATGCCCGTGTGCTGACGCTTGATTCCAGCCCTGCCCGTTTTCTGACTGCGGGTAAAAAGTACGTGATTGTTGATGCTTTCGCCAAATGGCGCATCAAGGACGTGCGAGCTTACTATCAAGCAACATCCGGCAACCGGATGGAAGCATCGAAATTACTCGCTAATCTGATGAATAAGGGTCTGCGCGACGAAATTGCTGCTCGCACCATGCATGATGTGGTCTCTGGCGAGCGTGATGAGCTGATGACCAAACTGACCGGCTTGCTGAATACTGAAACCCAGTCGGAATTGGGGATTGAAGTGCTGGACGTTCGGGTCAAGGCAATTGATTTGCCCGACGACCTGAGCGAATCGGTCTATCAGCGGATGTCGGCGGAACGTGAGCGTGAAGCGCGCGAGCATCGTTCCCAGGGACGTGAGCTGGCAGAAGGTATCCAGGCCGACGCCGATCGTCAGAAGACCGTGATTGTAGCGGAAGCTTATCGGGATGCGGAACGGACTCGTGGTGAAGGGGATGCAGAAGCTTCTCGCATTTATAACGCCGCGTTCAGCAAGGATCCTGAGTTCTACGCCTTTACTCGTAGCCTGAAAGCCTACACTGAGACGTTTAATCAGAACGATGTGATTTTGCTCAAGCCAGACAGTACGTTCTTCCGTTACCTCAAAGATCCTTCCGGTAGCTGACAGGCCATGGCGATAGCAGCTGCAGGGTACGGATTCATGGCCATCACCGCGCAGCTTTGCTAAAATCAAAAAAACCGGGCAAAGGCCCGGTTTTTTTGTGACATAACCAAAGCATCAGACGATCGGTAGTCAGGCGCACTGACTCGGATGAGACGCACTGGTGTGTAAAGAAGATCAAGATATGACGCTCTGGCAGGAACTTCTGGCCGCCTTTTGTCTGGTATTGATTCTGGAAGGCCTGACGCCTTTCCTGATTCCACGGCGTTGGCGATGCTGGGTAAAAATGGCGGCTGCCAATAGTGACCGAACGGTACGCCTGGTTGGCTTGGCCAGCATCGTGCTGGGCCTGACACTCTTGTATGTTACCCATTGATATAGGCTGAATAATGACTCTAGCGGATCGCTGGCTATTGCCGGACGGTATTGAAGAAGTCCTGCCGCCGGGAGCGCAGCAGATAGAACACTTGCGTCGACGTTTACTCGACCTGATGGACGGCTGGGGTTACGACCTGGTGATGCCGCCCGTGCTGGAATATCTGGATGCGCTGCTGACCGGCACAGGCAAGGATCTCGATCTGCGTACCTTCAAGGTAACCGATCAGATCTCTGGCCGCATGTTAGGACTGAGTGCGGATACCACACCGCAGGTTGCCAGAATCGACGCCCACAGTCTGGCTCCGCAAGGAATTGGACGTTTCTGTTATTGCCGTACGGTTTTTCATACCCGTGCCCGTTCACTGCTGGCCAGCCGTACACCAACCCAGATAGGCGCAGAGCTGTTTGGTGAAGCGGGAGCGGAAGCCGATGTTGAAATACTCGGGTTGATGTTAAGCCTGCTGGCTGCCAGCGCCGTTGATAATGTCCATCTGGATATCGGCAACGTCGGTGTTTATCGTGCGATTGCTGAACAGGCTGGTGTGACGGCGGTACAACAGGCCGAGCTGTTTGATTTGCTCAAACTCAAATGTGCCAGTGATATTGATGCCTGGGCGGAACGGGAAATTGCCGATAGCAATAGCCGCGCAGCGCTGCAACTGCTGGCACGTTTACAAGGTACGCCAGACAATCTGGAAGTCGGCTTTGGCAAGTTGACGGCACTGGTGCCGGCGGCAGCCGGAGAACTGGAACACATTCGCGTGGTTGCCAGCCAGATTCTGGCGCGTTTCCCTGCGGTACCGCTGTATATCGACCTGACGGAATTACGTGGTTACCAATATCACACCGGTCTGGTGTTTGGTGCCTACGTACCCGGTTACGGTGATGCGATTGCTCAGGGTGGTCGTTACGATGAAACCGGCAAGGCCTTTGGCCGTGCACGTCCGGCACGGGGGTTCAGTGCCGACTTGCGGGTTCTGGCCCGTCTGGGTAATTTTGTACCGGAGCGTAAACCGCTGGTGCTGGCACCAACCTCTGACGATGCTGCGCTCTGGCAGCAAGTGAATGAATTAAGGCAGCAGGGGATGCGCGTTATCTCCTGCCGCGAGCAGGATACACAGCAGGCGGATTATTCCCTGCAAACCATCAATGGCCAGTGGCAGCTGGTCTCAGTGCAACCAGTTCAAGATTGAGACAGACATGGGTAAATGTGTTGTAGTTCTCGGCACCCAATGGGGTGACGAAGGTAAAGGTAAAATTGTTGACTTGCTGACTGAAAAAGCCGCTGCAGTTGTGCGCTTTCAGGGTGGCCACAATGCCGGTCATACTCTGGTCATTGATGGCGAAAAAACCGCCTTGCACCTGATTCCTTCTGGCATCCTGCGTGATGGCGTAACCTGTATCATCGGGAATGGCGTGGTATTGGCACCGGACGCACTGTTGAAAGAAGTGCGGGCATTGGAAGATCGTGGTGTGCCGGTGATGGAGCGTTTGCGCGTATCCCATGCCTGCCCATTGATTCTGCCTTATCATGCGGCTCTGGATCAGGCGCGCGAAATCAAACGGGGTAACGCCAAGATTGGTACTACCGGTCGTGGTATCGGCCCGGCCTACGAAGACAAGGTCAGCCGTCGAGGCTTGCGTGTCGACGATCTGTATCAGCCGGAATTTGCTGATAAGTTGAAAGAAGTCATGGAATACCATAACTTTTCACTGAAGCACTACTATGGTGTGGAAGAAGTCAGTTATGAAGCAACCCTGGCATCCTGCAAAGACTGGGCTGCACAGATTGAAAGCATCGTGGTTGATGCCGTGGATCTGGTGCACTCCGTCCGTGAAGCCGGTGGTGACATCATGTTTGAAGGTGCTCAGGGCACGCTGCTGGACATTGACCACGGTACTTACCCATTCGTCACCTCGTCCAACACCACCGCAGGTGGCGTAGCGACGGGTTCTGGCGTTGGCCCCTTGTATCTGGATCAGATTCTGGGAATCACCAAGGCCTATACCACCCGTGTGGGATCTGGCCCATTTCCGACAGAACTGTTTGATGACGTTGGCAAACATCTGGCCACGGTTGGCAAGGAAAAAGGTACGACTACTGGCCGCGACCGTCGTTGTGGCTGGTTTGATGCCATGTTGGTCAAGCACGCGATTCGTGTGAACTCGATCAATACTATTTGTCTGACCAAGCTCGACGTACTCGACGGCCTGGAAACCATCAAGGTGTGTATCGGCTACGAAGATGAACATGGCAAGCGGATGAACGTGCCGGCCAGCGCTGACAAGTTTGAAAAGATCACTCCGGTTTATGAAGAGCTGCCGGGCTGGACTGAATCCACGTTTGGTGCCAAAACGCTGGAAGACTTGCCAGAAAATGCCCGCGCCTATATTCGCTTTATTGAAACAGCCATCAACGCACCGATCGATATTATTTCTACCGGCCCTGACCGCGTCGAAACCATCGTACTGCGTCACAGTTTCGAAATCTGATCGGTTTTTGCCTGTCTCCTGCCAGTGCTGCATTTGTACTGCTAATGACAGGTAATCAAGGAGCCGCTGTGGCAACACAGCGGCTTAACGAGATGAATATTGCCCACTCTCTCACCTTGTGTCTCAGGGTGAGCCAGCCACAGAAGAATCTCCCTTTCGGCAATATAAAATCTCAGGAGCCTCTCCTGGTAAGCTAGAATGCCCGCCTCAATGATGCAACGTTTTCAGGTTATTGCTATTTATGAATATTGATTTTCCGCTCGTATTGATGGTCGCTACTGTGCTTACCGGCATCGTGGCGTTGGTGGACAAGCTGTTTCTGGCGACCCGGCGCGCTGATCGTGCCGATGCCAAAACGGCTCTGGGTGATATGGACGCCGCAGCCGTTGCCGCACGTGAGCCTTTTCTGGTGGAGCAGAGCAAATCTTTTTTCCCGGTGCTGGCGATTGTCTTTGTGTTGCGTTCGTTTATTGCCGAACCGTTCCAGATTCCGTCGGCATCAATGGAACCGGGCTTGACCGAAGGTGATTTTATTCTGGTGAGTAAATTTCACTATGGTCTGAGAATGCCGGTTTTTGGTAACACGTTGATCCCTGTCGGTGAGCCGGAGCGGGGTGATGTGATGGTGTTTTTCCCGCCGGATGATCCGCGTTATTTTATCAAGCGCGTGATTGGCTTGCCGGGCGATCATATTGATTATCACAATCGCCAATTGACGATTAATGGTGAAAAAATTGCGACTCAAGCCTTGAGTGGAGAGCCGGTGTACCGTCCGGTCAAATATCTGGCAGAAGAGTCGCTGGGTGAGCACCAGGCAACTGTACAGTGGGTAGTCGGTCGCCCGGCAGGTTCTACTGAGTTGGTGGTCTGGGCAGGCCCAGAGGGCGAGTGGGATGTGCCGCAAGGGCATTACTTTATGATGGGCGACAATCGCGGCAACAGCAGCGATGGACGGGTGTGGGGTTTTGTGCCCGAGAAAAATATTGTTGGCAAGGCCGTAGCGGTCTGGATGCACTGGAAAAGCTGGAGTGACTTGCCTTCGTTTGAACGTAATACCTGGATTCAGTAACGCTCTGTATTGGCGGTAAACGCTACTCTGAACTATCTTCTGGTCATGGGAATGACTGGGAGGTGGTGAAGATGGCAGGACGTTATTGCCGCGTGTGTTTTTACAGCCGCTGGGTTGTATCCTGCTCGATGCTGTTATTGTTGGTGGCGATATTTCTGCTTAACCAATCTCCTGGTTGACGTGTTATTGATGCGATCTGGCTTACCCGTGGTGGCGGTGTAAAAAAGTACTCAATAAGGGGTTGTTGTGTGGCAAAACAGGACTACAATGCGCATCGATTTCGTGCGCTGAGTCCTGATTATATGAATGTAGCTCGTCAACTGAAAAGTATGGCTTTTGATTGGGTCGATCGAGTGGTTCCTGTTAAGCCGGTTGTGCGCCCACCCGCTCTGCAAACGGCACTGGATCGTGAGTCACGGCGGATGCATTTGTATTTTTCGCGTAACTGCCCGGCCTCGATTCAGGTGCGGCGTCATTGTTTGCGCCTCGGTTTGCGGGTGGTGGAAAAAGACGTTGAACGTGTCGATGCTTATCGTAATGAGCTGGTTAACGGCGGCGGTGCATCAAGGGTGCCCTGTTTGCGTATCGACGGTGAGCAGGACAGTCAATGGCTGTACAGTCCGGATGCAATTCTGGACTACCTGGATCAACGTTACTAATAAACGACGTTAGTTTCTGGCTTTCTCGCTGGTCATTCTGACCGGCTGTGCCCAGTACCGCTGTTTTTACTTGTCTGGGTATTATCTGTGGGCTAACACTCAAGCCTGAATAGCATGACTTTTCTTATGCACAAGTACTTTTGTGTGTTTATCGCACTAATGTGTTACCAACTTTGCTGATTTGTAGCGTGTTGTTGTTATCCCGGCACCTAACGTTTGCCGTACCTAAGCTTGCAACAGACCCTTATACATGGCCTGTTTCATGTCTGCCTCCCTGCTCGGAAAACTGTGTCTTTCCTGTCTCTTGCTGATCACACTATCGCTGGCGAATGCCAGTTTGCCTGAACCTGATGGTTTGCTGATGCCACCGCTGGAGGATGCGACTGCGGTTAGAGCAAGCATCGGCCTGACTGATGTGGCGAAACCCAATGTGCGAGGACTGGTGCTGGTCGATCGTCAGGTGAATGCCATTGCCGTTAACAGGACACAGCGGTTACTGGTGATTCGGGTTGCATTCAGTAATCAGGGCTTTGTTTATTCCAATCAGCAAGTAGAGCAGCGCTTTTTTGCTGCTGGACAGAGTGTGAGTGCCTATTACGCCGAGAATTCCTATGGCGCACTGCTCCTGGTAGCGGCCAATCCCGACAACCCGGTTGTTGATGTGACGTTGGATTATCCACACCCGGATTTCGGGATGGGGGCGGGGGGCGGTGTCAGTGCCTTGCTCGCACAAAACATCATGCAGGCATTGGAGCAACAGGGTGGTTTGCCGGATCTGACGGCATTGGATCTTGATGGTAATGGTCATCTATCGGCTCAGGAACTGGGGATTGTGTTTGTGATTGCCGGTTATGAGCATTCCTATGCCGGTGCCAGTGCCAGTCACCCACGGGTATGGGCGCACAAAACTGCTTTTGGCCAGCTGCCCATACAAGGTGTAACGCTGGATGGTTACGCGATGGTCGGTGAACAACATGAAGATCATCTGGCTACCTTGGGGGTTATTTGTCATGAACTGGGTCATTTACTGTTAGGGCTGCCAGATTTACACAATAACACCGGCTTTGCCGATGGTGTTGGACGCTGGGGCCTGATGGGGTTGGGTGGTTGGAATGGTGAGCAGGTTGCCGGTGATTCGCCAGCGCATCTGTTGGCCTGGTCCAAACATCGAGCCGGTTTTTTACAACCTGAAGCCGTGGGTCAGGGTATTAGCCTGTGGCAGCTGGAAAGTTCGTCCCTGATGGCCAGAGCACTGGAGATCCCGGTAGACGATTACCGTCATGGTGAACGGGTGCTACTGGAATACCGCACCCATGATGGCTTCGACCAGGCACTGCCACATAATATGTTGTTGGTCAGTCGGGTCGATGACCGGTTGCAGTCGATGGCCAATGTTGCGACTGCCGTTCAGGCTACACCTCTGGAAACCGGTTTTGTTTTGAGTGAAGCCGTCGTTTCGGATACTGACCGCTGGCAGGATCAGGGGATCTACACTCTTGATGGTAGCCACTTGTTGGCGTTGATCTCCGGTCAAGGTGGAGAGCAGGGTGCGCAATTACGGGTCGAGCGCTTGTTGGATATGGGCGGACGTAATCTGGGTTACGCTGAGTGGCTGGCGACAGATGGCTGGTTTGTCAATCGGGATGACCGTGCGTTGGTTATTCATTTTGATATGGAAACACAACCTGAGGATAGCACCATTGAAGGCGTAGACATTTATGCCGTCGGTGCCGGCATGGTGCATTTGTCGCTGACAGCGATGCCTGCGGCGAGGAGTGGCTGTGAGATTGTTGACCAAGACATGATGCTTGAGGCCGGCTGGAACCGGATCCCTTTCAGCGCCCACCGTCTGGGTGACTGTGGTGCCGTGTTGGCTTTGTCGGTGTCTGCTGTGGCGGGTGCCATTATCTCCGCGGGTGCTTCTATCGGGCTTGATCGGCAGGGGAGCAGCAGTGGACAGACTTTCTTACAGCAGCAGGTGCTGATGACGGTACAGCCCTATGATGTCAATGTGCGCTTGTTATACCGTCTGGCCTTGGTGCCCTGGGATGATGATACTGGCACTCAGGCCAGTACTGTTTCTGAAACAACCAGCAAAACTGAAACCCCGCTAACAACGGTTAGTAGCACGCATGATACTGCAGGTACATCGGGTGGCAGTGGCTGGTGGCTACTGATCTTGGGGCTGCCCTTGTTGTGGGCGTCTCGCTCCTCGAACAGGACATCCGCCTGATTTTTATAACCTGATTGTAACCGGATGGTTGGCAATCATTGTGGGAGTGTCACTATGAACCAGCCCGGTCGCTATCTTACCTGTGCAGTCTGTGTCGCCGTAGTTTTGCTGTTGAGTGCACTGGAACCGTTTAGCTCACAGTGGCTGGAGTTTAATCGTAACCGGATTGATCAGGGCCAATGGTGGCGTTTGCTGACTTGCCACTGGGTGCATTTGTCATTGCTGCATGCGATGGGAAATATCGGCGGCCTGGCACTGTTGGCGGCAATCACTCGCAGGACGGTGAAAGACAGTGTGCTGGCCTGGCTGTTGCTCTGGTGCAGCTGTATCACGGGTTTGGGGTTGATATTATTGGCCGCAGATTTACAGCGTTATGTGGGGTTGTCTGGAGTGTTACACGGCGTTTTGATGGTAGCTCCGTTTTTGGCGTCAGGATATAGCCGTCGTGTCGCGCTGCTCTTTGCCGGTCTGATTGTGGTCAAGGTATTGTGGGAACAGACACCGTTTTACAGTGACCAGGCGATCATGGCGATTATTGGTGGACGGGTAGAAACCCGCGCCCATTTGTTGGGTGTGATCGCCGGTGGCATCTGGCTGTTGGCTATGGCAGTCTGGAGCCAAATTTCTCGCCGGGATAGCCCATATGTCTCAGAATGATCAACAACAGCGCGGTCCATGGACTATTGTCAGTGCCCAATCCGTTTACGAAAATCCCTGGATACGGGTCGACGACCACAAGGTGATAGCGCCAACCGGCAAACCGGGTATTTATGGCACTGTTACGTTCAAAAATCGTGCAATTGCAGTTCTGCCTGTCGCGGATAATGGTGATACCTGGCTGGTTGGTCAGCACCGTTTTCCTTTGGATCAATACAGCTGGGAACTACCCATGGGTGGTGGGCCACTGGATGAGGCGCCAGAATTGGCCGCTCGGCGTGAGCTGCAGGAAGAAACTGGACTGGTTGCTGAGCAGTGGCAGTCGCTGGGGTATTTTCATGTCAGCAATTGCATCACCAATGAAGAAGCCTTTGCTTATCTGGCCTGTGGGCTGACCGAGGGCAAGCCCTGCTTTGACGAAACCGAACAGTTGGATATTCAGCGTATTCCATTTGCTGAAGCATTGGCGATGACGCTGGATGGCCGTATTACGGATTTGTTGACTGTCGCGGTGATCCAGCGCGCCAGACTGTTAGGTCTGGTTGGCACCTGATCGACTCAGTTGGCGACTTCCGAAATTTTTGTATTGGCATCCTGACGAAACTGCGCTGGGCTGATGTTTTCGTGTTTGTAAAATATACGATCCAGAGCACGTCTTCCCGACAGTCCCAGTGTTACTGCAACATCATCAATGCTGCTGTTGCTACTGAGCAGCATGTGCTTGGCTCGCTCGATTCTTACTCGGGTCACCAGTTGTTTCAGTGATGTCGCTTCTCGTTGCAAGTGGCGATTCAGCGTCCGGGTACTGATATTGAAATGTTCAGCAATGGTTTGCTGGGTGGCGGAGAAACTTAACTGCCCGCTGGTCAGAGCCCGCTGGATATGATTGCACAGTGAACCAGCCCGCACGAGTTTGCGAAATTGCTGTTCAACCTCACGCCGCATCATTTGAGTAATGTTCGGATTGGTATGGTGTAACCCCAGATCAAGACTGTCTGGACGTAGCTCTATCGTACACTGCGGGCAATTGAAGAGCAGATCGGTTTGCCATTGTTGAGTATAGCGCTGGGTGTAGTCTGGCTCTGGCCACGGCAGCAGGATGCGCTCAATGCTTAAGCGTGAGCCACAGAGATGGCGAAACCAGCTCAGCAAGGTACTGATCAGCAATTCCATACGCCAGCGGCTGACGTCATTCTCGATAGCTGCTTTCAGATCCATGCGGACGCGTAATGGCCCCATCCGAGTACGGGTGACATTGACAACCATGTGTTCCGACAGCAGGGCGGAAAACTTTTCCAGATAGTACAGTGCTTCACGCAAGGTGTTACTGCACAAAAACAGATGATGTAGCGGGCCGCTGGCAATGCTATCGAAGCGGAGTGGCGGTAAAACACAGAAATCGTTGTTGTTGTGTGTTGCTCGCAGATGGGCAATGTACTCGTCTGCGGTGGCAGCATCCAGTATGGCGGGTAGCTCCGGCGTTACATTCCCCAATGGGGCTGGCAGATGTTCCCTGTGTTGATGTGGCAAAATCTGTAGCAATGGCATCACTGTCAGTGCTGCAAGATACCCCTGATCCGTCGTCATATTGATTGCTGCCTTACTGCTTGAGTGTCGCCGATGGCGTTATTGTGTTTTTAAGTCTGGTGTGCGGATAAATAATAAGTTAATTATCAGTAAGATAGTTTTCATCATCAACCATGAATTTACCAGTAGAAAATTGTACTGAAGTTTGATTGATGACTGACTGAGAAAGAAACATGGCATACAATTTTCCGAATTTTTTTGACCAGCTTGATTGAGGCGTGCTTGATGTGCCCAGTTTAAAGGTTTAATTAAGGATCATTAAATGGCTTTTACGCTTTTTGGTACCGATGGTTGTCACTTGTGTGAAGACGCAGGCCGGCTGCTGCAACAGGCTGCTACCCTGCTTCCGGTAACTTATCGATACGAAGATATTGCCAATGATGACAGGCTGGTTGAGCGTTATGGTATTCGTATCCCCGTGATTCGGCATGATGGCTCCTGTGATGAGCTTGGCTGGCCGTTTGATTTCGCACACTTGCTGTCCTGGCTGACAGTGCATCACTCTCCGGAAAAGGAAAACTGATTATGTTGATGAAGAAGATGATAGCGGGAACCGGTTTGCTCCGTATTCAGATTGTGATGCTTGCCGCCGCACTGCTGGCTGGGTTGTCCGGGTGTGCTTCCAGCCCCCTATCTGCCAAAGGGGAGGCAATTTATGATGCGCTGGCGCTGGATACGCGTTTGCGGACATGGGCAGACAGTTGTTCGAAAGTCAGCTACAAGGCGGACAAGGCGGCCCAACTGGCACGCCAGAACTGGTGGAGCCGGAATGGTAATCTGGTCGAAAGCGCCGATTATGGTCTGGCCTATGATCTGGTGACGGTGACAGACACCCGCCAACCGACCGGTGCGCGTCTGGCGATGGCACTGACCTGGGGAATCGTTGAAAGCGCGGAGCAAGAAGTGAACGCCGCCTTGGCAAATAACGCCGAACGAGAAAGTAGCTGTCTCAAGGTGCTGGAAGAATTTGATCGTGGAGATCTGGATCTGGCTGATCGCGAGGCGACCTACAAGGCTTTGCTGGAGTTGCAGCATCATAAGGATATGCAAGGTGACGCCTTGTTGCTGAAACAGGCTGCTGTGGAGAAACAGACAGGCAAGGTTTATGGCCGATCATATTATGTGGTAGAAAAACTGTCACAGCGTTTTGCCTGTCCGGGAGCGCAAGTCAGCTTGCTCAGTAACGCCTGGCCAGATGAGGTGTATCAGGCCCGTTGTGACGATGGCAGTTTTTTGCTGGTACGTTGTCAGTGGGGCAATTGCATGATTGTTGACTGATTTTACTGGTGGAATTTTATCGGTGGAATGACCAGGTCGGACATAAAAAAAACCGTTAGCAGTGCCGGTAACGGTTTTTTATGGTTCAGCGCAGATTAGCGTGAACGTGTGAAGTCTACTGCCATTTTATGCGCGTTATGCGCGCTCATCATTGAGCAATCCCTACGCGGTATATTCAGCAGTTCTTGGCCGTTATTCACTCTCGGATTTGATCAATTGGAACAGGCTTTTGTAGGCTTTCCCTGGACGGGCATCGTCACCGCTCATTTCCTTTTGGGCATTGCGTACCAGGTTGCGCAGTTGCTGGCGATCAATATGAGGGTATTGCTCGATATAGGCGTTGAGACCGGTACTGTCTTCCAGCAGGCGTGTACGCCACATTTCATACTGCCGTTGACGGCGGCCGTAGGCATCGCTGGAAGGATCCAGTAGATCGATTTTCCCCTGAATACCTTCGATATCTTCATCACGCATGATTCGGCCGATGTACTGCAGATGGCGACGCTTGGCGCCATGCTGTTTTATCCGTCGGCTTTCTTCCAGCGCGGCCCGTAATACCTCGGTGATTGGCATGTCGTTCCACAATGCCGGGTTCAACTCCGTCAGTTGTTCTCCCAGTGCTTGCCAGCGCTCTGCTTCACGCTTCATTTCGGTCTTGCTGACCAGTTCGTATTCTTCGTCTGGCTGGGAGTCAAAGTCGTTCATAATAAATAGTCTTCTCGTGCGTATTCGTTAAAGTGCGGTGAGGGCACCCCTGGGGCTGCTTTCACTGCTAGATATAGATCAGGGTCGCCAGTCCGAGGAAGGACATAAAACCCACGACGTCGGTCACCGTCGTCAGGATAACACCTCCGGCCAGTGCCGGATCAATGCCTCTGGCTTTGAGAATCTGAGGCAGTGAAGCGCCAGCAACAGCAGCGGCCATCAGGTTGATCATGATGGCTGCTGCCATGATCAGGGAAAGTCTGGGATCTCCGAACCATACCCACGCCAGTATCGCGATGACAATAGCCCAAAGTACACCATTTAACGCGGCAACCAACAGCTCACGATTAAATAACCAGCGGAAGTTGGCACCGCTGAGATGACCCAGCGCCTGTCCTCGAATCACCAGTGTCAGTACTTGGCTGCCAGCAATGCCACCCATGCTGGCAACAATTGGCATTAATACCGCCAATGCGACCACGGCCTCGATGGTTTTATCAAACAGTCCAATCACGGCCGAGGCGATAAAGGCGGTAATCAAGTTGATGCCGAGCCAGACAGCCCGTCGTCGCGCCGTTTTGAGTGCTGGTGCGAAGGTATCTTCATCTTCGTCCAGACCCGCCATACTCATCAGTGAGTGATCAGCCGTTTCGCGGATAACATCGACCACGTCATCGATGGTGATACGGCCCAGCAGCATACCGTTGGCATCCACCACCGGTGCCGATACCAGGTCGTGACGCTCGAACAGTTTGGCGACTTCGGTTTCATGCTGGGTCGCCTGGATCACTGTGCTGCCGGTTGACATGACTTCACGAACGGTCTGCAACGGGTCGCTCACCAGTAATTTACGGATTGGCAGGGCACCAATAAACTCGTTTTGCCGGTTTACCACCAACAGGTTATCCGTCATGTCTGGCAACGATTGGTGGCGGCGCAGATAACGCAGCACCACATCAAGGGTGATGTCCGGGCGAATGGTGATGGTGTCGGTGTTCATCAGACCACCGGCGCTGTCCTCCGGGTAGCCAAGAATGGCTTCAACACGAGCACGATCCTGATGATCCATCGAGCTCAGAATTTCCTGGGTAACCTGCTCAGGAAGTTGCTGGAGCATATCGGCAATATCATCGCTGTCGAGATCTGCGGTGGCATCGACGACTTCCTCGGCGCTCATGTCGCTGAGGAACTGACTCTGGATATCGATCGCCAGATATTGCAGCACTTCACCTTCGATTTCCTTGTCGACCAGTTCCCAGATGATTTTTCGGGCCTTGGGCGGAGAGGATTCGATCAGATGGGCAACATCGACAGGGGCGAGGCCGGAGTTGATGATCCGGCGCACCCGAGTCATGGCACCAGATTCGAGCGCTTCGTTCAGGCTATGGAGTTTGGATCTGGCCTTTTCGCTGAGTTCTGCCATGGGAGCCCCGATACGGAGTGAATGGCATGATTCTAGCGTGAATCGTCGAGTGTTGCCATGTGAGCAGTGCTGAAACTACTCGCATTTATGTCGCTAGTGATTTGATTTTATAGGAAACTTTTTATGTGTTAGCGAATCTTGGCAAGCAGTGGCGACACCAGGGTGGGTACATTTTATTCGCCTTCATCGAAGCGGCGGTTGATCAGCTCGCAGAGCGCATCCAGTGCTGGTTGGGCATCGTTACCCTCGGCTTCGATTTGAATATCAGTGCCCTTGCTGGCGGCGAGCATCATCACCGCCATGATGCTTTTGGCATCAACCATCCGGTTCGGATAGCCGATCTTGACGGTAGAACCGTAGGCGGCGGCAGTCGAAACCAACTTGGCTGCTGCCCGTGCGTGCAAACCAAGTTTGTTGATGATGGTTATTTGAGTGCTGACCATCCAGGCTCCCGAACGATGTCATTGTTTTTGGTGTGTGTCAGTGACTGCTGTTGGCAGTCGACCGCAGCTCGCGGTGACGCACCTGAACGTTGCCGAATTCTTGCTTGAAGGCTTCTGCCAGTCGTTCAGATAAATACACTGAACGATGCTGGCCACCAGTGCAACCAATCGCAACGGTTAAATAGCTGCGGTTATTTTCAGCAAAACGGGGTAGCCAACGCAACAGGTATGCCTGAATATCATTAAATAGTTCGGTGACTTCCTGTTGGCCGGACAAGAACTCGATGATGGCCGGGTCTTGCCCAGTCAGCGGGCGCAATTCATGCTGCCAGTAGGGATTGGGCAGGTTGCGCACATCGAAAACGAAGTCGGCATCCAGGGGAATGCCCTGTTTGAAGCCGAACGACTGGAACAGCACAGCCATGTCCGGAGTGATTTTCTCGGCCACTCGCAGTTTGATCAGGCTCCGCAGCTCATGTACCGACATGCGTGTCGTATCCAGAGTCAGATCCGCGAGGTTGGCGACGGGTTCGAGTAATTCGGTTTCGCGCTCAATGGCTTCCGCCAGGGAAATATTGTCATTGGTGAGCGGATGCTTGCGCCGGGTTGAACTGAAGCGTTGTAACAGGACTTCTTCGGTGGCATCAAGAAAAACGATGTCGACCTGGCGATACTGCTCCGGCAAGCGGGTCAGCACCTGGGTCAGTTGCTCTATGGCATCGGGCAGGTTACGAACGTCAACACTGACAGCAACGTTGGCGCGTTTTTCTGCACTGTAGGGCAGGCCTGCGAGTGCTGGCAGTAAATCGACCGGTAGATTATCGATGCAATAAAACCCGAGGTCTTCAAGCACCGCCAGTGCGCTGGATTTACCTGAGCCTGAACGGCCACTGATCACAACCAGACGCATGTACTGTCTCCGTGTTTTGGGCAAGGTCAGTTGTCGGCCAGCGCCCGTTGATACAGTTCCTGGTCGCTGCTCGCACTGCGCAATAGGTGGCGATATTGGCTCTGGCTGAAATTTTCTGCCAGGGTTGCCAGTATTTTCAGGTGGTCGTCTGTTGCTTCTTCAGGCACCAGCAAGGCAAATACAAGATCGACTGGCTGATGGTCTATGGCATCAAAGTCGATGGCCTCGCGCAGGTGGAGTAATACCCCAACGGCCCGTTCACATTGCCGTAATCGACAGTGGGGGATAGCGATGCCTTCGCCAATGCCGGTACTGCCAAGGCGCTCACGCCCAAGCAGGCGTTCAAAAACCTCATCCGATGAGCTGCCATCCACTTCTTCAGCAATCAGCTCTGCCAGAAACTCCAGCAGTTTTTTTTTGCTGGTAATGGCGACATCGGTACGAGTACGTTCAGGCGCAAGAATATCGGCAATCGCTATGCTCATGTGTCAGCCTTGTCCGTGCTGTCGGGCAACCAGTTTTTCTTTGTGTTTCAGCACTTGCCGATCCAGTTTGTCGGCCAGCAAGTCAATGGCAGCGTACATGTCGTCATGGGATGACGTCGCATGAAAATCGGCACCACTGACGTGCAGCGATGCTTCTGCCAGCTGACGGCCTTTTTCAAGGGTCAGGGTAACCTGACCAGAGGTAATGGGTTCGGCATGCCGCTCAAGGCGAACCAGTTTTTCCTTGACGTATTCTTCCATGGCTTCGGTAACTTCGACATGGTGTCCACTGATATTGATGCTCATAAACGGCTCCTTATGGCTCGCTTTAAACCGAACAAGGATCGACGGGGTCGATCAAATCAACTGTTTCCGCTCATTCGATGGCGGAATCATCATTGCCTCACGATATTTGGCCACCGTGCGGCGTGCAACCTGAATTCCCTTGTCTCCGAGGACGACGGCGATCTTGTTGTCACTCAGTGGCTTGCGCGGGTTTTCTTCGCTAATCAGCTTCTTGATCATGGCGCGAATGGCGGTTGATGAACATTCGCCGCCAGCATCGGTACTGACATGGCTGGAGAAAAAGTACTTCAGTTCAAAAATACCACGCGGTGTGTGCATGAATTTTTGCGTCGTTACCCGTGAAATGGTCGACTCGTGCATACCAACGGCATCGGCAATATCATGCAGTACCAGTGGTTTCATAGCTTCTTCGCCCTGCTCAAAAAAGTCGAGCTGATATTCGACAATTTTGGTAGCGACTTTCAGCAGGGTTTCGTTGCGGCTTTGCAGGCTTTTGATAAACCAGCGCGCTTCTTGCAGGTGATCTTTGAGGAAGGCGTTGTCGGCACTGCTGTCTGAGCGGCGCACCAACGAGGCGTAGTCGGAGTTTACCCGCAGTTTGGGGGCAATATCCGGGTTCAGTTCAACGCGCCATTCATCGCGGATGTTACGCACGATCACGTCGGGCACAACGTATTCTGACTGTTCGGAGCTGATTCCGGCTCCTGGTTTGGGATTCAACTCCTTGACCAGGCGTAATACGGCTTTGAGGTCTTCTTCTTTCAGCCGGGTTTTGCGCATCAGCGTGGGGTAGTCTTTACTGCCCAGCAGGGCAATGTAGTCACCGATCACCAGTTTGGCTTCTGCCAGCCAGGGAGTGTCGGCTGGCAGCTGGTTTAACTGCAGGATCAGGCATTCGCGCAGGTCGCGGGCAAAAACACCAGCCGGATCAAACTGTTGCAGGCGTTTGAGTACGGCCTGGACTTCGTCTTCCTCAACCCCAAATTCCGGATCCATGGAACCCAGTACGTCGTCTATGGTGGTGTGGAGGTAGCCGTCGTCGTCGACACCGTCAATCAGCATGGTGGCAATCTCGCGATCGACATCACTCATGGGAGTCAGATTCAGTTGCCATTCCAGATGCCCTTGCAGGTCGTCGGAGGTGGCATGACGGGAGTCGTAGTCAAAGTCGTCGTCGCCGACAGAGCCTGAACCGGAGGAAACGCCAGCGGTAGTCTGGAAGGTATCGTCCCAATTGCTGTCGACCGGCAGGTCATCCGGCATCTTGTCGTCCGACCACTGTTCACCCAGTTCCTGGGTGTCGGTGTCGGTCGCTGTCGCCGTGACGGCGGCTTCTCGCTCCTGATCGCCGTTGGTTTGCTGGGCATCCGTATAGTCGTCGTGCTCGGACTCTTCGAATTCCAGCATGGGATTGGAATCCAGGGCTTCCTGGATTTCCTGTTGCAGATCAAGGGTAGACAATTGCAGCAGTCGAATTGCCTGTTGCAGCTGAGGGGTCATGGTCAGCTGCTGACCCATTTTTAACTGAAGCGATGCTTTCATACAGCGTTATAGTTCATCGGTTGTCGGCATGGTCTGTGCATTATACGCCAGCCTGTGAGGCTGGGAATGCTTTTCATGGTGTCGAAATGAAACAGCGCCGGGCATCATAGCCCTGTAAGCCAGTAAGAATCAAAGACGGAAGTCCTGACCAAGGTAGATGGCCCGAACCTGTTCGTTGGCGAGTACTTCATCGGCGCTGCCTTCGGCAATAATGTGTCCACCGCCTACGATATAGGCTTTTTCACAAATTGCGAGGGTTTCGCGGACGTTGTGATCGGTAATCAGTACGCCAATGCCGCGCGCCTTGAGCTGGCGAATGATGGCCATAATGTCGGATACGGAAATCGGGTCGACACCGGCAAAGGGTTCATCAAGCAAAATAAAGGAGGGTTCGGCGGCCAGTGCCCGGGCAATTTCTACCCGGCGGCGTTCACCGCCGGAGAGTGACATCCCCAGGCTGCTGCGAATGTGCTGGATATGAAATTCGTCCAGCAGTTGTTCCAGCTGTTGCTGGCGTTGGGGTTTTTTCAGTTCCGTGCGGGTTTCCAGAATGGCCATGATGTTGTCTTCGACGCTGAGCTTGCGGAAGATCGAGGCTTCTTGTGGCAGATAGCCAATGCCTTTCTGGGCACGGCCATGCATGGGCAGGTGACTGATGTCGTCGTCGTCAATTTTGACGCGTCCCTTGTCGGCCTGTACCAGGTTGACAATCATGTAAAAACAGGTGGTTTTACCGGCTCCGTTAGGGCCGAGCAGGCCGACAATTTGCCCGCTGCTGACGGCAAGGGATACGTCTTTGACGACCTCTCGGCCGCTGTAGCTTTTGGCCAGATGTTCCGCCCTGAGCGTTTTCATGGTTGTGCTTCCGTGTCGGGCTGGGGCTGGATAATCACCCGGATACGCTGTTTGTCTTCCGACTCAGCCGTACCATCGGCAGGCGTGTCGGAGCCGCTGGCGGTCACGGTTTCCTGTTCAATGTCGTAGCGAATCAGTTCGCCACTGAAGAGGTTGTTTTCCTGGCGTAATTCGGCATTGCCTTTAAACGCGATTTCCTTGCGGGTGGCGTAAAAATCGATGCGATTGGCGGTTGCCTGAG
The DNA here is from genome assembly GCA_913061185.1 of uncultured Oceanobacter sp. Classification (GTDB taxonomy): domain Bacteria; phylum Pseudomonadota; class Gammaproteobacteria; order Pseudomonadales; family Oceanobacteraceae; genus Oceanobacter; species Oceanobacter antarcticus. The sequence continues at coordinate 50,115 of CAJXTI010000015.1, forward strand.
TGACCGGCTTGTTGCTGCTGACCTGTTGCTGGTAGCGGGCGGGTTGACCTTCGGCGATGGCTTGTTCGAGAATTTTGCCGTTCAGGATCAGTACCAGGCGTTCAGATTCGATTTTCAGAGTACCTTGCGTCAGTACCACATCCCCTTCATAAACGACCATGCCGGTTTTGCGATCGAGTTCGGCGCGGTCGGACTGGATAATCATTTCTTGCTGCCAGTCTTCTGGCAATGCCTCTACCGTGGCAACCAGGGCGCTGGTGAGCAGCAGCAGGGCTGCCAGTTTATTGTACATACCGGGTACTCACGTGTTCTTGAAGGTCGAGGTGTTGACGCTTGATGTCCAGAGTCATGCCTGTTGCGTGGGTAATACTGTTGCCATTACGAATGGTAACCTGTTTGGTCGTAGAGGCTGTAGCCAATTCCGGTTCGTAGAGCAGTTGGCTGGTTTCAATACTCAGATCGTCATTTGTCTGGCCGGTCTCCGCCAGCGAACGTATTTCGACCTGATTGCGTAATTCAACCAGACTGTTGGCATCCTGAATGCGGCCGGATTCAGCACTGACACGCCATGCCTGTTGTGGAGCCGTCTGGGTGATAATAACGGGATTCTCCAGTCGGGTTTCCGAGAAAGCCGGAATATGGCTGGAGCCATCCGCTTGCAGCGTTTGCTGCAGTTGGCCATTAACGTCGTAGTGGCGATGCTGTAATTGCTTGCCATAATAATCCGGTTCAAAACTGACCACCTGGGTTTCAGCGGTGACCAGTTCAGTGGTGTAGCGTTCTACTGCCAGCAAGGCAAGGCCAAAGACCACCGCCAGTACCAGCAGCAGATAGCGCTTGCGCATCAGATGACTCCGGCACGCAGCAAGTCGTGCATGGTAATCACGCCGCAGATGCGGTGGTTTTCAGCCACGACAAGCGCATTGATTTTACTGTCTTCCATAATTTTCAACGCTTCTGCGGCCAACATGCCGGGTAATATGGTTTTGGCATGGCGCGTCATCAGGTCGGCAATAATGGCGGAATGGATATCAACACCATGGTCGATGGTACGGCGCAGGTCGCCATCGGTGAAAATTCCCACCAGATCGCCGGAGGCGGTTTGAATCGTGGTCATCCCGAGGCCTTTGGTGGTCATTTCAAGCAGCGAGCGCGACAGGCTGGATTCCGGCCTGACCGTGGGAATCTCTGGGCCGCTGTGCATGATGTCTTCCACTTTTAGCAACAGACGCCGCCCGAGGCTGCCGCCGGGATGTGAAAACGCGAAGTCTTCGGCGGTAAATCCGCGTGCTTCCAGCAAGGCGATTGCCAGTGCATCTCCCAGTACCAGGGCGCTGGTGGTTGAGGAGGTGGGTGCCAGACCCAGCGGACAGGCTTCTGAATCGACGCTGGCGTTCAGATGGGCAGCCGAGGCCAGACCCAGCGTGGAACGCGGATTGCCGGTGATGCTGATCAAAGGGATCGCCATGCGCTTCAATAACGGCAACAGGCTGGTCACTTCTGCGGTTTCACCGGAGTTACTCAGGGCAATCACGACGTCCACTGCGGTGATCATGCCCATATCGCCGTGACTGGCTTCACCAGGGTGAACAAAAAAGGCCGGTGTCCCTGTGCTGGCCAAGGTGGCCGCAATTTTGTTGCCGATGTGGCCGGATTTACCCATCCCGGTGACCACGACTCGACCCTGGCAAGACAGCATCAGCTGGCAGGCAGTAATAAAATTGCTATCCAGCATGGCTGACAGATTATGAATGGCGCGCTGTTCCAGTTCGATGGTGCGCAGCGCCGATTTCAGAAAATCAAAATCAAATTCAGTGTTCATTGTTATCCGTTGCTTGTCGTTATCCGTTGCTTGTCATCATAAACAGGGTGGTCAGGTAGCCCAGATAGCTCAGCCCAAGCAGGCTGCCACTGAAGCGTCCCATCACTCCACTACGACGATTGAGTATAAACAGTACCAACAGTACCAGAGTCAGAGCCAACATGACGGGCAGGTCGCGATACAGTGCCATTGGTTCGACTGCAACTGTCGCGATCAGACCGGGGACAGGCATCACTGCGAGCAGGTTAAATATGTTGGAGCCAATCACGTTGCCAATCGCAATGTCGTGATGCCCTTTGAGGGCGCTGGCAACCGATGCCGCCAGTTCTGGCAGGCTGGTACCAATGGCAACGATGGTCAGGCCAATCATCAGATCGCTGATGCCAAAGCTGCGGGCAATTTCTGTTGCGCCCCAAACCAGTGCCTTGGAGCTGATCATCAGGCAGACCAGTCCGAGCAAGAGCCAGAACACTGCCATCTTGGTGGACAGCGATTCAATCGCTGCGGCTTCGTCTTCATCAACCAGCGATTCGCCGCTGTCATCGGATTCCTGAAACAGGATGTACATGGCGGCAACCAGTCCGGCCAGCAGCAGGATGGAATCAATATAGCTGAGTTCCAGGTCGGCCAGTGTCAAACCGGCAAGAATACTGACCAGCAGCAGCAGTGGCAGTTCTTTGCGTAACAACTTCTTTTTCAGCGGAATCGGGCTGACCAGTGCAGTAATACCCAGTACCAGGCCGATATTGGTGATATTAGAACCCAGTGCGTTGCCTATGGCGAGGTTGCCAGCACCATCCAGTGTCGCGACGGCAGAGACAAACAGCTCGGGAGCGGAGGTGCCGATGGAGACAATGGTCAGTCCGACCAGCAGCGGTGACATGCCGAGACGACGGGCTGTCGCCGCAGCACCGAGGACAAACTTGTCGGCACTCCATACCAGAACAACCAAACCGATAAGGACGGCAACCAGTGCTGTGATCATGATGCTCCTGCAGGTGAATTCTGCTTTGACGTGCTTGATGATAGAGAGGCCGCATTGTACCGAAGGGGCGCAAGGGCGCAATTGGAACAATGCGTTTTGTGGCGGGTGAAGGTCATCACAAAAGCAGCGTTGGTTCTGTCTGTGCAATCCGCTATGCTAGCGCTCACTTTAAACCCCGCATTTCCGGCCCAGGTAAGGAAGCTTTCATGGTGGTTGAGCAGCCCTACATCTCGGTGCGTGATCTGACCTTTACACGCGGCGATCGTTTGATCTACAACGGCCTGTCCGTCGATTTTCCCCGTGGCAAGGTCACCGCAATCATGGGTCCCAGTGGCACCGGGAAAACAACCTTGTTGCGCCTGATTGGTGGTCAGTTGCTTCCCGACAGTGGTTCTATCCTGCTTGCCGGAGAAGAAATTACCACTCTCAAACGTCATCAGCTGTTCGAACTCCGCAAACAGAAAATGGGCATGCTGTTCCAGACCGGTGCCCTGTTTACTGACCTGGATGTGTTCGATAACGTGGCTTTCCCCTTGCGTGTTCATACCGATTTGCCCGAATCCATGATTCGGGATCTGGTACTGATGAAGCTGGAAGCCGTCGGTTTGCGCGGAGCTCGCAGTCTTAATCCGGCTGAATTGTCCGGCGGCATGGCGCGTCGAGTGGCACTGGCACGTTCCATCGCCATGGATCCTGAACTGATCATGTACGACGAACCCTTTACTGGTCTTGACCCTATTTCAATGGGAATGATCGTCAAGCTGATTCGCGGGCTGAACAAGGCACTCGGACTGACCAGTCTGCTGGTATCCCACGATGTTGAGGAATGTTGCGGGATTGCTGATTACCTGTGCCTGGTCTCGGGTGGCAAGGTGATCGGTTTTGGCACGCCGAATGAGCTGTTGCATGAAGGCTCGGATGAAGTTCGCCAGTTCCTCAATGGCGACCCTGATGGGCCGGTACCGTTTCATTATCCCGCGAATGATTACCGCCAGGACATATTGGCAGGGAGCGACTGAATATGCTCAATCGATTGCAGTTGCTGGGCCGTCGTGGCTTGTCTTCCATTGAGGCACTGGGCGCTGCGTCCCTGGTGTTATGGCATTCACTGGCTTGGGGCGGCCCAGGCAGTGCGACGTTTTCTGACCTGATTCGACAACTCTATTCTGTTGGTGTGCGCTCGCTCAGTATTATTGCCGTTGCCGGCTTCTTTGTCGGTATGGTGCTGGGGTTGCAAGGCTATACCATTCTGGTTGATTTTGGCTCCGAGGCGGCGCTGGGCACGCTGGTGTCGCTGACGCTGTTGCGTGAGCTGGGGCCGGTGGTCGCGGCGCTGTTGTTTGCCGGGCGGGCTGGTTCCGCGTTAACGGCAGAAATTGGCCTGATGAAGGCAACGGAACAGTTGTCGGCGATGGAAATGATGGGGGTTGATCCGCTCAAGCGAGTGATTACGCCGCGTTTGTGGGCCGGTATTATCTCGCTGCCCGTGCTGACGCTGATATTTAATACCGTGGGCATCTGGGGCGGGGCCTTTGTTGCCGTTGATATGCTGGGTATTGATGAAGGTGCCTACTGGGGCAATATGCAGGCGTCAGTCGAATTTTATAACGACGTGGTCAAGGGAATTATCAAGTCGGTCGCATTTGGCTGGGTGGTGACCTGGATTGCGGTTTATCAGGGCTATGCATCAATGCCGACTTCAGAAGGCATTGGCAAGGCAACAACCCAGACGGTGGTGATTTCCTCGCTGGCGGTATTGGGACTCGATTTTGTACTGACAGCAGTCATGTTTGGAGGCGTTTAATTATGCAAAAGCGTTCTGTAGAGCTCACCGTCGGTGCTTTTATGGTGATCGGTATTCTGGCTCTGGTACTGATGGCGCTCCGCGTCAGCGGTTTGTCGATGAGTGATGCCGGAGATACCTATACCATCAAGGCCCGTTTCGAAAATTTGGGGGGTCTGAACGAGCGCGCCAAGGTCTCCATGGCGGGAGTGACCATTGGTCGGGTGACCAAGGTGTACCTCGACAAAGAATGGTACTCGGCTGTTGTCGAGATGGAAATCACCAAGGACATGAGCACCCTGACCAGCGATACGTCAGCGGCGATTCTTACCGCAGGCTTGCTGGGAGAAAAATACATTGGCCTGACCGTGGGTGCCGAGGAAGACTTCCTCAAAGAAGGCGACTGGATTGAAGATACCCAGTCGGCGCTGGTACTTGAGGAATTAATTGGCCGTTTCTTGTTTAACAAGGCAGAAGATGGCTGATTTGCTGCTTTTATGATCGCTTTGTTGCAATTTGTAATGGTTGTAACTTAGCTTCCCAGATCAGGCGTATGGCAGCTGTCAGACCGTGGATACACAACGTAAGCCCGCGCTACATGGAGAGAAGGAGACGTCATGATTCGGTTGCTATTATTGGTTATGGTATTGCTTGCGCCTGGTGTTCAGGCACTTGAGTCAGAAGAACTGGGCGAGCACGCCCACGAAGTGGTGCGACGGGTAACGACCAAGGTGCTGGAGAAAATCAACACCAATCGGGATCTTTACGAGAGTGACAAGGCCCGGTTTTATTGGGAGCTGGAAGATGTGTTGGGGCCGATGGTGGATTTTCGCCGGCTGACTCGCAAGATCATGGGGCGTTATTATTTTGATGCCAGCAAGGAACAACGCCAGCGTTTTGCCCGTGCCTTCAAGCGCAGTTTGCTGAGTTCCTACGCGACCGGCCTGATTGAGTTCACCGATTACGAAGTCCGGATGCTACCGCCTCGCAAGGATTTTGAACACACATCATCCAACACTCTGGTCGATCTGGAAGTTATTACCCCCAGTGGTCGGGTTTTTCCCATCACCCAGAGCATGTACTACGACCTGTCCTCCTACGCCTGGAAAGCGCAAAACGTGATTGTTAACGGCATCAACATCGGACAATTGTTTAATGAACAGTTTGTTCAGCTGGTTGAAGATAATAATGGCAATATCGGTGCGGCCATCGATCAATGGATCGAAAATTTGCAAGAGCAGGGACGCGAGTTGCGCAAGCGCTCCGTTGTCAGTGGGGCACAATAATGACCACGCTTGAGTCCCTCTCCGCCAACCTGGCCAATGTCAGTGGTGACATGCTGGCGTCCACTGTGGTTGCCTTGATTGAACCAGGGCACGAAATGATTCGCAGCTCCGGTGGCGAATGGTGTCTGGATATGTCCAATGTGGATCGGGTGTCGAGTGCCGCCGTGGCACTGCTACTCGATTGGATGAGAACCGCACGCCAGCACGACGTTCACATGACCATTCGCTCGGTGCCAGAACGGTTGATGCCTATTCTGCAGGTCAGTGACCTGGAAGTGCTGTTTGCCGAAGTCATGGTCACTGACGCATAACGCACAGACGCGCATAAAAAGAGGGACGGCTTGGGTGCCGTTCCTGATGGTCACCGCGTACGGCCCGGCCCCCTCAAGCTGATTATCGGCCGAATAGCTATTGCTGATCCTCCTTCCACTTATTCTGATCCACTAAATCCGCTATCATTCCCGCCCTCTCTAATTCCAATACCGGTGGAGCAATATGACACCTTCTACACTCTCCGAAATCCAGGCCATGCTGGAAAGCCAGTTTCCTGACGTCCAGTGGTCTGTTGATGGTGATGGTTACCAATATCAGGTAGAGGGCATCGGCGATCATTTTGAAGGCCTGAATGCCGTTAAACGCCAACAGGTTGTCTACACAGTACTTAATCCTCTGATCGCCAATGGCTCGCTGCATGCTGTGACCATTCGTACCTTCACCAGCGCTGAGTATGCTGCGCGCTGATTTCTGGAAGACACATGGAAAAATTGCAAATTGTTGGCGGCAACCGGCTGTCCGGTGATGTTCGGATCTCGGGTGCCAAAAACTCCGCCTTACCAATTCTGGCCGCTACCTTGCTAGCCGAAGGCGTTATGCGGGTCGGTAACTTGCCGCACCTGCATGACATCACCACGATGCTGGAATTGCTGGGGTGCATGGGTGTTGAAGTGGCAATCAACGAAGATATGTCGGTCGAGACCGATTGCCGCCATGTGAAAAGCTGTGTTGCTCCCTATGACCTGGTGCGCACCATGCGGGCATCGATCCTGGTGCTGGGGCCATTATTGGCGCGTTATGGTGAAGCCGAAGTGTCCTTGCCAGGAGGTTGTGCCATTGGCAGCCGTCCGGTTGATTTACACCTGCGTGGTATGGAAGCGATGGGTGCACATGTTGATGTGCTGGATGGTTACATCAAGGCACATGTGCCAGGTGGCCGTTTAAAGGGTGCGCATATCTTCCTGGATACCCCCACGGTGACCGGCACGGAAAATATCCTGATGGCTGCCGCGCTGGCGGATGGCCGGACAGTGATTGAAAACGCTGCCCGCGAACCGGAAGTGGTGGATCTTGCCAACTGCCTGATTGCCATGGGTGCCAAGATTCAGGGAGCAGGCAGTGCGACCTTGACGGTCGACGGCGTTGAAACCCTGCACGGCTGTTCCTTTGAAGTCTTGCCCGATCGCATTGAAACCGGTACTTATCTGGTCGCTGCGGCCGTGACCGGTGGTTGCGTCAGAACCCGCAACACCGACCCGTTATTACTTGAAGCGGTGCTGCTGAAATTGCAAGAAGCGGGTGCCGAAATCACCACCGGTGACGACTGGATTCAGCTGGATATGACCGGCCGCCGCCCTAAAGCAGTGAATATTCGTACTGCTCCGCACCCTGCATTTCCAACCGACATGCAGGCCCAGTTTGTGGTGCTGAATGCGGTCGCTGAAGGTGTGGGTACTGTGATCGAAACCGTCTTTGAAAACCGTTTTATGCACGCCCAGGAACTGGTGCGCATGGGAGCGGATATTCATGTCGAAGGTAACACGGCCATTATTACCGGTCGTGCCACACTCAGTGGTGCCCCGGTGATGGCCACCGACCTGCGGGCTTCGGCCTCGCTGGTACTGGCTGCGCTGGTCGCCAATGGCACCACCGACGTAAATCGCATTTACCACATTGATCGTGGTTACGAATGTATTGAAGAAAAATTTCAGCAGCTGGGTGCCAATATCCGTCGAATTTCCGGCTGATTGGCACACCACACTAGATTGAGGACATCATGACCCAACCGCTTACCATTGCACTGTCCAAGGGACGCATTCTGGATGACACCTTGCCCCTGCTGGCCGAGGCGGGCATTCATCCGGCGGAAGACATTCAAAAAAGCCGCAAGCTGATCTTCGATACCAATCATGAGCATATCAAGCTGGTGGTGATTCGTGCGACGGACGTACCGACCTATGTCGAATACGGTGCAGCGGATCTGGGCGTGTCGGGCAAGGATGTGCTGATGGAGTACAACAGCGACAATCTGTGTGAGCCACTGGATCTGAACATTGCGACCTGTCGGCTGATGACGGCGGCCATCAAGGGCTATGCCTTGCCAGAAGGGCGGCTGCGGGTGGCGACCAAATTTGTCAACGTGGCCAAACGCTACTTTGCCGAACAGGGCCGTCAGGTCGACATTATCAAGCTGTACGGTGGCATGGAGCTGGCACCGATCATGGGCCTGGCGGATTTGATCGTCGACATCGTGGATACCGGCAATACCCTCAAGGCCAATGGTCTGGAAGCGCGTGACCTGATTGCCCCGATCAGCTCCCGACTGGTGGCCAGTCGTGCCGCGATGAAGGTCAAGCATGCCCAGATTCAGCCTATTATCGATTTGATTGGCGCTGCGGTAGAGCGTCAACAGCAGCAAGCCAAATAACCGGGGAGACAACATGACTTTATCCATTCGTCGATTCAGCTCCGCCCAGCCGGATTTTTCCAGCCAGATGGACGCGCTGTTGTCATGGGATTCGGTATCCGATACCGGCGTCCAACAGGCCGTCACCGACATCGTCAATAATGTGCGCAGCCGTGGCGATGCCGCCGTGATTGAATACACCAACAAGTTCGACCGGATGGATGTGACGTCCATGGCCGACCTGGAGTTGAGCCAGCAGCAGTTGCAGGATGCACTGGATGGCTTGCCAGAAACACAACGTACCGCCTTGCTGGCGGCCGCTGAACGTGTTCGTTCGTACCACAAACACCAGCAGCAGGACTCCTGGCGTTATACCGAAGCCGACGGCACCGTGCTGGGGCAGAAAATCACCCCGATGGACCGCGTTGGCATTTACGTCCCCGGTGGCAAAGCCGCGTATCCGTCTTCGGTCTTGATGAACGCCATTCCGGCTCACGTTGCCGACGTGCAGGAAATCATCATGGTGGTGCCGACGCCAGGGGGAGAGCTGAATCAACTGGTGTTGGCCGCTGCCGCTGCCGCCGGCGTTTCGCGGGTCTTCACCATTGGTGGTGCGCAGGCGGTGGCAGCACTGGCCTACGGCACCGAAACCGTACCGGGAGTGGACAAAATCGTTGGCCCTGGCAATATTTACGTTGCCACCGCCAAACGCATGGTGTTTGGTCAGGTCGGTATCGACATGATTGCCGGGCCGTCAGAAATTCTGGTGGTATGTGATGGCAAAACCAACCCGGACTGGATTGCCATGGATCTGTTCTCCCAGGCAGAACACGATGAAGATGCCCAGTCGATCCTGGTATCAACCGATGCCGATTTCCTTGATCAAGTGGAAGCCAGCATCAACACGCTGTTGCCCACCATGGAACGTGCCGAAATTATCCGTACATCGCTGGCGGAGCGTGGGGCGCTGATTCACGCCCGCTCAGACGACGATGCAGTGGCCATTATCAACCGCATTGCACCTGAGCACCTGGAGCTGTCGGTGGCAGACCCGGAAGCCTGGTTACCGTCCATCCGTCATGCCGGAGCCATCTTTATGGGTCGGTATACCGCAGAAGCATTGGGTGATTACTGTGCCGGGCCGAACCACGTATTGCCCACCTCGGGCACGGCGCGTTTCTCATCGCCGCTGGGGGTGTACGACTTCCAGAAACGCTCATCGCTGATTATGTGTTCAGCTGATGGCGCATCGGAACTGGGAAAAGTAGCTTCAACGCTGGCTCGTGGTGAGTTCCTGACTGCCCACGCCCGTTCCGCCGAGTACCGCATCAAGGACTGATGCGGCCGCTGGCGGCTCAGGAGCCTGTCCGCAGTAGAGCAGCAGGCTCCTGCTAATGCTCAGCTTTCTGGCTGGGCACCCCGTTGACCGGCAATCGCTTCGGTTTGGGCCAGTTTTCCTTCACGAATAAAATCCACCAGAATCTTGTCGCCCGGATGCAGAATAGCGATCTGATTCATCGCAGCGCGGGCATCACTGGCGTCCATCTGGTTGATCTTGACGATGATGTCGCCGACCGTCAGCCCGGAAAGATCCGCAGGGCCATCCTGATAGATACCCGTCACAATCAGCCCTTCCAGCGCCTCCGGCAGGGCCAGCGCTTCCAGCAGTTTGGGGGTTGCCTCCTGCACTTCGATACCGAGCCAGCCACGAATGGCAATACCGTGTTGGGAAATATCCGTCAGTGCCCGCTGGGCAACCGTGCCAGGAATGGCAAAACCAATGCCTTCGCTGCCACCACTCTGGGAATAAATTGCAGTATTGATGCCAACCAGCTCGCCGTTGGCATTGATCAAGGCACCACCGGAATTCCCCGGATTAATGGCAGCATCGGTCTGAATGTAGTTCTCGTAGGTATTCAGCCCCAGTTGGTTACGCCCGGTAGCCGACACAATTCCTAATGTCACCGTCTGACCAACGCCAAACGGGTTGCCTATCGCCAGCACAACATCACCCACCCGCAGATGCTCGTTATGGGCCACTTGAATCACCGGCAGATCTGCCATGTCAATTTTCAGAATGGCCAGATCCGCTTCCGGGTCAGAGCCGATCAGAGTCGCATTGGCCTCGCGACCATCACGCAGGGCTACCACAATCTGGTCGGCATCCTTGATCACGTGATTATTGGTGAGGATATGGCCTTCCGCTGTCATGATCACACCGGAACCGAGACTGGACTGCAGTCGCTCGCTGGGCTCTGGCTTGGTGTTGAAAAAACGCTGGAACAGCGGATCATCAAACAGCGGATGCTGTTTGCGTTTTACCACCTTGCTGGTGTAAATGTTGACAACCGCAGGAGCTGCCCGCTCCACAGCATCAGCGTAACTGCTCACCATGCCGGACGCTGTCGGTGTATCCTGCTGGACGGCAGCAGCCGTTTGCTGGTTCTGTTGCTGGAGCGCAGGCGTCACCCATTGCGGCGCCCAAAGCAGAATCATCAAGGCGACACACAGACCGACCAGTGATGGCACCAGCATAGTGTGAACAAAGGAATATCGGGGCATGTAAGCAAGTCTCCACGGGGTTGCGAGCAAGCCGCAGGTTCAAACGATCAGATCGATTATTGCTGGCCAACAAATTTAACAGAAATAAGCGAGACGCATCATGTTAGATGGCGCTATTGAACGCCAGCAGCTGCTGACATATCTGGACCAATTGTTGCAAAACCGGCAGATCCGGGATTATTGCCCAAATGGTCTGCAAGTCGAGGGTCGAGATCGCATTCAGCACATCGTCACCGGCGTGACAGCCAATCAGGCGCTGATTGATGAAGCCATTGCGCTCGGTGCCGATACCTTGCTGGTGCATCATGGTTACTTCTGGAAAGGCGAAAATGCCTGTGTGACCGGGATCAAACGCGAACGCCTGAAAGCCCTGCTGGCCCACGATATCAACCTGATCGCCTACCACCTGCCGCTGGATGTTCACCCTGAACTGGGCAACAACGCCCAGCTGGCCGATATTCTCGAACTGACCGTCACCAGCGCTATCGATCCGCTGGATCATACGACCCCCGGCCTGATCGGGCGATTATCAAAGCCGATGGCTGCCGCCGAGTTTGCCCAATGGATTGGCGAATGCCTGGATCGTACGCCATTACATATTGGCGAAGATGAAGACATCATCGAAACAGTTGCCTGGTGTACCGGTGGCGCGCAGGGTTATCTGCAGCTGGCAGTGGATGCCGGTGTCGACGCCTATATCACCGGTGAAATCAACGAACCGGCGGTGCACCTGGCGCGCGAAACCGGCACCCATTTCTACAGTGCTGGTCATCACGCTACCGAGCGTTACGGTGTTCTGGCTCTGGGGCAGCATCTGGAAACCGAGTTTGGTATCAAGGTCACGTTTGTCGATATTGATAACCCGGTTTGAGCCCGACGTCTGAGTGGTCGGAGATCATCTATATAATCCGGTACCCGCCGGTTTCTGGATGGTCTCGAATTACGAAATCAGAGCCGGGGCTGTGCAGAATTAAATAGATAGCCCCCGTCGCCCCGAATGCGCATGAGCCGGCGGACATCGTTGAGAAACGGGCTGGAAATTTGAGGGGAAATTGACATGTCGACATTGACCGTACGCTTGCCCGACGATAAACATAATCGCCTGAAAGCTCTGGCAGCTCACAGAAAAATCAGCATGAACAAACTGATTGAAGAGCTATCAACCCAGGCCATCGCTGAGTTTGATACTGAAGTCCGCTTCAGGGCTATGGCGGCAGTGGGCGACAGGAGCAAGGGGCTGGAGCTGCTGGATAAGCTGGACGAGCACTTTATGGGATAGCTCCGATGGTTTCAGATTCGAGAGTTCAATTACGACGGGTTTGAAACATCCAGCACGAACACGTCAATAACGCCTCGCAAATCATCTTTTGTTGTTCACTGGGAGATGTGTTCTGAACCAAAGCACCAGATAGATTGGCGCCGCAACATCCCCACGCTGGAGCATAGGGACGAGATCCGGTTAGCATGGGAGCGCAGTCTGTTGGCCGGTTGACTCTTTTTCATGGCGTGGGTTAACTGCGCAGGATATGTCTGTTGAGAATTCATGATGAAAAACCTGACCACCATTCTGATGGACCTGCTCTGTTATCTCTCGGTAGAACCGGACAACGGTTATGACCCGGATGAAACTGCCGATCTGCAAATTAATGCCTGGCAAACCCTGATTCACGATCTGACCGAGGAAGAGTCTGCCCTGATCAAAGACGCAGCCCGGTCAAAGCTGGCATCGATGGCGGGTATTCAGAATCCAACGCCGGAGCAGGAGCAGGTGATGGATATTCTGAGTGCGTTTGTCGACGGTGAATTGCAGTGAGTTGAAAAAAGCCTGTCACCCATCATGCACAAGGCTGCTGCGGATATTAGCGCGCTGATGCGCGGAAGCTACGGGCGCTAGTGGCGGGGCTGCGTTGCCATCCGTCACATAAAAAAGCGGAAACGTTGAGGGTTAAATGGCCAAACAAATGCTTGGCAATGGCAGGTGTCGGTACTCAGCGACATATTGTTGAAAACGGGGGGATGGATACCTGCAACGTCGCGGAGTTTGGTGCTTAACGAACTCTCAGGTCGTCCGGTTTGTCTTGTAGAAGATGGTGGTATAGTTAAGTAATCATCATTCAGGACATGTGCATGATTTACAGTTTCTCCATCTCCAATAGCGGGCCGATTGCCTCTGCCAAAGGGCAGGGGCTTGGCGCATTGAATCTGATCATTGGGGAAAATGGTTGTGGCAAGACCTGGCTGCTGAAAAGCCTTTATTGCGTTATGCGTACTCAGGAAGAATCCGGGCGCGGCAATGACAAGCGTGAATTCCATGACGTTCTGAGTGACAAGCTCTATTGGACGTTTCAGACCGACTCTCTGGGCGATATGGTGCGTCGAGGCAAGGGCAACCGCCTGAGTTTTGAAGTGTCCATGTCGGACAACACCAGTCTTGCATACAGTTTTGGGCAAGACACCAGCAAGCTGGTAAAGCCATCGCTTAACACCCTTTCTGAACGTGAAGACAACTCGATCTTTCTGCCCCCCAAGGAAGTGCTGTCACTGTGGCATGTGATTTTGCGCAGTGCCTTACAGAATCGTGAGTTTGGTTATGACGCCACCTATTCCGATCTGGTGCTGGCGTTGCAGAACCAACCACAAAAGGGCCGTAACTACGACAGCTTTTCCAGATCCCGCAAACAACTGGAAGAGATGTTTCAGGGTAAGGTCACGTTCGAGAACAACGAGTGGATTTACAAACAGGGCAACTCGAAATTCTCGATTCACAGCACGGCAGAAGGCATCAAGAAAATCGCCATTCTGGATACCTTGCTCGGCAACCGTTTCCTGACACCGGGTTCGGTGATATTTGTCGACGAGCCAGAATCCGCCTTGCACCCGACAGCGATTGTGCAGTTTCTGGATATTCTGGCCCTGCTGGCACAGCAGGGCATGCAGATATTTATGGCCACCCATTCTTATTATGTGGTCAAAAAGCTGCTCTTGATCGCTCGCCAGCAACAACTGCCCATCCCTTGTTTTCTCTCTGATTCTCAGGGTGTCTGGCAACAGAGTTGTTTGTTAAATGACGGTCTGCCAGAAACCGAAATCATCAAGGAATCCGTCAGGCTGTTTGAACAGGAGTTCGAAGGAATCGGATGATCACCATCACAGAGTCAGGGATGACGTTTGGGCCTTTTGATCCTGATCGGGTTTTCAGGATCGAAGAGTCTGCATTTTTGCGAGGCAAACAACTCAAGGCCTGTGAGTTTGTCTGGCTTACTCCGCAAGATAGCTTGCTGCTGATCGAAGCCAAAAGCTCGGTTCCTAACCCTCATACATTCCCCAAAGAATACGACGAATTTTTCACCAGTATCTTCGAAAAGCTGGATAACTCATTACAAATACTCGCGGCAGGTTTGCTGGAGCGTCATAACGAATTGACTCACCAAATGGGCCCGATGACTAGAGTTACACCACTTGGGCCAGAGCGCAGAATTATGTTGTATCTGGTGATTCCGGAGATGCCAGATGAATACCTTCCGCCTTTTAGCGATAAATTAGCCAGTGTATTAAAACGCCAGGGTCAGATATGGCGAGCGGAGGTTAAAGTGATTAATAAGCGGTTGGCGGGGACGGTGGGGCTAGTGGATTATTAATTATATTAAATAGGAGGTTATGGCATGAACCCAGTCCCGCACTGGAAAAGCGGGTGCGCAGAGCCTTCAGTACCGAATAC
>CAJXTI010000016.1 GCA_913061185.1 uncultured Oceanobacter sp.
TGATTCGACACCATCCGCTAGCCCAGAGTGAGCACCGGATTAAATAGATGTCCCCATACGGTAAGGGTTGCTGGTGAATTTCAGGTTTGATAGCGCGAGTGGGTTGTCAGGAAGGTCAGTTTTTCTACTGTCTTGGCTGACGCTTTTTTACACCTCTGACCTGTAATGCTCCCTATTGCCAAACGGGATACAAACCATTGCGACTAGCCATTGTACTGATCCCTCGGGCGCTCCGTATGTTCTGTCGGTGCGTTCACCCAATTCGTGGGCGTCACGACAATAAACATAATAAATAAAGGGATCAAATATGATGGCTAACCTCAAACCACTGTGGTGTTTTGTTCGCTCCGTTTCTTGTCTGTTACCGGTTGCAGCTGCCCCGTTTTTAACCGCCTGTGGCGGTGACGATGACACCAATACGGCCAGTGCCGCAGAGCTTTCAGTCGAAGCGGATAGTAGTTATCAAATTGCTGAAACCACCAGTTTGTCGTCACTGACGCTAGCCACTGGTGCCAGTCTTGCTACGGCTGATGGCTATAGTTTGACGCTGACCGTTGATGGCGTGGAAACACCGATTGAGGCCGACAGTCGTTACAGTGGCGATGTTGTGCTGACACCGACCAGCAAGATTGCCATTACTTACGGTGAACTTGAACCACACGAATTCCGTACTGCCGTTTATGTGGAAGATGGTGCTTATATTGCCAGCAAATCGGTGAATGCTGCACTGGTGGATAGTGACGTAACCGATACCACTCTGACGGGTGGCAGTATCACCTCGGTTGGAGAGAATTTTAACGGTGTCATGGTGACCAGTAGTGCAGATAATACGGATACATTTGACTACAGCATCGATGGACTAACCGTCGACTTTAGCGGCAACGGCGGTAATGATTTTGCTGGTTTTGGTTCAGCGCTCTATGCCGGTGGCTATGCCAATGTGACCGTTGACAATACCACTATTAATACGCATGGGGCGATACGTACCGCTGTCTTTGCTGGCGGTAATAGCACCATGAGGGTGAATAACAGCTCGATTGAAGTAGAGAACGGCACACTGCCAGACGATTACGAATTTACCGTGGCGCTGGGCGAAATGATGGAGGTGCCTTGGATGCTGGGTCTGACCGGTAACGTCCGGGCTACCAATCTGGTGGGCAATGCCACAGCCTACTACATCAACTCCACAGTGAAAGCTCAGGGGTGGGGAGCGTTGTCCACTGATGATACAGAATCTGTGCGTCTGTATTGTATCGACTCGACACTGGAAACCGTCGAAAGTGGTTATGGGGCTTATTCTATTGGTGATGCCATTGATACTTTTAGTGGTTGTACCATCAATGTGAACGACTATGGCCTGATTATGGCTGCTGAAGGTTCTGGTATTTTTACTGATGGTACGGTGGTGAACTCAGATCGTTTTGGTGTGATGGCTCACTCCAACGGTAACGGTACTCTGCGTATTGAGCGTGGCAGTGTTTTTAATACCGGAGAGGCGATTATTCAAGCTAAGGGTAGTTTCCCGACGATTGAAGTGGATAACGCGACCTTGAACTCCGAAGACGGCATTATTTTGCAACTGATGGCCAATGATGACCCTTATTTTGCGGTATTCCTGGAATCCTTCCCGGAGCTGGCGGGGGAGCCTGGCTCAGCGGCGTCTGCCTCTTTCAGTAATATGGCGCTGACCGGCGATATCATCAACGGCAATACCGCCTGGGGTGATCTGGCAGTTTCGCTGGCCAATGTTTCTCTGACCGGGGCGATTACCACCGCCAATACTTCTTTCCAGTTTGCTGCTGATGGTCTGGCTGCTTCGGATGTCACCGCCGAGCAGTACTACTACATTGGTCAGGTGGTCAATGAATACGCTGCAACTGGCGAGGATTATGGCCTGACGGTCTCCATTGATGGCAGTTCCAGCTGGATCGTGAGTGCAACCTCCTACCTTACTGGCCTGACAATTGCCGACGGCGCGTCCATTGCCGCAGCGGATGGAGCAACGTTGACGATGCTGGTGGGCGGTGTCGCTACGCCGATTGCCGCAGGTACCTTCAGCGATGTGACGCTTCAAGTAGCCAGTACTGATTGATCATATGTGCAGGGTAGGGAATGCATTGAGTGCATCCCTGCTCTGCCGGTTTTCTATGTATCACAGGAGGGTGTCAATGAGAAGGTCATGGATAGCGGGCTTGTTGTTGCTTGGTCTGACGTTGGGTGTTATTTGCGACTCAAATGCTGAGCCAAATCCTGTCTTTCCATTGTGGGGCTGGGTCAATGATCAGCCAGTTTATCTCGACGAAGCTCGGTTCTGGCAGCGATTTGTTAATCGCCAGCAGGGTCAACTTGAAAAGCTGCGACCCGACGATCACGAATCCTTGCCCAAGTTGAATGAGCAAATGGCCAGTTACATGTGTCAGCAGCGTTATTTGCGCCAGCTGGCCAGCCAATCTGGCATTCGGGTGAATGAGCATGATGAGCAGGCATATCAGCAGCAACGGTTGCAAAATATCAGACGCTACGGAGGGGGCAGAGAATATTTGATGCAATTGACGCGCATGTACCAGAGCGAGGCAATGCATCATTGGCTATTTAATACCGAGTTGCTGGCAAATCGACTGTTTGAGCAACAGTACGGTATGGCCGGAGAGCGCGCACCGGCAGATACGGTGACAAAATTTATCAAACGCCATCATCTGGTATATGCAATCTGGCTGTTTCGGCCACTGAATATGGAAGTGTCGGAAGTGGATGAAACGCTGACGGATGTGCGCCGTCAGCTACAGGGCAAGACGACGGCACAGCAGTTAGCGACCATCAAGGCATGGCAGCAGCCGTTTGCAGATATACGCCTGAATGGTTATCCGAATGGTCGTTTATTGTCGCGTCACCTGCTACCCAGCGAGGTGGCACAGCAGTTGGATCAGTTGGCCGATTATGGTGTGAGCCCGGTCATTACCGCCAGCGATGGTCGGTATCTGCTGATGAAGTTACCGGTGCAGCCGCAGCAGGCGGTGAATAATAGCAATCAGCCGCTCAGCTATTGGGCTGCCAGACAGCTGTTATTCCGACCGTCCATTGAGCAGGGTTGTGTAACACCCGTACTACGGCTGGCAGCAGGTTCCTGAAGCAGATTTAGCGGTCAGATTGAGCGGTAATGGTCTGGGAGCAGGTAACAATCAGGTCACGAATCCATTGATTCACCGGATCTACATTATGCATTTCATGCCATTGCAGGCCCCATTTGAACGACGGAATTTCCATTGGGGTTTCGAGGATACGAATTGGCAGGAACTGGGCTCTCTGTTCAGCCAGGCGACGGTGAATGGTGGCAATACGCTGGGTTCCGACCACGCACTGTGGAATGGCGCTGAAGGTGTTGACGGTGACTTCAACTCGACGTTCGATACCGCCACGTTCCATCATCCAGGTATCAACGCTGGGTCGCCGCTTGGAGCCAAAACGTGCCAATACATGGCCGAGGGCACAGTACTGGTCGATGGTAATATTGTTGTCGATGGTGCGGTTGCCGTCCCAGCAAACGACGACAAAATCTTCTTCAAATAGGTCAACAGAAGGGTGGTCTGGTGACAGAAAGTTGGAGGGCAGCATCAGAAAGTCAGCGTTACCTTGTTCCATTTCTTCTATCGGAGCGTTGGTGGGAGCGGTGGTATCGAAGCGGATACCCGGTGCTTGCTCGGCTGCAAGACGAAACACTTCTGGCATCAGGATGGTGACCGGGTAGTCCGACATCACCATGTTGACCTGGCGTTGCACAAGACTGATATCAAGATCCGGACGACTGTCGAGCGTGGTCTGGATTTTCATTAACAACTCCCGCACCGGCACAATCAGGCTTTCACCCAGCGGTGTCAGCACCATCTTACGGCCGACCTGTACCAACAGGGGGTCATCAAAGTATTCACGCAAGCGGGCCAGAGCACCACTGGTGGCCGATTGGCTCAGAAAAACTTTTTCACCTGCTCGGGTGATATTGCGTTCAGTCAAGAGCGCGTCCAGAACAACCAGGAGGTTGAGGTCAAAGCGGTTGAAGCGCATGGCTACCTCTATGATGTTGTTATTGTTTTATGACTATCGTATTGCTGGATGAAAAAAATAACAACAATCCATTTGGTCGATGGTTTGATGCGGTCTAGCCAATGGCTTCAGTGTCATGGTGAGCAGTGTGGGTGATTGACGACCTTGATTTGAAACAGATGTTAGATTTTGACTGACCTTGTATTTCATGCTGAGGAGATATTTCTGAGGTTGTCGGCCTGCTTTACTATTTTTTAAAAATATCTTTTAAATCAAATGACTGAAACGTGATTCGAAATGTATCCAGACACTTCCTGGGCGGTTGTTCATGTATTCCGGCGTCATTTGAATTGGTGAGGGAGTAAATTTTGGTATTTGCGTTGCAGATGCCAAGCATGGCAATAAACGATTTAGTGGATGGTATAGCCAGTCTTAGTATGACCCCATCAGCGTCAAACAGCGCTATCAACGTCAACAGATTCAGACTCTTACTTGAACGACGTTAGAACAATAACAATAACGCATGTCCTGATCGGATATCTGGCACCGCCAGATTGTACCGGGACAGTATCGGAGTGGTTTTCAGTATGTCTATCAACAAAACTTGCCCGTTCTGTACCTGTCTTTCTGCCGCCACCCTGAAAACGGCTGGAGGTGTTTGTTGAATTCCATCCGTCTGTATTCGTGCGGTTGTCGTCTGGGGTCAGATTCCAGCCAGGCAGCTTCTCTTGATGTCTGCGGCGCTATTGATATGCACTGCCATGTATTTGTCCCAGCGGCAAACGAACGGGTGTTCGGCATGGCGGAAATGCAGCGCGAACAGCAGGCATTTCTGCGTGCGATGGGTCATGCCTCGGTTGAACACAATCGCCAGGTGATGATGCCCACTGCGTTTGAACAATTGACCTGCGTTGACACCCGTTTGGCTGATATGAATGCCAACGGTATTGCCATTCAGTGTCTCAGTCCATCTCCCTCCCAATATTTTTACTGGGCTGATACATCGCTGTCAGCCGAGTTGGTGTCGATGCAAAACGACGCTATTGCCGAACTGTGCCAACGTTGGCCCGAACGTTTTGTCGGTCTGGGTACGGTTTCCCTGCAGCACCCGCAACTGGCGGTCGAGCAGCTGGTGGAACTGATGGCCCGGCCCGGTATGAAAGGCGTGGAAATTTCTACCCGTGTGAATGACATGGATCTGGATGCCCCGGCCTTGTTGCCATTCTGGCAGGCGGCGGAACAACTGGGTGCGTTGGTGTTTATTCATCCGTTTTCCAGTCGTGTGGATGACCGTTTGCAGGACTGGTATCTGTCCAATCTGGTAGGGCAACCACTGGAAAGTACGATTGCGCTTTCCCGCTTGATCTTTGCCGGTCTGTTCGACCGTTTCCCCAATATTCGCATCTTGTCTGCTCACGGTGGTGGCTATTTGCCACAGTACTGTGGTCGGCACAATCGGGGAGCAGAAGTGCGCCCGGAAGCCGCTGGGTTGTCTCAGCCACCGGCGGACTACCTGAACAACATCTGGTTCGACAGTCTGGTGTTTTCACCTCATTCATTACGTCACCTGGTCGACCAGGTGGGTATCGGTCAGGTGGTGCTGGGTACGGATTACCCCTTCGATATGGGCAGTGAAATGGCCCAGCCATGGCTCAATGTTTTGACACCAGAAGAGCGTCAGGCAGTACTGCGCGATAACGCTATTCGGCTGCTGGACTTGACTGTGCCGCAGGTGACGAATGACGACGAATGTTCATCCAGCCTGCCCGCAGCAGCGGCAACAGGCTCAGGTAAGGAGTTTTTATGACGAACCCATTGATTGGCTGGCAGGTCGATCGGTCTGCCATTGAAATGGTCGGCCACGACTTGCAACGGCCGGAATGCATTCTGGCGGAACCCGACGGAAGTCTCTGGACGGCGGATGCCCGTGGCGGTGTGATGCACATCGCCGCAGATGGTGAGCAAACCTTGATTGCCCAGCAGCCAACGGCCGGTCTGAGCGAATCGTCTTCTGCCGCCGATCGGATGATGGGTGGCACTTTGCCCAATGGCATCGCCTTTGATGCCAACGGTGACATTGTGATTGCCAACTTCGGCACCGATGCAATTGAACGTATGACCCGTGATGGCACATCGGAGCTGCTGTTTGACAGTATGGATGGCAAGCCGCTGGGCAAAATGAATTTCTGCTTGTTGGATAGCAAGGGCCGTATCTGGTTCACCGTCACGACACGCCAGAATCCGTGGACTATATCGATCAATGAAAAAACGGCCGACGGTTATGTCGGGGTGATTGATGAGCAGGGCATTCGCGTTGTTGCCGACGGGTTTGTCGGTACCAATGAAATCCGCTTCGACGCCAATGAAGAATGGCTGTACGTGGTGGAAACCAATGCCAAACGCATTTCCCGTGTGCGCATCAATGATGCTGCGGAGGAAGTGGAGCGGGAAATTTACGGCCCGGCGGATTTGGGTGGTTACCCGGACGGTTTTGCCTTCGATGCTTTCGGCAATCTCTGGATTACCCTGATTCTGACCGAGCGTCTGATCGCCCTGACACCAGAAGGTGAAGTCTTGACCTTGCTGGATGACGGCAACCCCGAAGCGCTGGCAATTTATGACAAGCACTACGCAGAAGGCACAACCACACCTGAACTGATGGGTGCATGCAAGGGCACGCTGGCACCGATGATGGCCAGCGTCACCTTTGGTGGGCCAGATCTTCAAACCGTTTATATCGGCAGCCTGGCAGGCACAAGCCTGCCAAGTTTTCGATCCCCTGTTCCCGGACTGCCAATGGCGCACTGGCGCTAACGGCCGTTCGATACACTGACCTATAAATATAACAAGGAGCCTATCAGTGATGACTACCAGGCAAACTACTATTGCAAAACGGGTAAAATCATTGGGACGTCCTGCTCTGCTGGCGACTGCAATTGCAGCCGCTGTAACCGCAGGTCAGGCCAATGCCTTTATGGTGACCAATAACTCCGACTGGCGGGTGCTGTGGGATACTACGGCAAAGTATTCCACCATGTATCGCCTGCAAGATCAGCACGATCGTCTGATTGAGGATACTCAGGGCGATTGGCCGAATACCGACGATGGTAATCGTAACTTCGACAAGGGGCTGGTTTCCAACCGTCTGGATCTGTTGACCGAGATGGACGTGATTTACAAGCGTAACTATGGCCTGCGTTTGAGTGCAGCGGCCTGGTACGACAGCGTCTATATGCAGAAAAAGAATGACAACCAGTCACCTTCGACTGCCAACCCGATGTCGGTTGAACATAACGAATTCACCCAAGGTACCAAAGATCTGCACGGACAGGATGTCGAAATGCTCGACTACTTTCTGTTCGGCCGGACGCGTCTGGGCAAAAGCATGCTGACCGGACGAATTGGTTCACACACCATGGTATGGGGTGAATCACTGTTCTTTGGTGGTAATGGTATCGCCAATGGCCAGGCACCCATCGACGTTGCCAAGGCCCTGGCGGTTCCCAGTGTACAGTTCAAGGAACTGATGCGTCCGGTTGAACAAGTGTCCGGTCAGTTGCAGCTGACCCGTGATCTCAGTGTTGGTGCGTATTACCAGCTGCAATGGAAAGAAACCCGCTTGCCTGGTTCTGGCAGCTATTTCTCCGGTGTCGATTTCCTCAGTGAAGGGGCCGAGCAAATGCTGCTGGCGCCAGACGGTTCGGTTTATTTCAAGCGCACAGCGGATAAAAAAGGGTCTGACTCTGGCCAGTTCGGTCTGCAGTTACGTTACCGTGGTGACGATTCTGACTATGGATTCTACGCTATCCAATACAACGAAAAAGCACCCAATATCAACGTGATGCCTTATGCAAATGCGGTGGTTGCCAGTGATGGTCGTGTGCAGGCGGGTGAATACCGCTGGCTGTATCACGAAGGGGTGAAGGCATTTGGTGTATCGGCTACCCGGACTTTTGGCAATTTCAACTTTGCGGCAGAAGCGTCGATGCGGCGTAATACGCCACTGAACAGTGACGCAGCGACGGATTTGCGTTACATCACTGGCAGCGGGGGTGGCAACACCGAAAGCACAGCGCTGTATGCGTTGGGTAACACTTCCCATGCCCAGGTCAACTGGCTGGCCAGCCTTGGGCCCAGCTTTCTTTCTCGGGAAGCCGACTTCCTCGGTGAGGTCGCCTATAACCATGTGATGGAAGTAACTCATGATCGTGGTGGTGTGCTGAATCCGAACGGTGATCGGGATGCCTGGAATATGCGTCTGATTTTCTCACCCAAGTACCGTCAGGTACTGGCTGGTCTGGATCTGAGTGTACCCATGGTGCTGGGTTATGGCCTGCACGGTAACTCATTGGCGGTGGGCTCTTTTATGGGGGAAGACACCGGTGACTTGAGTGTTGGAGTAGAAGGTACTTATCTGGATATCTGGCGTTTCGGCTTTAACTACACCAACTTCTTCGGCCCGGTAGATAACACCATCGACGAGAACGGTCACGGCTCCTACAAGCAGTCCAACGCTGACCGTGACAATATTTCTTTCAACATTCGTCGTACTTTTTAAGCTCTGGAGAACAACATGAATCCTGTTAGCTCTACGTTAAAAGTTGCTCTGCTGAGCGCTTTTCTGACTGCCAGCTGTGTCGCCACTGCGGCGGTCTCTGAAAAAGAAGCGTCCCGTCTGGGCGCCGATTTGACACCATTTGGTGCCGAAAAAGCCGCCAATGCCGATGGCTCGATTCCGGCCTGGACGGGTGGTAATACCACCGTACCAGCTGGTTTCAAAAACGGTGGCAAGCGTTCGGATCCTTATGCCAGCGAGAAGCCGCTGTTTGTCATTACCGCAGCCAATATGGACCAGTACGCCGACAGCCTGAGTGAAGGTCTGAAGGGGATGCTGAAAAAATACCCGGAGACCTTCAAGGTTCCGGTGTACAAAACTCACCGTACCGCAGCGGCACCGCAGTGGGTGTATGACAACACTAAAGTCAACGCTTCCCGGGCAACGCTGAGCGACTCGGAAGTCAAAGGTGCCTTTGGTGGTATCCCGTTCCCGATCCCACAAAACGGTGAGCAAGTGATGTGGAACCATTTGCTGGCATGGCGTACGCCATCGCATCACGTTGATGTACGTGGCATGCAAACGACTTCCAATGGCCAGCATGTGCCAACCATTTATGCTTCTGGTGACTTCCAGATGCCGTATTACTTCAAGGAAAGCAATCTTGAGACGTTTACGGATGATGACGAAGGCGTGTTCTGGAAAATTCGTCTGCTGAACTACGGCCCGCCTATTCGTGCTGGTGAAGCCATTGTTGGTCACGAAAGTATCAAACCGGGTGGTGGTCAGACATGGGTTTACTTCACCGGCCAACGCCGTGTACGTAAGTTGCCTAACGCCTGTTGTGATACCCCGACACCAGCCAGTGCCGGTATATCCATGTTTGACCAAACCGGTGTGTTTAATGGTACCACTGAGCGTTTTAACTGGAAGATTATTGGCAAGAAAGAGATGTACATCCCTTATAACGCCAATCGTCTGTTCCAGCGTCCTTCCGAAGATATCCTGATGGATCACCACGTGAATCCCGAAGATATGCGTTACGAGAAGCACCGCGTTTGGGTGGTAGAAGCGACGGTTAAAGACGGTCAGCGTCATTTGTCTCCCAAGCGTCGTTACTACGTCGACGAAGACACCTGGTTTGCGGTACTGGCTGACCATTGGGATGCCAACGGCGACCTCTGGCAGATGGGCTTCTCTAATCCGATTACCATGCCAGACATTCCAGCCACGGCTCCACCAATGAACTTCGGTTTTTACGACCTGATCTCTGGCGCCTGGTACCTGGATGGTTTGCTGAACGATTCGAAGGAGCAGTACAAGGTGATGGAGCGCTACGACGACTTTACCTTTACGCCAGAAGCAATGGCAGGTGAGGGCATCCGTTAAGGATGAGAACACTCGACTATCGTTATCGTCCACTGCTTTAGTTTAGATAAAAAACCATGGCACCGGGTCTTTGACTGGACCCGGTACTCTTTAGCGTAACCAAATTTCGGGAGTCAACTATATGAACAAAAACATGGCCCCAGTCGCCCGGCCATACCATGCCTGGCTGCTGCTACTTTGCGGCTGTATGTCAGTGTTGGCTTCCGTTGTGATTGCCCCTGTATTACCCCAAATGCAGGAATATTTTTCCGACCAGCCGAATGTGGGATTTATGGTGCCGATGGCACTGACGGCTCCGGGGTTGGTGATCGCCTTGTTGTCGATGGCGATTGGTGTACTGGCTGACAAGGCTGGTCGCAAGCGTTTGCTGGTGATTGGCCTGGTGCTGTACGCCATTTTTGGCGTTGCTCCGGTAATGATCGATTCCTTACCGATCATTATTGCCACTCGTATTGGTGTTGGTTTTGCCGAAGCCATTCTGATGACCTGTTCTGTGGCATTGATTGGCGATTATTTTGATGGCGTTCGTCGTGAGCGCTACCTGGCGTTGAACACCACCTTTTCATCGGTATCTGCGGTGCTCTTTATCGCCATTGGCGGTGCCTTGGGTGAGTTTGGCTGGCGGGTGCCTTTCTTCGTTTACGGTATCAGTATTTTTCTGGCGGTTGCGGCGCTGTTTATGTTGTGGGAACCCAAACATCACGAAGATGAAATGGCTGCTGTTGACGTCAGTGACGAAGAAAAAGCCAAGTGGAACCCTTGGAAAATCGCCGGTATCTGCTCGGTCACTTTTGTGGGTGCCATCCTGTTTATGTCTATTCAAGTACACATTGGTTATCTGTTGGGTGGGGTAGGTCTGAGTTCTCCCAGCCAGATTGGCCTGGTGGCATCTTCTGGTCAGATTGCGGTTGTATTGGGATCTTTGTTTTTTGGTTTTCTGCTGGGGAAAGCCGGGTTTGTCACGTCGATTCGGCTGGCAATGGCATTTACCCTGATCGCGGTGGGCTATCTGCTGGTCGGTTTTTCAGGTGCTAACGTTAACCTGATGGTTAGCGGTGTATTGTGCGCTGGTTTTGGTGGTGGTTTGCTGCTGCCCACCTTGATGGTCTGGAACATGAGTAACTTGCCTAAGCACCGCCGTGCTCTGGGCACCGGTGCCTGGATGGCCGGATTTTTCCTCGGCCAATTTTTTACCCCGATTGTGGTGGTGGGTTTGCAAAGTGTATTGGGCACGCATGCCGATGCCATTGGCATGATGGGGCAGGTGCTGTTACCGATAGGCATTGTGTTGATGATTGGCAGCAAGTTGCACAAATCTGCCCGTTTATCCGTCGCTTGAGCAACAACTCCTGTTTATTAAAAAATTGAAAATACGTTTTATGCAAGAGTCCGGGATGAAGCCCGGTAACCGATGGTCGGGCAGCCATTCCAAATCGTGCGCCTGATCACCAAAAGAGGAATACCAAATGAGCAGTAACAGCTACGATATCGTTGCTATGGGTGCCGGTCATAATGGCCTGGTCGCCGCTGCCTATCTGGCCAAGGCCGGTAAAAAAGTACTGGTTCTGGAGCGTAAATCTTATCCGGGCGGTGGTGTGACCACCCGGCAGTTAAATACACCGGGATACTGGCATGATGAGCACTCCAGTGTGCACATCATGATTCAGGGTAACCCGATGATTCGTCAGGACGAGCTGGGCCTGATGAGTCAGCACGGTTTGGAATACCATTATTCGCCGGTGCCACATGCGACGATCTTTCCGGATCAGTCGGTGTTATATACCTATAAAGATCTCGATAAAACCTGCGAGTGCTTCGCCAAAATTTCCAGAAAAGACGCTGAAACCTATCGTGCCTTTGTGAAAATGAGCCAGGACTTCCTCAAAGTCTTTATGCCTGGTTTGTATTCGCCACCGCCACCACTGGGCGAAATGATGGCGATGCTGGATCGCACCGACGAAGGCCGCACCATGCTCGACTACATGAGCCGTGACTGCCTCGATCTGGTTAACCAGCTGTATGAAAACGACAAGATCAAGATCCACTTGCTGCGTTTGGTGAGTGAAAACCTGCAAGCGCCAAACGAATTGGGCACCGGCATGGGCGTACTGCTGATGCCGGGCATTATTCATACCTACGGTGTGTCACAGCCAATTGGTGGCTCCGGCAAGCTGACCGAATCGCTGGTGCGTTGCATCGAGTTCCACGGTGGTGAAGTACGTTGTGATTCCGAAGTGCGCAAAGTCATCATGGCCGGTGACGAAGCCAAAGGCGTTGAGTTAACCGATGGTGAGCAGATCATGGCCAAAGACGCGGTGATCGGTGCCCTGCATCCTCATGTGATCCGCAAGTTTGTTGAAGGTGTGGACGAACCGGTACTCAAGCGTGCCGAACGCGCCACTCTGGCACCGTTCTCGATCATGGTGTCGCACTACGACCTGAAAGAAAACGCCCAGTACCATGCCGGTGAAGACGTCGGTTACGCCACCATGCTGGAATTCATGGCGACCGATAACCTCGACGAAATGTGCGCCGACTTTGACGACCTCAAACGTGGTCAAATTACCCAGCGCCGTTTGTGTGCCGGTGGTGACGAATCCATTGGCGACAAGACCCGCGTACCGCAAGGTGCCGGTATGTTCCATGGCATCACCTTTGCCCCGTACGAAGTGAAAGACAAGCGCTGGGCCGGTCAGCACTGGGATGAATTCAAGGAAGAGATTGGCGACCTGTCGCTGGAACACTACCGCAAGTTCGTCAAGAACCTCACCTCTGACAACATCATCATGCGCACCATCTGCTCACCGGTCGACTTGGAACGCAGTTCGCCCAACTCCATGGTGCGTGGTGATTTGCACGGCGTTGCACCGTACATGTATCAGAGTGCAGGACACCGTCCGACACCGGACTTGGGTCAGTTCACCATACCGGGCATCAAGAACCTGTTCTTGGCGGGGCCATTCCAGCATCCGGGTGGTGGTGTGTACGGCGCAGGCCGTGCCACCGCACAAAAAATGTTTGAAGAGCTCGGCATGGACTTCGGGTCGGTTTCCAAAAGCGTACGCAACGATGCCGGTGATCCGAATGCCGCCGCTGCGGTACGTTCATCCGGCATGGTGCTGCGTGGGCCGGCTGACGAAGAATTGATGAACGTTGATTCCATCGGCCGTGAAGGCAGCGAGCTGATCATCAAGGGCAAGAGCTTTGGCACCATGCCGATGGAAGCTCGCCTGGATGCGGATGCTGCTCGTGCTGGCCTGAAAATGATGACGTTCAGCGATATGGCCTTCCTGGCGACTTTGCCGTTCCGGAAAGGTAGCAAGTAACAGCAATGGCCGCTGATGCGCACTGAGTAACTCACCTGGCTCCCATGCTCCGGCATGGGAGTCTTGATTTTCTGTGCGTTCCATCAATAGCAGGGAATATCGTTATGAATACAAATACTTCCGGCCGCTTGGCCGGAAAAGTCGCTATCGTCACTGGTAGTGGCAGCGGAATTGGTCGGAGCTGTGCGTTGATGTTTGCCGCCGCTGGGGCTCAGGTGGTTGGAGCAGACATCAACGCCAGCACGGCCTCTCAAACCGATGAGCTGGCAGCACAACAGGGCACACCAATGTTCTCGGTCGCCCCCTGTGACCTGACTCAGCCCGACGACGTGCAACAGCTGATAGATCAGTGCATCAAGCGCCATGGTCGGCTGGATATTCTGGTGAACGCCGGCGCTTTCGGAGCATTTGCGTGGCTGGAAGAGATGGACTTCTTTGAGGGCTGGAGACGGACTCTCGACGGTGAACTCAGCGTGGTATTTCTGGCTTGTCAGAAAGCCTGGCCACACCTCAAGGCAAGCGGCTCAGCGGCCATTATCAACTTTGCTTCGGCTAACGCCCATCAGGCATTCAAGCCGCTGCCTGCTATCGCGCACTGCGCTGGCAAGGGTGGGGTGCTGGCGATGACCCGGCAACTGGCGATGGAAGGGCGGGATTTTAACATTCGCGCCAATACCATCTCTCCCGCTCTGATTGAAACCACGGCTACCCGTGAGCCACTGGAAAATATTCCCGGTTTTCGGGAAGACGTCTTGGCCAAAACCATGATCAAGCGGCTAGGCAAGCCGGAAGATATTGGTTATGCCGCGCTCTATCTGGCTTCCGATGAAGCCTCCTGGGTGACCGGCGCCGATCTTCCCGTCGATGGCGGCTCTACCGCCTGGTAACGATTTGCAGATTGACAACCATCTTTCCTTTCAAGGGGAATTATCGTGCTTAAAACAATAAAAATATCACTTTGCATGTTGGGTGTGGCTGCTGCTGTACTTGGGCCAGTCAGTCACGTTTATGCTGACAAGAATGATCAGGAAGCGAGCAAAAGCTATCAGATGCTGAATCGAGCCAGCTTTGATAATTACATCGCCATGTTTAATGCCAAGAACCCACAAGCCTTTGAAGCCTACTTTGCCGATGATATGCGGATGCAGAACGGGCATCTGGTATTAAGTGGCATTCCAGCGGTCAAGGAGCATTATCACAAGATCTGGTCGTTGATGAAGGAGGAGCTGAACGTGGTGAACTATGTGTCTGACGGTAGCTCTCTGGCAGTGGAAATGAAAACCCATTTTACGGTCATGCACGACTCGGATAACTCTCCGTTTGGCAAGGTTAAAAAGGGTGAGAACTTCGACTACCACGGCGTCATCATCTACAAGATTAACCACATGGGTAAATTCAACGATATCAAAGTCGCGTATCTGGACTTTACCCGCACTACCGACGGTGTGACCCAATCGCTCGGCATTGTGCACTGATACTGCTATCGATATCGCCAGCAACACACATGCCGCAACCTCCGGAATGTGGCATGTGTGTTGCTGGCGGGTCGTGTGGTTATAGGTAGTTTGGTTATGGGTAAACAACCCACTGCTTAACTGACCAGAGCAAGAATCACGCTGTTTGGGCTAAAGGCAGCGTATACCGGCAGATCCAGCGCCAGCGCCATGGTGTCGCAGTCCTGGTTGCTGACAGCGCTGATGACACTTTTGCCACTGGGCAGATCTACCCGGACTTCCGTACTTTGCTCGCCACGTACCAGATCGGCGACCACGCCAGCAAAACAATTGCGGTGTGGCAGCGGTTGGGTATGCACGCTGGCATACGAGGTTTTGATCAGGGCAAACAGTTCGAGGCCAAGACGCAAGTCGAGATTTTCGGCACTTTCGTTGGTAATCATGGCGACAATCTCGGTCTGGTCATCGAGCTTCATACGAACTTCACAATTCACCATGCCTTGTATTAACGCGGTAACCACACCATGGAACTGGTTGCGGGCGCTGGTGCGCATGGCGAAGCGGTTCATCATGCGATGAAACTGATGCATATCGCCAAGGCTGTTGTTCATGCGGTCAAGCAGTTGCTGGTATTCCGCCTCAACTGTGCGATAGAGCGTGATCAGAGCGCGGCCCTGTTCGGTCAGATGGCTGCCGCCACCACGTCGGCCTCCTACCTCTCGAATCACCAGGGGTTCGTCACACAGATTGTTCATGGCGTTGACAGCATCCCACGCTCCCTTATAAGACAGGCCCATTTCCTGGGCAGCCTTCTGGATGGTGCCATGTTGGGCAATGGCTTCCAGCAGCTTCACCCGTTTTTCTGCCAATAACGACCCTTCGTCGGTATCAAGCAGGATACGTCCAACCAGTTGCATACCGGATCTCCTTGTTGTTTGTGCGGTTATTTTCTGAGTATACATCTGACGGAAAAGAAAAAGGGGGTTGCTGGCATGCCAATGTGATTGTCGCAATGGTCTTTTGTTACCTTTACTCGTTAGGTGGTTTGTATACATAACGACATGGCGTCGGGTTTACGACAGATTGGCCAGGGATGGTCTCACTCTCATCTAATAAATCCTCTATAAATCAATCTATTGTATTTTTTCGTTTTGGCACTTGTTTTGCTATTTATCTATATATGAAGTTAATATTCATATAAATATGATGAAGATAGCGATGAATAGTCGTTAGCCAAACAGAAAGAACTCATTATTACTCAGGTGTCACCCCCTGTGTGTCAGCCTAAGCCTGAGCCAGTCAAGGAGATAAGTCATGAATAAACAGCATTCCCACCGTGACCTGACACCCGACGAGGTCAAACGCAGTGCCTGTTACTGTCGTGGTGAAGCCTTGTCGGCCAGTAATGATGTGCACTGGAGGGAGGATGTTCCAGGTGTGATTCATCGCCGTATCGGTATGGAGGCAGTCTCAGCATCTTTGCCAGTCAGCGTACAGGGTGATCTGGTAAAACGATGGGGTCAGTGGTTTTTCTCTGAACTGGATGCTTGTTCTGGTGGTGATGGTGAGTCTGGATGATCAGGCTGCTGAAAATCGATCGGCGTGGCGGTGACGGGGTTATCAATCAGCGCCAGGTACTTATTTGTTAATCGTAAACTCCATTTTTTCATCGATTTTTGCCTTGTCTTTGCATCGCTCGTGACATTTGCTAATGCAGCCCATAGCATGCCTTCGCATCAATCCGGGGGCTGAATGTCACAACTTACCGATCATCAACAACAGGTCGTTCACCACGTCGATGGCCACGCCAGAGTGGTGGCGGTGGCGGGTGCGGGTAAAACCACCACGCTGACGCATTTTATTGCCGCACGCTTGCAAGCGGGTGTGGCGCCACGGCGTATGCTGGTGCTGATGTATAACAAAGCAGCCCAGCAGGAATTTCAGCAACGTTTGTCTGGCTGTTTGCCAGGTCAGGTGGTGCCGGAAGTACGCACCTTTCATTCGCTGGGATTACGTATTTATCACAAGTTGATTGCGTTGGGGCAGCTGCCAGCGTTTGAGCGCCGCTTGCTGGGTGATGGTGAAGTAGAAGGTCAGGTATGGCGGTTATTGCAGCAACTGGCCGATGATGACACCCGCCAGGATATTCTGTCGCAGCGGAAAAAATGGGTCGAACCCGCCGTGGGTTTTATCGAGCTGGTGAAATCTGGCTTGGAGTCACCACAAGAAGTGTATGAGCAGCTCGATCTGCCGGTTCAGTGCCGGATGTTTGTCGAATTGTTTGCGTTGTTTGAAGACTGGCGCAAGCAACAGCGTCGTATCGGATTTTCCGACATGCTCTACGATCCGGTGATGCACCTGCGTCACGATGCCGAGGCGGCGCGTTATTTTGGTGGCCATATGCAGTGGATCCTGGTGGACGAGTACCAGGACATCAATGGTATTCAACAGCATTTGCTGGAGTTGCTCCATGGTGGTCGCGGGTCGGTGATGGTGATTGGTGACCCGGATCAGACCATTTATGAATTCCGTGGCTCACGCCCGGAGTTTATTGTCAGTGGTTTTGCCAATCAGCTGGGTGGTGTCACAACGTATCAGTTACCAGAGACCTTTCGTTACGGCCATCGGTTGTCGCTGCTGGCGAATCACCTGATTCATCATAATCGCCAGCGCGATCCGGTGATGGGATTGTCCCATCCCTCAACTCCGGCGACACAGGTTCAGGTGCATACCTGCTCGGCCAACGCTGAAGCACAACAGGTATTGGCACTGGTGAAACAGTGTATGGCGACTGTTCCTGCTCATCAGATTGCGGTGATTCATCGGCTCTGGGCGTTGTGCGCACCGGTTGAGCTGGCGCTGTTGCAGGCGGGAATTCCCTATCAGCTGGATCATTCGCTGTCGGTACTGGAGCGTTGGGAGCTGGAAATTTTCTGGTTGCTGCTGGAAATCGCTGCGGGTCGTTTTGGTGAGCGTAGCCGTGATCAGCGACGTCATGCCTGGTTGCAAATTCTGACCACACCGTTTCCCAAGGTACGCCGGGCGGTACTGGAGGAGATGGCCGATACCCTGGCTGATCACAGTGAGAACCTGGGTGTTGCCTTGCAGCAGGCTATACCAGCGAATCTCAGCCGGTGGCAAAAGGCGCAATTGCAGGCCCGGGCGGAAGTGCTCGACAGTGCCGAGCGGGTGGTGGTGCCGGTAGAGCGGCTGTTAAATGCCTATATCGATACCACCGAGCTGGAAAAGGGCATTGAAGACAGCGCCTTTTCAGCTCAGCAGGTGGAAGACCGGTTACAAACCATTCGTGCTTTCGTACGTTTTATGGCAGATACCAATGTTAGCTCGGATCAGGCGCTGGATCTGTTGTTACAACTGCGGGACAGGGCGCGGGCGCAGTCTCGTGAGCGCCATGGGGGAGTACGGCTGACCTCCATTCACAAAAGCAAAGGGCTGGAGTGGCCGGTGGTGATTATTCCGGGGCTGAATGGTCATTACTTCCCTTATTCGCCAGAAGGTGAATTCAGTACCCCGGCCAGTGACGAGAGTGAGCGTCGCTTGCTTTATGTTGCCATGACTCGTGCGATTCAGCAGTTACACCTGCTGGTGCCGACGCCACAAGTGCGGCGCAAGCCAGATGACAATAGTCATGCACGTGAACGGCCCAGTCCGTTTTTTCGTGAGCTGAATATTGCTTGTAGCGATCGGGTGGCCACTGCGTTGGAACAAAGCCAACCTCAGCTAACACTTGAAGGTGAGATTGCCGAGTGGTTGCCAGCGTATCTGCAAGCCCAGCCACAGCCGCCGGAACTGGTGATCCAGCCGGTTCGGGTAGCGGTTGTGAAACACCGGGCAGATGCGCAGCAACCATCGCGGCCAAAGCAATTATCAGCGTCGCCGTCACCACAACGCTTGGTGCATGCTCGCTTGGGAGCGGGCGTGGTGGTGGAGATGGATGAGCAGTATCTGATCGTACATTTTGAGAACGAACGTACGACCCGCAGGCTGGATCGAGCGCTGGCAGAACCACATATTCAGTGGCTACACTGATTATTAAAAACAGGGTACAAGGACGTAATATGACATTATTCAAGGCACTCCGACAGCTGGTCAGCCTGTTATTGGTTCTGGTGTTGGCACCAGAACTGGCCTGGCGGCTGACAACAGCAGCACAGCATGAGTATGTCGCGGTGCAGTATCCGGGAATCCCCTTGCCGAATTCATACAGTTCCGGTTTGTGGATGCCATTGCTGGGCATACAGACCCAACAGCAGCGCCTGGAACAGCTGGAGCGGCAGTCTCAACAGCAACTGGAGCGGCAATCGTCGCCGCTATTGGTGGGTCAATCCGCTGACAAAAACAGCGTGGAACGCCATATGGTGGCCGGGCGTTGTGTGACGCCGGAATCCTTACCGGTTGCCCAGCCAAAGCAGCAGCAGGTTTTTCGCTGGGTGGATGAACAGGGCAAGATACATTTTGGCGATCGTCCCGATGCATCCGATAGGCAACAGCCGGTGGATGACTTGAGCGCACGGTACCGCAGTCAGCGCAAACTGGAGTTGCATGTGACGTTGCCGGATGGCCCGGATGCTGGTCTGGAAGCTGACATTCAGCGCGAGGGGGAGCTGGTTTATCGGGTCGTAGCAACCTTGTTACCGGCGCGTTATGTACGCCCGGTGCTGATCAATATGACTGTGTTTACCGACGCCGTCGGGTATCAAGCCCAGCGCCGCAGCGATAACGTTGGTGAACAGGCTGCTGGGTATTACCACTTCGAGAAAAACCGTATTTATCTGCAGCGTCAATACCAGCGCGAAGCGACGTTGGCGTTGGTACGCCATGAAATGACCCATGCGCTTTCGATGGCGATGGTGGGGACGTTGCCGGTCTGGCTGGGCGAGGGCTTGGCGGAATATACCGAGCAGCTGGACTATCAGATGAGTGCGGCCAGAGTGGTGTTGAGTGAGCGACTGCTGGCTAGCCTGCGACAGCAGACACCGCTGCCGCTGTCGCAGTATCTGCTACTGCAGCCGGAGTCTTTTTATCAACAGGGTTCCCGCCATTATCGGCAGGCACTGGCGTTGGTGTTTTTTCTCAATAGTAGCCAGGAAGGGAAGGTCGTGCTGGAGCGTGCCTACGAGGCAGTGATTGACAGCCCGTGTCAGGCAGCAGCAGTCAATGCCACGCTGGCTTTCTATCCGGGCGGTCTGGCGGGGCTGGAGGCCGCATTTGGACATTGGCTGGCTGATGGGCCACACCTGCCGCAGAGCTACTGATACTATGAATAACCGGGTTTTACTGGCTCCAAAAGCAGCTGACTGGTACTGAGCGGGGCAATTGTTATACTGGTGCTCCATTTCGTAGAGAACGCCACTTGTCGCCGATGGTTCCCAACGTCGTATCCTGTCGCCTTTACGTAGAATTCACTGCCCTTACCAGGGACAAAAAAACGGACAATCATCATGACAATTGCCCATCACAAAGTCGTTTCCATTCATTATAAAGTGGTTGACGTTGCTACCGGAGAAACGATCGACTCCTCTGAAGGTGCAGCGCCAATGACTTACCTTCACGGTGCCCAGAATATTATTCCGGGTCTGGAAGCGGCGCTGGAAGGCAAGCAGGTCGGTGACGAGCTGGAAGTCACTGTAGAAGCGGCCAATGCCTACGGTGACTATAGTGAAGATCGTGTTCAGAAAGTACCACGCGAAGCCTTTACCGGCGTTGACCAGATTGAACCGGGTATGGCCTTTACCGCACAAACGGCGCAAGGCCCGGTTAACCTGATCGTGACTGAAGTTGAAGAAGCCGAAGTGACCGTGGATGCCAACCACCCACTGGCTGGCAAGAATCTGGCGTTCAGTGTAACGGTCGAATCCGTACGCGATGCCAGCGAAGAAGAGCTGGAGCACGGTCATGTACACGGTGAAGGTGGCCATCACCACTAATAGCCAGTGCAGTATCGGAACAATAAAAAACGGGCTACCTTTTTTGGGTAGCCCGTTTTTTATTTGTCAGTTGCTCTGCATCCGTCAGGATGATCAGCTATTCGACTGTGTTGCCATGATGCGTTCGTACATCTTGGTAATGTCGTTCATTTTCCAGAGAATGGATTCTGTGGTGACGGCAATGACGGTAGGGACGTAGCGGCCTTCTGCGTCAAGTTCAAACCCGGACTGGGAAAAATGCCACTGTGATGCCACTTTCTCCAGCGCATCATGTACTTCTGCGGTATTCATCTCAGATCCACGCAGCTGCTCCAATGAATCACCAAACAGACGGATAGCATCGCTGAACTCCTGGCGCACGGCAGGTGATTGCCCGTTCCAGTACAGCGCGACATAAGCCTTGGCGATACGTTGTGACAACATGCGCTGGCGACCGGCAATATTGATCAGTTCGGTGCCGGGCATACGGAGATGGCTGGATATGGCATCCACCACATCGTTACAGGCCTTGAGCATATTCAGGTTTTCCCGCATCAGGTTATCGATGACACTTTTGTCCGGGGTTGCAAGAATGCGAACCCGGTGCTGTTGCCACAGGTCTTCTACCTGCGCCAGTTTGTTATTGATCGCTGCCGATGGTGCATAGTCTTTCAGCATCAGCAGACGCTCTTCAAACTGGGCGACACTCTCATCCAACTGCTGTTGGGCGACTTCGGGTTTGATGCCTGCTCCCAGCATCAAATAACTCTTCATCATGCGTTGCGACAGCATTCGTTGGCTGCCGGAAATGTTCACCGCTTCGGCATCGTTCAGGGCATAGACCGCAGGTGACAGGCTCAATAGCGCGGTTAGCA
Organism: uncultured Oceanobacter sp.; assembly: GCA_913061185.1. GTDB lineage: Bacteria > Pseudomonadota > Gammaproteobacteria > Pseudomonadales > Oceanobacteraceae > Oceanobacter > Oceanobacter antarcticus. The sequence goes on from CAJXTI010000016.1 coordinate 21,565, forward strand.
GCAGTATGGATGAGAACAGTGATTGGAATACTTTCATGGTTTACCCTTGCTACGTATTGGTTTAACTCAGGCTGGTACCTGTTGCTGGCGGACGTTATAGGGTTTTTCGGAACGGTTATCAATTAGATTGTTAGACAATTGTCTTTGTATGGACGTTGCCTTGTTCGCCATTCTGAGGCTGACGATAAGGTTGAGGGCCGCTTAAAGCCTTGCTCTGTTTGAGTTTTGTGGTTTTTTGGATACAACTTTTAGAGACACTGTTGCTCTGTCAGATCTGTCCTCTTTGTCTGTTAAATTGAATTTTACTGGATTAGGGAGAGTGATGTTGGCATTGATTGGGGAGAGGTGCCTGGGCTTCCAGAACGGCCTGCCCCTGAGGGAAAAATGCTTCTCAGGGGCAGGCATCTTTTTATCGACTTCTCGACGGTTCAGCGACTCAGCTGCGTTGACATGGAAAAGTCGAGTGGCTGTGGTTTCCAAATGGCAAGATCCGGGGCGTAGTCGAGTGTGCCTGCCACACCGATGGCCACGGGTTCCTTGCTGGTCAGTAGCGACATCAGGCTTTTGCCCATATCCGCAAAGCTCAACGACAGTGGGATAATCAGTTGCTGCTGACTGTTTTTGGCCAGTTTTGCCGGTTGCACCGAACCTGAGGCGAGAGCGCTGTTGGCTGCAGTGACCTGATAGTTCAGCCCGGTAAGATCAACACCAAAACCATTGGGGTTTTCCACATCGACCGTGAGTTGCAGTTCCACACCGCGCCAGCTCAAACTTGAAATACTGGCACTGGTCAGGCTGATTTTTGGACGTTTTGGAACAGGAATACGGGTGCTGTAGCTGGCAGGAAGACGCATGTCTCCCAGTACGGGTAGTGTAAACAGCAGCGCGGCATCCACTTGACAGGTCACTTCATCCTGATCGGCAACGGCTTTGATTGCGTTATACAGGTCGCTGTAGTTGAGACTGATCGGTAACTGGGTAGTGGTGACGCCATTGGCTTTCAGGGTCAGACCGTTGTTGGCGGGACTGACCGTGGTCAGGGCGTGATCTTCGACCGAGAGGGTCAGTTCCAGGCCACTGGCCGGGATTGAAAAACCGTTCGGGTTGGTAATATCCAGTGCAACCAGCAAATTGGCCTGTTCCAGTCCCAGTGACTGGATTGACAGACCACTGATCGCGGCGCTGGGTTTTTCTATGTTGAGGCTGTCCTGCAGGGTGGCGCAACCAGCCAGAAGAGTCAGGCTGAGGGCGGTAAGCAGGGTCACAATCCGGTTCATGGGCGCTCCAGGTGTCAGGGTTTGAAGGCGCGCAGTGTAAGGCAATGGCCTCCAGAAAACAGTGACGCTTCACCTTATAAAGCGGCTCTGGGCCTGATACCGGGATCTGGGTGTCAATATTGGCCTGAAATCACGAATAAAAATGCAAGTTGTTTTATTGATAGGCTTGGTGAATGCCTGGGGAGCTGCGACAATACCAGCGTTATTTCCAAGCCGGATGCTGCTGTGAACCTTGCTCGAATAGATTTGAACCTGCTGGTGTATCTGGATGTTCTGCTGCGTGAAGGTAATGTGACGCGGGCAGCACAACAGCTGGGTATTACCCAGCCTGCGATGTCTAACGGACTGCGCCGGTTACGTGATTTGTTTAACGATCCACTGCTGGTGCGTACCTCGGATGGCATGACCGCGACAGAGCGGGCGCGGGAGCTGCAACCGATGATTCGCAAGGCGCTGGGCGAACTGGAAGCCGCCTTGCAGCCATTGGGAGAATTTGATGCCCAGAGCAGCAACCGGGTTTTCCGTATTATGGTCAGCGACTATGCCGAGTCGACGCTGATACCGGAGCTGGTCAAACGTTTGCGTGAGGTGGCTCCCAACGTCATCCTCGATGTGCTGACGCCGTCAGACGTGACCTTCAAGGATGTTGAGGCGGGCAAGGTCGATATGGCGATCAATCGCTTTGATGATATGCCGCAATCGTTTCATCAGATGACCCTGTGGCAGGATGATTTTGTCTGTCTGGTTAATCATGGTCATCCATTGGCAGAAAAATTTGATCTCGAAGCCTATGTTGCCAGTAACCATATCTGGGTGTCCAAAACCGGAATGGGCGCGGGTGTTGGTATTGACCCGGAAAAAGTGATTCGGTTGGGGTGGGTCGACAACGCCTTGGCCAAACTGGGTTATAAACGGCGTATATCGGTGTTTACCCGCCATTATCAGATGCCAGCCTTGCTGGCTCACAACAATGACCTGGTGGCCACCTTGCCTCGCAAGGTAGCCGATATGCAGGCGGCATCAGCATCGTTACTGGTGATACAGCCGCCCTTTCCAATCCCACCTTTCGAGCTGAAAATGGCCTGGTCGCCGTTAGTACAGCATCATCAGGCTCATCGCTGGTTGCGTCGTATTATTGTGGATGTTGCTCAGTACTGTTGATAACGTTATTCCACCGTCAGGCGCAAGCTCAGGCAATGGCTGGCGCCAGCCGCCAGGTTGACCCAGTCGTCGGCAGCGTTGGCGGTCTCGATACAGAGCATGGTTTGCCAGGCATTATCTTCAAACTGACTCAGGCGTTGGGCCTTTGTTATCCAAGGATTCCAGACAACGGTACTGCGACTGCCACGGCTATGGATCAGCAGGGTGCGTTGCGGTGTGACCAGCCGCAATGGCGACGCTTGTTGCAGATAGATACGGTCAGTTTCACCCTGAAAGACTACATCGCCCTGTTGCTGTTTGCGTTGCCAGCCGGTCATGGTGTCAATATAGGGATAGCCGGAGAGTCCGCCAATACGGGTTGCATTGATGTCTGTCGTTGGTAAATAGGTATGTAGTGCCTGACTAAAGGCGAGGGTGGATTGTCCGGTATTGGTGGTGATCAGCTGCATTTCCATACTGGTGGGTGTCAGAATCCAGCGCGCAGTAAGCTCGGCATCACCCTGCCAGACCGATTGGATATGGTGGCTTTGTGGTAAGGACATGTCGATTTCAACACGATCGGCAGCTTCGTAAAGTCGGGTCAGCGTCCAGCGATTGGTGCGGGCAAACCCGTGGGCGGGAAGGGGTTGTCCTTCGGCCATGGCTGCCTGTACTTCTGGAGAGTTTTTGTCGGCGTTACCAAACCAGGGCCAGCAAACCGGAATGCCGCCACGGAGCGAGGTTCCCTGTTGATATTCGGCGGTCGGACTGAGCCAGATCCAACTGGTATCACCGCTGGGACAAAAAGACAGCAGTTGTGCTCCTTGCGGCAGCAGACTGGCAGTGAACCCCGGATGCTGAACAACGATGCAAGGCAGTTCTCCGCGTTGTTCAAAGTGACAAAAGGCACTGTTTGAAAGGCGTTCTTTTAATGACCGGTTCTGATGTTGACGCATGGCTTACCTTGCATAAATCGCTAGAATGACGGGTTTTACCCAGTGTGGGTGTGACTTGCTTCTACTGTACCGGATTATTGTGTGAACAAAAGCCAACTGAAGTCCTGTTTGCTCGCGTTATTGGATCGGGAAATAGACGTTGCCCTGGCGGCGGCCCGAACCGCGCAGGAAAGCGCCTCGCATGAAGGCAACAAGCCGGAAAATCAATACGATACCCTGAGTCTGGAAGCAGCGTACCTGGCCCATGGCCAATCAGAACGTATTTTGGCATTACAGCAGGAACGTATACACGTGGCTCGCTGGGCTGTGCCAGTATTTGATGAGGATGCGGTGCTGGCATTGGGTGCTCTGGTTGGTCTTGAGCCGGTTGTAGCGACTGGCGCTTCGATACGTCGTTGGTTCTGGCTGACGCCTGTTGGTGGCAGAACCTTGCTTCAATCTGATCAGTCGGTGCAGCTAGTATCGATATCGGCACCGCTGGCAAAACGTTTGTTGAAGCTGGGGTTGGACGACGAATTGCAACTGGGAGAGGATGTCTGGCGGATCGTTGCTGTCAGTTAGGTCACAACTGGTAATCAGCGCTGCGGCTATGACTGTGTGATATAAATTTTGAGAATCATTCTCGTCTTATGTGTCCAAGGCGTTACACTGGCATCTGTTATCGGGTGTATTCAACCTGTCTGTTTTTTATCTGGAGCTGTTATGTCTCGTCCTTCTCCTCGTGAACTGGTAGTTCATTCTACTTTGCGCCTGACGGCTAATATGCAGCGGCTGATCTTGACCGGGGAGGCACTGGCCGACTTTCCCGCTGACAGTACGAGCGGATACATCAAGCTGATGTTTGCTACCGATGGTGAGCCGCTCACCCAAGCGACTGCGGTGGAAGGGCAACGTCCGCTGATGCGAACCTACACTGTCCGGGCATTTGATCCGGAAAAACACTGGTTAAGCGTTGATTTTATGCTGCATAACCATGGCCCACAGCCAGCTGGACCCGCTGCCAGCTGGGCAGAGAGAGCTCAACCCGGTGACCGTATTCTGGTCGGTGGGCCGGGGCCAACCAAATTTATTTATGTGGATGCCGACTGGTACTTTCTGGTCGGTGATATGACGGCATTACCTGCGATCAGTTGTAATCTGGAGCAAATGCCTGCCGATGCTCGTGGTTATGCAGTGATTGAAATTGCCGGGGAAGATGATCGCCAGGCTGTGGTATGTCCGCCAGGGATCGAAGTGATCTGGGTGGTGGATGCCAGCCCTGTGCCATCTCTGGAACAGGCGGCTGCAACCGCAGAAACCAGTGCTTTACTGCAACAGGTACGAGCGTCCGAGTGGCTGCATGGTGATGTGGCGGTGTGGGCTGCCTGCGAATTTCACAAGATGCGTGCGTTACGGCAGTATTTCCGTCAGGAGCAAAACACCGGCCGCAAGGAAACCTACATCAGCAGTTATTGGAAACTGGGTCGTAGCGAAGATGAGCACAAGCTCGATAAACGCGCCGACCAGGAAACCATTGACCAGGAAGCCATTGACGCGCCGTAGTCAGGCCAGATTCATCGGCTAACGGCTGTAATAAAGCGTAAATGCTGCTTTGTCTATGGCGTGGGCATTCAGCATGAATCCGACCAGGGCAGCGCTGGCATCTTCCGGGATATCAAGGCTGGGCTGGTCGAGAGCAAACAGCGTGAATTGGTAGCGGTGCGGCTGATCTCCGGCCGGAGGGCAGGCACCACCAAAGGCATGGCTGCCGTAATCATTCCGCCCTTGCTGGGCAGAGGCTGGCAGCAGGATTGAATGTTCAGCACCAGCATCTTCTGCCAGAGCATGGCTGTCAGCGGGCAGATTAAACACCTGCCAGTGCCACCAACCCGAGCCGGTCGGGGCATCCGGGTCATAGACGGTGATCGCAAAGCTTTGTGTCGCTTCTGGCGGGTTAAACCATTCCAGTGCTGGCGACACGTTGTCTCCGGTGCAACCGAAACCTGAATACAGGTTGCGGGTGCTGAGGCGTGATTCTGGCTCGATCGTCGGGCTGCGAAAACCAAAACTGCTGCCATCGGCATGAGCTGAGAGCGCGGCTGTCGCGATCCCCAGAACACTGATCGTGACCAGTGCCATTTTCTTGTAGCTGCTGGAGCAAATCGACATGGCTATTCTCTCTCTTCGTATGCAGAATCCATCGACCGGGTGATTATTTTAGTGTGCCCGTTTTTGTCTGATCCTATGGGATCACGCTTTTGCATCTTATTACGTTGAGTCAGGTGGGTATAGGCGACTTTTTGAGTGGTAGGCGGATTTTTATACGCTGCTGCTGGATGTATATTGTGCAAATGGTTTGGGTGACCACGACAAATACACATTTTGCAGGGTTTATTATCGATTCTGCTTGAACTGTCACTCAGGCTTACTAATATGCGCAGCAGATAGAAAAGAGTACACATTGTTCACTTGGAGAAAACTATGTTGACCAAACCATTATTGGTAGCCATGGCAGTTGCGACCGCAGCAATGGCACACGCCGACAAGGATATGTATGTAACCGCTGGTACCGGATTCGTCGAAAACGAGATTTATGACGATTTCAAGCTCACCAGCGGCGACTCCATTAACGATTCCTGGACCATGGAATTGTCACTGGGTTATATGGTATTGCCTGCATTGGCAGTCGAGGCGTCTGTTACCTTACCATCTTTCCTGCAGGGCGATATGAAGCCGGAAGTGACTCAGTACCAGCTGAAAGGTTTGTACTTTTTTGGGGAGCGCGCTCTGAAGCCTTACCTGACGGCAGGTTACGGTATCGAAACCTTTGATGTGCCTCAAGATTCTGCCTTTGACGAAAAAACGCACGTTTTGACTTGGGGTGCGGGCTTGCAGTACGACTTGAGAGAAGATCTGTTCGGTCGCGCGGAACTGCATGTTGATGAAATGAGCGACGAAAGTAACGAACACGGTGTGTTTATGCTGGAAGTTGGCTATCGCTTTGGCAATGACAGTGGTACTACCGTTACTCGTGTCAAGGAAACAACCAAGGAAGCCTACGAACCGGTTAAACAGAAGGTTGCTGAAGTCAAGGCACCGGTTAAGGAAAAAGTTGCGCCAGTAATTGCCCCTGTTGTTGTGCAGAAACCTGCTGACAGCGATGGCGATGGCGTTCCAGACGTCAAAGATCAGTGCCAGGCAACGATTACTGGTGCCAAGGTGAATGCGAAAGGTTGTGCTGTGTTTGAAGGCAAGCTGAGTGGCGTTAACTTTGAAAGCGGCAGCGCCCGTCTGACCGCTAACGCCAGTACTATTCTGGATAATGCTGCAGCTGAATTACGCAAGTACCCGGATGCAATGATCGAAATTGCCGCTTTCACAGATAGCCAGGGTGCAGAAGCTTTCAATCTGCGTCTGAGCCAGCAGCGTGCTGATTCTGTACGTAATTACCTGATTGGCAAAGGCTTGGCCGCAGGTCAGTTGACTGCGCGTGGTTATGGTGAAGCCAGCCCTGTCGCATCGAACGAAACCGCTACAGGTCGCGCAGAAAACCGTCGTGTTGAGCTGAGCGTCAAATAAGCCCTGCCGCGCCAGTGGTCTTTTACCACTGGTGCTTGTCTGTTTTTTTGGTGGTCAGGCCCCCTGGCTGCCAATTTATCCAGAAATCCCTTTATTTCTACCCGACCGACAGGTAGCGGTTTCTTACTTCCGTTGTACTGATTATCATCTGCTACTTCGGTAGTGGGCATTGTGGGCCAGTGTTGATAAAAACATTGACCATGCTGGATCCTATACGCATTCTTTGCGGCGCCCGAAAACCGGATAAAACAATAACAAGACGGGGGTGACCATGTCCGAAATTGCCGTTCAGCTGGCAGGCTCAGAGCTCTGGCTGCTGGAACAGGTTCAGTTTTGCTTGCAACATGAACTCAATGCTTCACTGCAAACGTCCCATTATCTCGAAATCATCGTCGCAGGTGGTGCCCGACGGTTTGTTGAGTGTGAAATTCCCGAGTGTATTACCCGCCATTACCGTCAGGCCAGTAGTTTCAGACATTGCAGCTTGTCTGCCGATGACCCATTGGTGGTGCGTGCGCTGGCCGGTCAACCGGTCAGTGAGTTACTTTGGCGCTGTGCCTGGCAAGCCTGGAATGGCGATGTGCTTCCGGGCGGCAGTTTTAATCGTCGTGGCCGTTTGCGGGCTTTGCCAGCTGAACATCTACTGGTCGAAGGGCTGACTGCGGAAAGAGAGTTGATACAGCAACTGGCGAAGTTGTTGTATCGGCAGGCGCTGACGTCCCGGCAGCTGGCCGACTTGTCTGGCGCGCCTGAAGCATTGGCGGAACGATTTTTTGCAACGGCAGAGTGTGCAGGCTTACTCGAATAAACCACATTTATAGGGTTGACGTGCTATCACCAGGCTTCAACCCGTTTGCTGCTGCTCGGAATTCTCTCAACGTCAGGCTGTCTGGTTCACCTTGGTGGCCAGACGCTTCCCTTTGGTTGTATCTCTTGTTCTCCGTTAAATTTGGTTTTACTGAGTGCCTGTTGTGGCAGTTGTGGCAGTTGGTGGGCTGTGCCTGCATCTATGCTTATTTTGACAACGGCTGCCGACAATACCGGTAGGGTGGAGGCGATGGATTTGTTAGCATCCGCTGCAGGGTATCGGGTTAATGTTCAGATGGTTGGAAGCAGCTCAACGGGAGTAGCAAGTGCAGGTGATGGTTAACTATTCAGAGCGTATAGCATCGATTCTGGCTCTGATCTTCGTACTGGCAGGCATTGCGCCCTTGACCGGTTGTATGACAACAACGGTCACCAGCCGATCCGGGTTTGAAGTGCCGACGGAGGCACCGAAAACACGAGGTGTCACCCGCCTGATCTTTGCGGGTGACATTCAGCCTGTGGTTCGTATATCGCCTCATTATCCTGACAAGGAGTTCAAGCGGGAGCGGGAAGGAACGGTGGTGATTGAGTTCACGATTCTGGCGACAGGACAGATTGGCCAGTTACGACTGATTGAGTCCAGCGGCGAGGATTTTGCGCAAGCGGCGGGAATGGCCATGCGTGGTGTGCTGTTTCAGCCGGGATATGCTGGTCAAACGCTGAGGGTCGAGGCCCAGTTTCTGATCCTTCGTGCTGGCGCTTCGGGCTAGCGTTATGGGGATGCTTTTTTGCCGCGATGTTGAAACCAAAGGGTACTGCCAGGCACGGTCTGCTCTCGTTGGCTTGTTATTGTCGTTCTGTTGCGTATTGCCGTCTTATGCGGCTGAGCCGGTCAGACCGCTGGGTGCTGATCAATTGCGGGTGTTGACGGATGAGTTGCTGGTGTTGCTGTATCAAAGGCAAGCCGGGCTTTTGGAGCAGCCGGCTGCCCGTTTGTTGGCGCAAGATCCACGACTAACACCAGCTCAACAGCGTTTGGCACGATACGCGCGAGTCCGTTTTTTGCTGGCGCAAGGACAACCTGAGAGCCTCAGTGAAGCCATGGATTTGTCGGCCCGGATCGATATCGTGCGCAGTGATCGCTCTGCGGGTGTCACGCTGCCTGAGGTCGGTTTGCTGGCCCGGCTGGAGGTTATTCTGGCGGCCAGAAGGTTGGGCGTGAAGCCGGAATTGCTGGTGTTCTTACTGCAAACACTACAGCAGGAGGTGGCTGATTCGAGAGTGCTGCTGGATCCAGAGTCGGCACGTCTGATGGCGTCGGTGCAGCTGATGGTATGGATGACACAGTGGCAGGCGGGCGCAGGTGACGATATGCCACAACTGTCGAGATGGATAACACTGGATTCGCCCTGGTATGCCACTGCCCTGGTGCTGCAAGGGGTTAAGGTCTTGTTACCCGTCACCAACGGATCGACGCTCTGGTTGCATTCGTTGCCTGTGGCAGTTGCCGGGGTAGCCGTATACCCCGGCAGGCTTGACCTGTTCCGGCTGGAGCAGGCGATGCTGCAATTGCAGGTACTGGATGCCATGGGAGCAGTCTCAATACGATCCTTGTTTTTACAGAATCTGTATCAGGGTTTGCAACAACATATCGGTGCAATACGCCAGTGGCAGCATCCCGAGCGACTGGATCAGCTGTTGGCACATTGGCTGAGGCCGGTAATGATGCCCGATGCCGCAGAACCGGATGACCGCTTCAGGGCGTTTGTGGGGTGTCCTCTTGCTGGAGCGTTGACGGATGACATGGACGTTGCGGCGCGTTGCCAGCCGCTGTCTCTCAGTTATTTGCATCCGGCCATTCGCTCGCGTTCGTTACGTGTTGCCTGGGTTGACCGTCAGGAATCACTGGCGTTACTGGCGCGCCTCAACAGCTTGCAGGCCGATTTGCTGCTGCTGGAGCAGTCGAGTATGCCCGATGCACGTTTGTTAACGGCGGACGTGTCCGAGTCAGCAGAAGCACCAGCGTCGGAAGATTTACTGCGCGGCAGGCAGGCGGCTTATGATACCCAGGCGAATTATTATTATCAGTTGGCGCAGCGCCATGTATACCTGAGTTTGCTGGTGTATCTGGCGCAAGAGCGTCAACGGCTGACCAGCTACTTGAGTATTGTGCACGAGCAGCTGGTCGAGCTGGATTAGCCCAGGCTGATTTCTGTCAGCTCGGGCATGTCTATGGTCAGTTTTTCAGCGGGAGCAATCACGATGGCTTCACCAGTGACGACAGCTTTGCCATTCTGGTTGGTGATTGTGGTATCGAGAATCACTTCCTGCTTGCGATCACGCTTTTCTGTGACCGTCAGGGTAACGGTGACGGTGTCACCAATCATGATCGGCCGTTTGAACTGGACGTTTTGTCCCATATAAATTGTGCCTGGCCCAGGCAATTCCATTGCCAGTGCTGCAGAAATCAATGCGCCAGAGTACATGCCATGGGCAATCTGACCCTTGAATTGGGTGGTGGCGGCGTAAGCCGGGTCAAGGTGCAAAGGGTTGTGATCACCGGATACCATGGCAAACAGCTTCAGGTCGCGTTCGTTAATGGTGTGTGTGCGTTGACAGCTATCGCCGATATTCAGTTCGTCATAGGTGCGATTGGTAATGGTTTCCATAGAATCAATCCGATGTCAGAGTGAGGATTATATAGCCAGGCTGGCCGTGGGATGGCGCGAGTGTAGCGCGAATTTGAACCGTTCATGTGTCATTCATAAGTCATGTGTGTCGTTGTTGACCAGAATCACCTTTCAAGGCAGATCTTGTCCTTGTGGCGTGGGTGAGCGTTGTGTTTAACCATTTCAGCAGGTCAGACCGTACTTGATCTGCATTGGTTTCGTTAAACATCTCATGACGCCCGCCAGGGTACAGCAGCGTTGTGACCTGGTCGTGACCGGTACGGCGCAAGGCGTTATCGAGCGCCCGCACCCCGCGACCGTATTGGCCGACGGGATCCTGGTCTCCGGATAACAATAAAATGGGCAGGTTGTGGGAGATGGTGGTAAAGGCATCTTCTTTGGCGATGTTTCCCAGGGCCGCAAAAAAGTTCTGCCAGAATTCGGCGCTGCAATCAAATCCGCACAGAGGGTCTGCTCGGTATTGCTGGCGTATGGTTGCATCACGGGTAAGCCAGTCCCAGGTACCGGAGGCTTGTTTGATACGCTGGTTGTACCCGGCAAATGCCAACCTGCTGAGCAGGGCAGAGGGCGCTTGATCCGCTCCACAGCGCGCTACCATATGAGCGACGATTTGGCCAAACTGGCATAACCAGCGTGGTTGATAGCCACTGCCTGAAAGTATCACACCTGCCAGCTCATCAGGATGTTGCATTATTTCGGTCAGGGCGACAAAAGATCCCATTGAATGGCCGAGTACAATAATCGGTACGGCCGTTTTAATTTGCAGCAGGGCTGTTTGGCGGGCACTTCTTGCGTCATTGACCAGTTGCTGCCAGCCGTTTTCTGGGTGGGTGCTTTGGTAGGGAATATGGCCGATTGGCTGGCGTTCCCCATGACCTTGGTGATTGTGTACCAGTACGGCGTAGCCAGCTGCTGATAAGTTATCGATCAGTGGCTGATAGCGGCGCCAGTGTTCAGCCATACCGTGGTATATCTGAATCAGTGCCACAGGTTCTGCAGTTGGCATAAACAGTGAAGCATTAAATACCTGGCCACCATCACTGGCTATACTCAGGGAGTGGATGGATGGGCCACTGGCATGATTCATGGGACGTTCCTTTTCTGTCTGCATTGGGCAGTGGCTGTGTGGAGGAAATACAGGTTGGTGTGCTGAGTGTCTGTTTTTTGCTGGCTTTTCGCTATCTTGCTGTCTGCTGAATAATGAAATTTGTCAGAGTGATGGCGTTTTAGGAAACAGTTTTTTGCCTGAATTTCAAAAGATGGTTACACTTCCTGGCTCTGGCTCAACAGTCACTCGTGACCCGCTACGGAAAAGGGGTCACTGCAGCGGACTGTATGAGCAGACGCGACGTATAAGAATAACCAATGTTGGGGTGTAAAGGGGGCGGTATGAACGAGCAGTTCTTCCAGGAACGCTATCCGGAAAATTATCCAGGCACTATTGATGCCGACAAGTACCATTCAGTCATCGAGCTATTCGATCGCTTTGTGAAAAAATTTGCTACGCGTCCCGCCTTTGTTTGTCTTGGGCATACGCTGAGCTACAACGATCTGGATGTGCTGAGTGCCCGATTTGCCAGCTATCTGCAACATGATCTGGGTTTGCAGCCTGGCGATCGGATTGCCATCCAGTTACCCAATATTTTGCAGTATCCGATCGTGGTGTTTGGAGCCATGCGTGCCGGGCTGATCGTGGTTAATACCAATCCCCTCTACACCGAGCGGGAAATGGAACACCAGTTTAATGACTCGGGTGCCAAAGCGCTGGTGGTGCTGGCCAATATGGCCGAAAAAGCGGAGAAAGTGCTCGGCCGTACCGGTATCAAGCACGTGGTGGTGACGGAAGTGGCAGATCTGCATCCGGGACTGAAGCGGTTGCTGATCAACAGCGTGGTGAAATACGTCAAAAAACAGGTGCCTGATTATCATATGCCCGCTGCTATATCGCTACGGCAGGCGTTGGCCAAGGGCTCCAGGCGTCCCTTTCGACCATGCCCTGCCTCTGGTAACGATGTTGCAGTACTGCAGTACACCGGTGGCACCACCGGGATTGCCAAGGGAGCGATGCTGACCCACCGTAATCTGATTGCCAATATGTTGCAGTGTCATGGCCTGTTTGTCATGGCACTGGATGAGGGAGTGGAAAGCGTGGTGGCTCCTTTGCCGCTGTATCATATTTATGCTTTTACGGTGCATTGTATGGTGCTGCTGGAGACCGGGAACTGTTCCGTACTGATTCCCAATCCGAGGGATATTCCCGGATTTATCAAAACCTTGCAGCAAAACCCTTTTTCGGCGTTTGTTGGCCTGAATACCTTGTTTGTTGCCCTGTGTCACCAGGACAGTTTCCGGGCGCTGGATTTTTCCGGTCTCAAATTGACGATTTCCGGTGGTATGGCATTGACATCGGCGGCGGCTGAACTCTGGAAAGAGGTCACTGGTGGAGACATTGCAGAGGGGTATGGCATGACGGAGACCTCTCCGGTGGTATCGTTTAATCCGCCCGGACATATTCAGCTGGGCAGTATTGGTATGCCGGTATCGAGCACACTCTGTATTACCGTGGATGATGAGGGCAACGAATTGCCGTTGGGCGAACCGGGGGAGTTGTGCGTCAAGGGGCCGCAGGTGATGAAAGGCTACTGGAAGCGTGAAGCAGCTACCGATGAATCATTCCTGCCGGGTGCGGATGGCTTGCCTGCTCGTGAATGGCTGCGAACCGGGGATATCGCAGTTATTCAGGACGATGGCTACATGCGTATCGTCGACCGCAAGAAAGACATGATTATCGTCTCCGGTTTTAACGTTTATCCAAACGAGGTTGAGGATGTGATTGCGGCTCATCCTGAAGTGATGGAAGTCGCCGCCATTGGCATTCCCGATCTGAAAAGCTCTGAAGCAGTGAAGGTGTTTATTGTGGCGAAGTCCGAGCTTACGGATGCCGATATTCGACACTGGTGCAAAGAGCGGCTGACCAATTACAAGGTCCCGAAGCATGTCGAGTTTCGCACCGAGTTACCGAAAACCAATGTTGGCAAAATTCTCCGGCGCGAACTGAGAGCGGAAGAGCTTGCCAAGGACAGTGAATAATAATCTGAATCTGGGGGTTGTTAAACCGTAGTACCAAATACGCAGGACTGAGTTTGGCCTCTGTCCTGCGCCGCTTACGGCTCCGGCAGAGATCCTTGTTAACGGATTATCAGGATTGATCTGGAGGTAATTCTCCGACGAGCACGGCCTCGTACTGGCTGGTGATCTTATCCAGCTTGGCCAGCAGGGTTTCAGTCATCTCGTGGATATGCGGGACTTCCTTGCGTTTATTGGCACTTTCCTGAAACAGGCGAAAGGTGGCTTTTGAGGTCATCCAAAATGACGCGGCCGATTCCAGTGATACCGCCAGTTGTGGCGTGGTAAAGCGCGAATGCATCAGCTCTCGAAGCGTGTGGTCGAACAAGGCAATGGAGGCATCCAGATCGGAATGTATCCATTGGTTGTCATAGCCCCAGTAAATGGCGATACAATTTCTGGCAATGCGTTGCGACAGCATGCGTTGTCTGCCTGCAAGGTAGACCATTTTGGCGCCATGATGGCCTTGCTGGTCTGCTTTGCTACGAGCTACATCATCACACAACGCCAGTAGGCGGTCATTTTCCTGGATCAGCGTACCAATAAGATTGTGATCCGGCCGTGCCAGAATATGTTTACGGTGAGTTTCCCACACAGACTGCGTATTGATCAGCAGTTCCTGAATAACGTCACTGGATTCATCTTCCATCAGTCGTGCCAGGCGTTGTTCAAACAGCATGACGCTGACGTCGCGCTGGCTGCTGGCGGAGCGAGGGCTGATTCCGGCACCAATCATCAGATGATCTTTCATCATTCGCTGGCTGAGCATGATCAGACTGCCTGTCATTGTTGCGACAGTATTGTCCCTGCCAGCGGTGTAAGCGTTCTTTTTCGGTCGCTTGATCCAGAAAAACCAGATTAATGCGAGAAAGAAGATCAGAAGCATGTGAATTCCTCCGTGAATTCCCTCCAGCGTGACGATTAACCTTCACCGTCAAACGCGCTGGTGCTTATAAGCTTGGAGAGAACGACAGTCGGGTTATTTGATTGCTCTACAATGCAGCAAAAAAATAGCGTGTACTAAGGTCAAAATCAACTAATGTCCTTATCAATAGATATTTCTCGCAGTAACTGTCTTGATGGTCTGCCTTTCATCTCAACATGGCGGTATATGTCTGATTGTTTGACGCAGGATCTGCACTTGCCGCTATGGTTGCTCGTATCCAGGAGTCTGTCGGGCTTGGGAATGTCCTATTGTGGAAATACTGAATGTGGCTCTTTTTTGCGCAAATTCTTGTTGAATGGAACCACTATTCGCCTCAAATTTACGCAAGAATCGCTCAGCCCCGTCTTTCCTGCGAGGCTCCTAGTCTCTCAATCTGAATGTGTTTAGGGGCAGTCCAAACCGCTACGGACTTACCCGGAGACGTCCAGCTACCCGGTTTGTCGACCAGCCCATAAATAGAGTTACTGATAATAAGCATAGCGCTGTTTGCTGTTGGTTTACTCGTTTGCTGCTTGCTTTCTAGACAGATTGGGCGCTGGGTCTGATTTTTTAAATATCCTTGGAGGTCAGTGAATTTTCTGCTGTGAAAGGCATCGGCTATGCAAGGAGTGTCCTGTAGCGATTAGCCATCGTATGGATTTTGCTTTGCTGATATAGTCCGCCGCTATCAAACAGGTGTCAGGCTGCCGTGGCGGCCTGATTTAATTGGGAATCCGGTGCAACTCCGGGACTGTACCCGCAACTGTAATTCTCTGGCCGTAACGGGCAGGGGAAAGTCAGATACCAGCCTGGGAATTGTTTGGCCGACATTCGGCGTGGGCGCGCTGTAATGTCTGGTCAATAAATGATTCTGTCTCTTGAATTTTGTTCGTGCGGGAATACACGAGCCATCTCCTTTCCCTGTTGATGCAGTTTGTCGACAGTCGACGGTGTTGGATGGCAATCCTGGGCATGAACTCTTGTTATCTGGTGCTTCCATGGTTGGCTGTTCCGGTCTGGTGGTTGACGAGCTGAGGCTCACGATTGATCAGCAACCGATTCTGAAATGTCTCTCTTTTTCACTGCCTGCCGGTTCCGTGCTGGGTGTGCTTGGCCCGAACGGTGCTGGCAAGACCAGTTTGCTGCTGGCGTTGTCGGGTCAGTTAACTGGACAGATAACGGCGACTACGCTGGCCTGGCAAGATCGGCCATTGTCCGATTACAGCCTGAATCAGCGTGCCCGGCGTATCGCGGTTGTGAACCAGCTGAACGATGCGGTCTTTGCCCTCAGTCTGCGGCAAATGGTACGCATGGGGTTGTTGCCGCACCAATCCTTGTTGGGACGGCAGTCAGCAGCCGATGACGAGCGGATCGATCAGGCGCTGGAGCGTGTTGGTCTGGCAGAAAAGTCAACCCGTGTATTTTCGACCCTGTCTGGCGGCGAGCAACAACGTGGCCTGATTGCCCGTGCCCTGGTGCAGCGGGCGGAACTGATTGTGCTGGATGAACCTGTTAACCATCTCGATGTGTATTTCCAGCACGATGTGCTGGCCTTACTGGGCCAGCTGGCACGTGATACCGGGCTGACGGTGGTCATGAGTCTGCATGACCTCAATTTGTCCGCGCACTACTGTGATCAGCTGTTGCTGTTGGAAAATGGCGAGCAGGTGGCTTTCGGGACGCCGGACAGTGTGTTGGTGCCGGAGCGTCTAGAGCGTGTTTTTCGCTTGCCTTGTGCGGTTCGTCGCCACGACGACCGGGCGTTACGGGTGGATTTTTCACCCTTGCCCTTAACCGTTCAAACGCGGGATAAACGGCGATGAGGCAGCGTTGGTGGTGGTTGCTGGCCGTGGCGGTGTTATCACCGCTGGCTGCGCTGTTTTTTGGCTCTGCCAATTTGTCACTGGATACGGTTTGGCGTTGCCTCGTCGGTTTGCCTGTTGATCCACTGGATCAGTTGATTTTTACCGACTTGCGTTTGCCAAGAGTTGCTGCGGGGGTTTTGGTCGGTGCCGGGCTGGCGATTGCCGGAGCATCTTTGCAGAACGTCACACGTAATGGCCTGGCGGATCCTTACTTGTTTGGGGTGGTCGCGGGCGCCGGATTGGGTGCCAGTGTGGTCACGGTGCTGATGGGCTCGGCACTGGCCCAGCATCCGCTGCTGGCGGGGTTGCTGGGTTGGTTACCGACGGCAACCGCTTTGCCGATTGCTGCGTTTGGCGGTGCACTGTTTGCGGTGATGCTGGTACAGATACTGGCCGTCACTTCGTTTGCCCGCAGCTCCGAGCAGTTGTTATTGGGAGGCGTTGCCATTTCACTGATGCTGGGTTCGCTGACGCATTTTATTCTGTTTGTGGGCGAGCCGTTTGCGGCCAATAAAGTATTGTTCTGGCTGATGGGCAGTCTTGCCAGAGTGGAAAGCAGTCATCTGTTGCTGCTCTTTCCCGTAGTGCTGATTTGTAGTGCTGTTTTATTGCTGTTGGGACGACATTTCGACGCCATGCTGCTCGGCGATGACAATGCCCGGACGCTGGGGGTTGATGCGGTTCGACTGCGGGCCTTGGCTCTGGTGATGTGCGCCGCTCTGACGGCAGCGGTGGTGGCCTACTGCGGTGGTATCGGTTTTGTTGGTCTGATGATTCCCCATATTGTGCGGCGTTGGCTGGGGGTGACGACCCGAACACTGATTCTGGGGTGTTTGTTACTCGGCAGTACCTTTCTGGTATGGGTTGATGTGATTGCCCGATCGGCGGTTGCCAGTCAGGAAATTCCCATCGGTATTATCACCTCGGCGATTGGCAGTGTGTTTTTTCTGATTGTTATGCGTCAGCGTTTGGCCTGAGCGGAGCCCGGTTTATGCAAGCTGTTCATTTTGATATTCAAGCCGTCGGGCATACCTGGCTGACACACATACAACAGCGGATTGATGAAAAAACCAAACCGTTGGGGTCGTTGGGAGAACTGGAAGGGTTGGCGGCCAGGCTGGCACAGATCCAGATCCAGACCCTTGATGGCGTTGCTGCTGGCCGTATTAACATTGTCCGGCCGACCATGCTGGTGTTTGCGGCTGACCATGGCATTGCCGGTCATCCGATCAGTATTGCTCCGCAAGCGGTGACCGAACAGATGGTTCGCAATTTTCTTGCCGGTGGCGCGGCGATCAATTGTTTTTGCCAGGCCAATGAGATGGCGCTGATGGTGATTGATGCGGGCATGATCAGCCCGGTCTGTTCGGATCATCCGTTGTTGTTGACGCGCAGGGTCAGTGCTGGAACCGATGATTTCTCCCAGCATGCGGCGATGACAGCGGCGCAGTGTCAACAAGCGCTGCGATATGGCGCTGACGTTGCCCGAGACCAGATCAGCGCCGGATCAAATGTACTGGGCTTTGGCGAAATGGGCATCGGTAATACCAGCTCCGCCTCGGCTGTGCTGGCGTTACTGGAAAATATAGCGGTAGACCGTGTGGTTGGGCGTGGAACCGGAATCAACGATGACCAGCTGCAGCTCAAACGTGAACTGATTCATCAGGCCGTTCAGCGGATTCGATCCATGCACCCGGAGGTGACTGCTGACATTGCCATGCAGGAAGCTGGCGGGTTTGAAATTGTCCAGATGGTGGGGGCGATGCTGGCGGCGGCAGAGCAGCGGGCGACGATTCTGGTTGATGGTTTTATTGTGTCGGTGGCGGCACTGCTGGCTTGTCGTATGGCACCCAACTGCCGGGACTATCTGGTGTTTTGCCATCAATCGGCTGAGTCGGCACATGGCTTGACGTTACAGGCGCTGAATGCACGTCCTTTACTGAGTCTCGGTTTGCGCCTGGGAGAAGGCACCGGTGCCGCATTGGCGCTGCCATTACTGCGGGCTGCGGCTGCGTTTTATAACGATATGGCGACCTTCGCCAGCGCCGGGGTGGAGGTGTAATGGCTGCGATGACCTTGCTGCTGCGACAACACGGGCAGCGCTTGCAGTTGGCGCTGGGTTTTTTGACCCGTTTGCCGATGAGCCGTCAGTTGCCATACAGCACGGACAATATGCACAAGGCGCTGGGCTATTTTCCCTTGGTGGGTTGGCTGCTGGCCGGGTTGCTGACGGTTGTGTTCCTGCTGGCTGAGGCCGGTCTGGGGACGCTGCCTGCGGTTTGTGTACTGCTGATCACCAGTTTGCTGTTGACCGGGGCGTTGCATGAAGACGGTCTGGCCGACTGTTTTGATGGTTTTTACGGCGGACTGGAGCAGCAGCACAAGCTTACCATTCTCAAGGACAGTCGGCTTGGCACCTACGGCAGCAGCGCCTTGATACTGGCCTTGCTGTTCAAGTTTGTCCTGCTGGTGAGTCTCGCAGGTCAGGGAGAACTGCTGCTGGCGCTGGTTATTGGTTATCCCTTCTCCCGTGCGCTGGCAATTACTCATGCACAAGATCTGCCTTATGTCTCGGCACCCGGCAGCAGTAAAAGTGATCCGCTGGCACAGCCGATGAATGCGGTCTTGTTGGCGCAGGTGCTGATAACCGGGACAATAGGCCTGTTGTGGTTGCCGTTCTGGTCGGCCCTGACGGTGATCGCTGCTGTTGTGGTAATGCGCCAGCTGCTCAAACAATGGATGCAAAAGCACCTGCACGGCTTCACCGGTGATTGTCTCGGTGCCGCCCAGCAGCTGCAGGAACTGTTGATCTATACGGTATTACTCGCCCTGGCTCAACATGGGTACCTGACATGATTCATTTGATCCTCGGTGGTGCCCGCTCTGGCAAATCCCGTTACGGGTTAGCGGTGGCCAGTGCTCTGGCGATACAGCAAGGCGTGGATCAATATTTTGTGGCGACGGCGACGCCCTTCGATGACGAAATGACCAGCAGAATAGAACGACATCAGCAGGAAAGGGGGGAAGACTGGCAGCTAGCTGAAGTCCCTCTGGCACTGGCAGAGTATTTGAATCAGCAATCAGGTACTGGCGTTATTCTGGTGGATTGCCTGACGTTGTGGCTCAACAACCAGTTTTATCACTTTCCTGAACAGGATTTTCCGGCGCTGTTCGTTCAAATGACCCAGGCGCTACAGCAATGCCGTATGGATGTTGTGCTGATCGCTAATGAAATCGGATTTGGGGTGGTGCCTGCGGGCGGAGTCAGCCGGGCGTTTGTCGATCAGGCCGGGTGGTTGAATCAGGCCTTGGCAGCCATTGCCGACCGGGTAACCCTGGTGGTTGCCGGGCTACCACTGACCGTGAAAGAGGTATAAGGCATGACAACAGGGGATACGATCATTGATCTCGTTCGTCACGGAGCGGTAGCGGGTGAGCCAGCGCTGTATGGCAGCACCGATGTTGCCCTTAGTAACGCTGGCTGGCAGCAGCTGGAACGTGCGTTTGCTGCTATTTCGGCCCCGGTCAGTGTCGTCAGCTCGCCGCTGCAGCGCTGCCAGGCCTTCGCCACGCACTGGTCGCAACAGCAAGGGCTGACGCTGGCGATTATTGCTGAATTACGCGAATACGATTTTGGCGACTGGGATGGCATTCCGTTTGACGTGTTGTTCGGCACGCCAGAAGACAACCCCGACGGCTGGAGTGAACTGGAAGCCTTTAGCCAGTTTCCGGCAGGCAATCCACCACCTGGGGGAGAGCGAATTGAACAGGTCTATGAACGGGTGGTTCGTGGCTGGAACCAGGTGCTCAAGCAGGGCGCTGGCGGCCATACCGTGGTGGTTTGTCATAGCGCCGTTATTCGTTTGATTCTCGGTTATTTACTCCCGGTCGACTGGCGTGATGGCAGTTGGTATTCCTCGCTGTCGATCCATTACGGCAGTCGTACCCGCATCCGTATTCCGGCCCACCCGGAGGCCGCTGCGGTGGTGGAATGTATTGGCTGGTTACCGGCTGACAATGATCAGCCAGAAAGGCAACACGGTGGTGAATAACTGGCAATCTCCCAGCACCCTGATGGTACAAGGCACCACCTCGGATGCCGGTAAAAGTTTGCTGGTGGCGGGATTGTGCCGGTGCTTTCGTGATCTTGGTATCGCGGTGGTGCCGTTCAAGCCGCAAAATATGGCGTTAAACAGCGCGGTGACTCCGGATGGTGGCGAAATTGGTCGCGCTCAGGCGCTGCAGGCCAGAGCTGCTGGTCTGCAGCCGCATGTGGATATGAATCCGGTGCTGCTCAAACCCAACTCGGATACCGGTGCCCAGGTTATTATTCATGGCCAGGCCGTCACCGATATGGAAGCAGCGGCTTACCATGATTACAAAACCACCGCGATGACTGCCGTGCTGGCTTCCCACCAACGCTTGCAACAGCAATATGAGCTGATTGTGGTTGAAGGCGCGGGCAGCCCGGCGGAAATCAATTTGCGCGACCGCGATATTGCCAATATGGGGTTTGCCGAGGCGGTGGATTGCCCGGTGATTATTGTGGCGGATATCGATCGGGGTGGCGTATTCGCCCAGCTGGTGGGGACACTCGAACTTTTGTCGGCCTCCGAGCAACAGCGGGTGGTGGGCTTTGTGATCAATAAATTTCGCGGTGATCTTGGCTTGTTGCAGTCTGGTCTTGACTGGTTGCAGCAGCGTACCGGCAAACCGGTGTTGGGTGTGTTGCCCTATTTAACCAATCTGGCTGCGGCAGCAGAGGATGCCATCGAGATTGAGCAGCAACTCGACACCAGGGATGTCCGGCTTCGGGTCAAGGTGCCGGTGCTGTCCCGTATCAGTAACCACACCGACTTCGACATGCTGCGCCAACACCCCCAAGTGGATTTCAGCTATGTTGGCCCAGGTCAGCCACTGACCGATGCCGACTTGATTATCCTGCCGGGCAGCAAGAATGTACGTGCCGAACTGGATATGTTGTGTAACAGCCGCTGGGCCAGCGATATTGCCCGCCACCTGCGTTACGGTGGCAAGGTGATGGGGATTTGCGCTGGCTATCAACTGCTGGGGCAGGGTATTCATGACCCGGACGGCGTCGAAGGCGTTGCGGGTAGCCGTGTTGGTCTGGGGTATTTACCCATCGAAACCCGGCTGTATCGGGATAAATCTCTGACCAATGACTGCGGTGAATTGGCTTTGCCTGGTCGTGGGCAGAATACTGGCGGCGTGCCGGTGACCGGTTATCAGATCCACGCCGGGCGGAGCCGTTACCTCCATGAACAGGGAATCCAGCCTTTTGCCTACCTGCAGGATAGTCAACCGGACGGCTGTTATAGTGACGACAATCAGGTGGTCGGCACCTACTTGCACGGCGTGTTTGATACCCCGCAAGCCTTGCAGCAGATACTGCAGTGGGCCGGTGCCACCACCGACCGGATAGACAGCTATCAGCAACAGCAAGAACAGGCGCTGGATCGCATCGCCAGTGCCTGTGCCGAACATCTCGATATAGCGACATTACTGGCCTTTACCTCGGCCACTGTCACCGCCCCTGAAACCATTCCTGAAACCATTCCTGAAACCGATCGCCGTGGAGAGTCGCGTGAATCCAGTACCTGATAAAAATGCAGCACACAAAGCCAAAATGCAGCAACAACAAGCCGCTGTTGCTGAGCGGGTCAAGGCCGCCCAGGAAAAGCGCGGCACCCTGATCGTGATTACCGGCAATGGCAAAGGCAAGTCTACCTCGGGTTTTGGCACGGTTGTCCGGGCGCTCGGATACGACCTGAAAACTGCCGTAGTGCAATACGTCAAGGGTACCTGGCCTTGTGGCGAACGGGATTTGTTACAAAAACTGGGGGTGCCGTTTCATGTGATGGGCACCGGATTTACCTGGGATACCCAAGATCGGGACAAGGACATCGCCGCCGCTCAGGAAGCCTGGGCGGCCAGTAAGGTGTTTCTGGCCGACCCGGAGATTCACGTACTGTTGCTGGACGAACTGACCTATATGCTCAGCTACGAATACCTCGATATTGAGGAGGTGCTGACGGCGCTGGCCAATCGCCCGGTCGAACAAACCGTGGTGATTACCGGGCGTGATGCCCACCCGCGCTTGATCGAGCTGGCCGATACCGTCAGTGAGGTGCAACCGGTCAAACACGCGTTTGATGCCGGTATCAAGGCACGTAAAGGCGTGGACTGGTGAGTCGACCGTATCGGGCGGGTTGGCTGCTGTTGCTGGTTCTGTCTGCTGCTCATGGCGCGGAGCAACAGCAGACAGAACCAGCATCCGAACTATCATCAGCAAAACAGGCACCAGCAACAGGGCAGAAAACGTCAAACCCGGCAGACGCCCGAGCATCGCTGCGTATTATCGCCTTGGCACCGCATATTGTGGAATTACTCTATACCATTGGAGCGGGAGCACAAATCATCGGCACTACCGAATACGCCGATTATCCAGCCGCTGCCAATGACATTCCCCGCGTCGGCTCCTACGCCGGTTTGCAGATTGAAAAAATCCTGCAAATGAAACCCGACCTCATTATTGCCTGGCGTAGCGGTAATCCGGTAGCGGATCTGGAGCGGCTGCAGCAATATCATCTGAACGTGGTGTATTCCGACGTCACCCGGCTTGACGATGTCGCCAGTGAATTACGCAACTTTGGACGTCTGACCGGCCACGAAGCCAGTGCCGAACAGCATGCTTTGGCTTATGAGCAGGAGTTGCAGCGACTGCGCGCCACCTTTGCCAAGCGGACGCCGGTGCGGGTGTTTTACGAACTCTGGTCGCGGCCGCTGACCACCGTGGCGGCTAATGCCTGGCCACAACAACAGTTGACACTTTGTGGGGCTGACAATCCATTTGCCCAACTGAATCAGGATTACCCTGGGGTCGGACTGGAGCAGGTGATTGTTTCGATGCCCGAAGTGATTATCCAGCCAAGCCACCAAGGAAATAACAGCATTGATGCCGATGCGGTTAACTGGCAGCGCTGGCGTACCATTCCGGCGGTCAAAAATGGTTATATCATTCACCCGGATGCGGACAAGTTGCATCGCATGACTCCCAGAGCGCTGGATGAAATCGGCCTGCTGTGTGAACAGATCGACCATGCCCGATAAACTGGCTGATATAAAAACACTTTTTAGTCACCTCTAGCCTGATCACGACGGCGGTCTGGCGTAGTAATCTGCGCTGAATCGGTTACTTATGAGAATGACTGCCAAATGACCCGTTCCCACACAGAAGCATTGGTTTTTAACTACTATCAGGCATTTAACCAAGGCGATATGAAC
The DNA here is from genome assembly GCA_913061185.1 of uncultured Oceanobacter sp. Lineage (GTDB taxonomy): Bacteria > Pseudomonadota > Gammaproteobacteria > Pseudomonadales > Oceanobacteraceae > Oceanobacter > Oceanobacter antarcticus. The sequence goes on from CAJXTI010000016.1 coordinate 45,214, forward strand.
GCCTTCCTGGCGTTACTCTCTGACGATGTCATTCACGATATCAATCAGGGAGAGCGAGAAACCGGCCGTGAGGCCTTTGCCCGCTTTATGGCGCGTATGAATCACCATTACCGCGAAACCCTGAAGGATATCGTGATTCTCAGTAGCCCGGATGGAGAACGAGCCGCTGCCGAGTTTGTCGTACATGGCGAATATCTGGCAACGGATGACGGCTTGCCCGCGGCCAAGGGTCAGCGTTATGTCTTGCCTGCCGGGGCGTTTTTTGAGATCCGGAATGGCAAAATTGCCCGTGTCAGCAACTACTACAACCTGGACGACTGGATTCGTCAGGTAACAGCGGCCGCCCTTGCGGACGGAGTGGTTTAAGGCCTGTCTGGTTGAGCACGTCGGGGGCTTGTCAGCCGGGTACGCTTGAGCCAGATCAGGATGCCCGTCAGGGATAAGATAGCGACTATTACTCCTAACAAAGACAGTAATATTCTGCCAGTGAGACCCAAAATACGACCGGAATGCAGTGGGTATTGGGCCTGTACAAAAATATCCGCTGCAGTGCCCTTGCCGGTTTCAATTCGAGCGAGGATATCACCGTTGTCACTGTCGATTTGTAACCAGTTTGGCCCCAGTCCACCATCTCCATGAGCGCCTTCCAGCGTATAAAAACCGACGCCATAGACTTTGTGCAGAGCACCATAATATAGGCCGCCAGGTGGCTTCTTCCAGCCCAGACGCAGGGCTTCGTCGGTAGCGATGGCGAGTATTTGCTCCCGTGTCAGTTGCGGGCTGGCGGGTTTGTTCATGGGGCGAGCAGAGCGGGTGTCGAATGCATCAGGGGTCAGGCTGGATATTTGCCCCAGTAGTGGCCTGACCAGCTGATATTCCAGATTCATGGAAATGGAACTGAACGCCACAATCAACAGCAATGGCCAGATCCAGACACCGCCGGAACGATGCAGGTCAAACGTGAGTTTGTGGCCCGGCTGACGCCAGCGGAAACGGAAGGACTTGCGCCATACCCGCCGCGACGGGAAGCTGATTCCCAATGCGATCAGGCAGTCGAGTGTCCAGAATACCGCGACCACTCCCATAAACAAAATGCCCAGTTCGAGACCCAAGCCGTCGGGCAAATGCAGGCTGTAGTGCAGCTTGTATAAAAACGGCAACAGGTTTTCTCGGCTCAGCGAGATATCGCCCCAGTGACGCCAGGATTGTGCCGTGCCAGTGTAAGGGTTCATGGCAATCTGGTTATGCGACAGACGCTGTTGCTGACCGCTGACAGGATCCGCTGCTCCTTCGACATAAAGCAGGGTGTTGTGACCCGGCTCCTGATGCAAATCGAGCCAGGTGACTTGGGCGGCAGGCTGCTGCTGTTCGTAGCGGTTGGCCAACTCAAGGGCGGTAAACAGCCGTTGACCTGGCTCCGAGTTGTCCGGGATGGCGGTTTCAAATAATTGGGGATTGAGCCATTCATCCAGCTCATGATCCCAGGAGATGATCGCGCCGGTTGCGCCGGCGACGAACAGAAACAGGGCCGTTGCCAGTCCGATGACCCGGTGACAACGAACCATAAACGGTCGCAGTACATTGACCATGCAGGATTACCAGCGATATTTGATGGAAGCGACTGCCTTGCGGCCTCGAGCTCGATAGCAGTAGCCGTCATGACACAAAGTGTATGTGTTGTCGGCCAGGTTGCTGATGTTGAGCGCAGCGGTGGCACCACTTAACCATTGATCCAGCTTCCAGGATGCGCGGGCATCAACAACCGAGTAGGCGTCATTTTTCCAGCTGTTGGCGGCATCGGCATAACTCATACCCACCCAGCGCGCTCCCAGTCCTGCCTCAAACTGGCCAAACTGATAATTACCCCAGGCATTGGCCATGTTGTTGGGGGTGCCAGTGGGTTGATTGCCTTGGTAGCCGTCATTACTGCGGCTGACTTCCGGGTCGAGATAGGTATAGGAAGCGGTCAGGTCGAGGTTGCGGAGGTTGAGTTTACCTTCCAGTTCCAGGCCCTGGGTGCGTAATTCGCCGGTTTGCACATTGAAGTCAGAATTGTTGAGGTCCGTGGTCAGGACGTTGGTTTCGGTCAGATCAAAGAGACTGGCAACAGCAAACAGACGCTGGTTGGCCGATTGGTATTTGACCCCGGCCTCCAGTTGCCTGCCTTCGCCAGGTTCAAACGGGTTGCCATTGGCATCGCTGCCAATATTGGCGGTGAACGAGGTGGCGTAACTGATGTAGGGAGCCAGGCCGTTGTCCAATTCACGAATCAGACCGAGGCTGCCGCTGGTCGCCTGGTCATTCTGGCGCGTGTCATCTCCATAGAGAATGTCTTCTGTCTGGGTGTTGAGGTTATCTCGGCGGAGGCCAGCGGCCAGATGCCAGTGGTTTGCCCAGGTCATCTGATTCTGCAGGTAGATACCGGTCTGGCGGCTGCGCTGTTGCTCTTGATAAATGCTGCTGCGTTGCGGGAAGTCCTGATGGTAATCCGGTGCCGCAGAATCAATGGCTGGGGCCTCACCCATCAGATAGTCGACATCGGTATTGATGCGATAGTGGTCGATCCCCAGTGCCAGACGGTTACTGGTTGCTCCGGCGCTGTATTGCCATTCGAGGTGAGTGTCGAGTGCCAGCGTGTTCATGGTCTCTTCGATTTCGGCGGCGTCACGTTCAATCACTGTGCCGCTGGTTTCGCCGGAGGCATCGGCGTAGCGGTTGAGGGCGTCGACGCTGCCGAGTGTCAGCGTCTGGTGCAGGCTGAGTACATCGTTGATGGTGTGGGTCAACTCGGTGGTCAGTGCACTCTGGGTTTGATGCAGTTTGTCGTAATCGATATCCCCGGCCCAGAAATCGGTCAGTTGGTCACCGTCCTGATACAACTGTGGTGAACCGGCGGTTTCATAGCGCTGGTGATGAGCCAGGATGGTCAGCTCTGTATCGTCTGAAATACGCCATAACAGGGACGGGGCGATATAGAGGCTGTCATCATTGATGCCAGTGACATCGGAGTCGGCATCACGGGCGAGTGCCACCAGCCGGTAGCTGAGTTGCTCGCTGAGATCGGCACTGATGTCCAGCTGTCCTTGGCGATGTTGTTCGCTACCGATTTGCAGCTCTGCAGTATTGTCGGTGTCATAACCTGGACGTTTGCTGACCCGGTTGATCAGTCCGCCGGGCGTCACTTGTCCATAGCTGACGGAGTCGGGGCCTTTGACCACCTCAAGACGTTCAAGGCCAAAGGGTTCGGTGCGGTAGTAAGCCAGCCAGCCGGTATTCAGCTGACGCAAACCGTCACGATAATCGGCTCCGGTGGTGACGGAGTAACCCCGGATAGAGACCTGATCAAAACGCAAGTCCTGCCCGAAAGCCGCTACCTGTACCCCGGAGGTGTAGCCGACCGCCTGTTCAACCGATGTCGCTGCCAGGTCTGCAATCAGATCTGCGGTGACGACGGAAACCGAGCGGGCGGTTTCCATCTGACGTGTCGCCATGCGGCCCAGTGAACCGGTGTTGTTGGCGATATAACCCTCAACTGGCGCAGTGGCGGATTCCCGAGCGAAGCTGTCCTGAACCTTGAGCTTGGGTAGGTTAAAAACCCCGTCGGGTGACTGCTGTGGTATCAGTACCAGCGCGCCATTGTTGTTGCGGGAAAGCATCAGATCAGTGCCTTGGATCAGCAGGTCGATCAGATCTGGTACAGAATATTGCCCGGACACGGCGGCGTGACGGATACCGTCCAGTTGTGCTGGATCAAATATCAGAATGGTACCCGTGCTGACTGAAATTTGTGTCAATGTTGTCGCCAGTGGCGCTGCTGGCAGGTCGAACTGTTGTTGCGCTGCCGGGTTGTTTGTTGCAGTGGTCTCTAATGACTGTGCTGCGGCTGATAAGCCGGTCGTCAGCACCAAGGCCAAGGAAAGGGCTTTGAGAGGGAATACCGGTCGGGAATGCGGGCGATGGGTCAACATGAAATACCTTATATCGAGGCTGCTTTCCTTGTATGCCGCATGAGTTGATAAAAAGTATCAGTTGTTTGACTGTTTTTTTATAAGCGTGGCTGAATGGTCAGCCAGACTCCAAACAAATTACTGACTTCCAGCGGGTGCGATTGCGCCAGTAAAGACAAGGTGTCGGGGATGTTGTTGATCGGGAATAAACCGGAGACGCGCTGATTGGCAAGGGTTGGGTGCAGGCGAATATGGCCGCTGAAATAGCGCTGCAATTCAGTCACTAGCTCGGCCAAGGGCAGGTTGTCGGCCGCGAATAACTGCTGGGTCCAGAGCGTGCTACTGATCGCCGCAGCTTGCTGGTGCCGGATGCCCAGTTGGTTGAATTGCACCTGCTGCCCAGCCGTCACAATTTGCCACTCTTGTCCTTGATGGCCGCTGACGCGCACACGGCCTTCAAAGACTTGCAGTCGGGTTTGATGCTGTTGCTGTTGCACCGAAAAGCGCGTGCCCAAGGCTTGCAGTTGGGCATCGCGGGTACTGACATGAAAGGGCGCTTCGAGGTAAAGGCCATTTTTGCCAGTGTTGATGAGTATTTCACCTTGTTGCAGTTGGATCTGACGCCGGGATGAAGACAGGCTGACGTCAACCTGGGTGTTGGTATTCAGTTGCAGGCGAGTGCCATCGGCCAGAGTGACATCCAGCTGTTCGCTGGTACGAGTGGTAAAATCGTGTGAATTGAGTACACCGGATTGCCAGGCAAGCAAGCCGCCGGTTGTCATCATCATCACGAGGGTTGACATTGCCCGGCGACGCGACAGTGTGGGGTTTGCCTGCAAAATCTGCGCGGACTGCTCGGGCAAGTTACCCAACATGCTTTTCAGGTGTAATGCCCGTTGCCAGGCCCGTTGATGATCCTGGTGCTGGCCCAACCAGCGTTGAAAAGCCTGTTTGGCCGGTTGATCCCAGTCATCGGAGCTGAGCAGCAACCATTCGGCTGCCTGTTCCAAAACGGCAGGGTTCAAGGCCGGATAGGCTGTTGATGTGGTCGGAGTGGATGCTGGCAGGTTGTGGCCATCACGATCGGGTTGGTGTGTCATGTCAGTCATCCATAACGCTCAGGCAGGCAACCAGGGCGCGTTTGATATGACGCTTAATGGTAATTTCGGCTACCCCCAGGCGAGTCGCAATGTCGCGGTATTTCATGCCTTCGAATTGTGCCAGTAAAAACGCTTCTTTGACGTCAGGCGTCAAGCTGTCGAGTGCCTGACTGACCAGGCAGAGCGTTTCCAGAATCAGCTCGCGTTGCTCCGGTGATGGTGCGTATACGGCAGGCTGTTCAGCCAGAGTGGCCAGCCAGGCTTGTTCAATATCCCGGCGCCGAAACCAGCTGATCAGTATGCCTTTGGCTATGGTGGTGAGGTAGGATCTGGGTTCGTTCAGTGAAAGTGAACAGGGCTTGCGCAGCAGGCGCAAGAAAGTATCGTGAGCCAGGTCGGCGGACTGCTCATTGCAATTGAGACGGCGGTAAAACCATTGTCGCAGCCAGTCATTGTGATGCTTGTAGAGCTGCTGGATGTCGCTTGATGAGGTGGCAATGGGCACGAGGGTCAATCTCTGTTTTGAGCTTGTTATGCATTATATGCAAATGCAAATCTTTATCAATTGTATAGGGTGATGGTTGCTGCTTTTGGGCGTCATTACTTTGGCAACCTTTAATCAGCGGGTATTCGCTTCTGACAGACTCTTAGGCGGATATTGTGACTCTATGGGGTCACTTGCCGGTCATTGCCACTCGCGCCATCTGCCCAGTGGCGCTGACACGTCGTATAATAGCCACTCGATTTCCCCCATCTTCGTTGTTTTCAGGATCGCTTTTGTCTTCCGACCACTCTTCAGACCACACCTCCGATCACACTGTGATCGCCGAATCAACGCCTGTCACCATCGATCAGCGGGCCTTGCACCAGGCGATTGATCATTGTCTGATCCGGGATCGCTCCCGTTTGCGGCGTCAGTTGAAAGAGCTGCTGGCCAGTCAGCGGCGGCAGCAACCGCAACCGCTCGACGCAGCGCTGACCAAACTGCTGGCGGGCATTGAAACCAGCCAACAGCTGGTGGCGCAGCGCAGTGACAGTGTGCGCTTGAGCTATCCGGATTTGCCGGTATCGGAACGGAAAGACGAGATTCTGGCGGCCATCAAAAACCATCAGGTGGTGGTGATTGCCGGTGAAACCGGATCGGGCAAAACCACTCAGTTACCCAAAATCTGCCTGGAGGCCGGTCTCGGTCGTTATGGCCGTATTGGCCATACCCAGCCACGACGGCTGGCGGCCCGGTCGGTGGCCCAGCGTATTGCCGACGAGCTGCACACCGAACTGGGTTCACTGGTGGGCTTTCAGATTCGCTTTACCGATCAGAGCAGTGATCGAACCCGTATCAAGTTGATGACCGATGGTATCTTGCTGGCGCAAACCCAGCATGACCGTTTTCTCAATGAATACGATGTCATCATCATTGACGAAGCCCACGAGCGCAGTCTGAACATCGACTTTTTGATGGGCTATCTGAAAAACATGTTGCCCAAACGACCGGATCTGAAACTGGTCATTACCTCGGCGACCATTGACGTCGAGCGGTTTTCTGCCCACTTCGACAACGCTCCGGTGATACAGGTGTCTGGTCGAACCTATCCGGTTGAAACCCGCTACCGATCACTCGTTAGAGAAACGGAAGACGAAGAAGATCGCACCCTGTTTGAAGGGGTAAACGATGCGTTGGCCGAACTACGTAATGAAGACAAAAAAGGCGGTATTCCCGGCGACGTGCTGGTATTTTTGCCCGGTGAACGGGAGATCCGCGAATGTGCGGAATACCTGCGCCGTGCCAGCTTGCCTGCAACCGATATTCTGCCGTTGTATGCCCGTTTAAGTGGTTCGGATCAGCAACGGATTTTTAAGCCTCATGGTGGTCGGCGGGTGGTGTTGGCGACCAATGTTGCCGAAACGTCGTTGACGGTGCCGGGTATTCGCTACGTGGTCGATTCCGGGGTGGCGCGGATCAGTCGCTACAGTTACAAAAGCAAGGTACAGCGCTTGCCGGTTGAGGCTATTTCTCAGGCCAGCGCCAATCAGCGTGCCGGGCGTTGTGGCCGCACCTCTCCGGGCATTTGTATTCGCTTGTACGAAGAGAGTGATTTCCTCGGTCGCGATGAATTTACTGATCCGGAAATCCGCCGTACCAACCTGGCGGCGGTGATTCTGCAAATGCTGCACCTGGGTCTGGGTCGGTTGCAGGATTTTCCATTTGTTGATCCGCCGGACGAGCGGTTTATTAACGATGGTTTCACGCTGCTGCAAGAGCTGGAAGCGGTTGATAAACAACAAAAACTGACCCCGTTGGGGCGTCAGATGGGGCGTTTGCCGACCGATCCCCGATTGTCCAGAATGATGCTGGAGGCGGAGAGGCAGGGTGCTCTCAGTGAGGTATTGATTATTGCAGCGGCGTTAACCGTGCAAGACCCTCGCGAACGCCCGCAGGACAAACAACAGCAGGCCGATGAAAAGCATCGTCTCTGGCAAGATGAAGACTCGGATTTTGTCGCATTGGTGAACCTCTGGAATGCTTATGAAGAGCAACGTCAGGAGTTGACCCAAAACCAGATTCGCAAGTGGTGCAGCAAACATTTTCTCAATTACATGCGTATGCGCGAGTGGCGTGATACCCATCGTCAGCTGCACCTGTTGTGCAAGGATCTGGGCCTGACGGCAAACACCCAGGTGGCCAGTTACGAGTCGCTGCACAAGTCGTTGCTGGCGGGCATGCTGAGCCAGATTGGCTTCAAGGGTGAAGGACAGGAATATCTGGGTGCCCGTAATCGCAAGCTGTTTGTTTTTCCGGCGTCAAGCCAGCACAAGAAAAAACCGAAATGGATGATGGCGGCAGAGCTGGTGGAAACCAGCAAGTTGTTTGCCCGCACCGTCGCCAAGATTGAACCGCCCTGGATTGAGGAAATTGGCCAGCCACTGCTCAAATACCAGTACTTTGAGCCGCACTGGCACGAAAAACGCGGTCAAGTGGTGGCGTATGAGCAAAGTATGTTATACGGCCTGATCGTCAATCCGCGCAAGCGTGTGAACTACGCGCTCAGCCATCCGCGCGAAGCCTGGGAAATATTGATTCTGGAAGGTCTGGTTGGACAAAAAATAAAGACCCGCGCCGACTTTTTACCGCACAACATCGACCTGATTGCGGAGGTCACAGAGTACGAAGAAAAATCCCGTCGGCGTGATCTGGTGATTGATGACAACTTCCTGATTGATTTTTACCAGGCGCGTTTGCCCGTAGAGATTGTCACGACCCGACATTTGGAGCGCTGGTACAGCACGGCCACTGCCGAGCAGCAAAATGCCCTCAAACTGACCCGCGAATTGCTGCTGAGTGATGCCGCCGCAGGGATCACTGACACGGATTTTCCCGCCGAGCTGGAATGGCAAGGGCTGCAATTTCCATTGAGTTACAAGTTTGCTCCCGGCACGGTGGATGACGGCGTGTCGTTAAGTGTGCCCGTGGCGATGTTGCAGCAAGTTCCATCTGCTCAAGTGGAATGGCTGGTGCCCGGTTTTGTTGCTGAAAAAATTGCACTGATCATCAAGGGGTTGCCGAAAGCCGTTCGCAAGCTGTTTGTGCCGGTGCCCAATACCGTAGAGGAATTCCTGCAAACAGCGCATGTGACCAAAGGCAGTTTGTATTCCTTGCTGGCAGCGTATCTGAATCGGATTGCGCGTCCTCGCATCGAAGTCGAGGATTTGCGCGGTATCGAGTTACCGCCTCATATGCTGATCAATATCCAGGTGCTGGATGATGGCAAGCTGATGGCTCAGAGTCGCGATCTGGAGGCATTAAAGTCTGATCTGAGTGAACTCAGTAAAAGTCAGATGCAGACCATGGTGAAACACGAGCTGCAACGGGATAACGTTCAGCGTTGGGACTTTGGTGACTTGCCCGAGGCGACCCAGACTGAGGTGAATGGTCTGCAGGTGCGGGCGTTTCCTTGTCTGAAAGTCGAAAACGAGCAGTTACAGCTGACCGTCGAAGCGGATGCTGAAACCGCCAGACGCAGTCATCGCCGTGGGCTGGTGGCGCTGTTCCGTAAATCGTTGAGCGAACAGGAGCGGCTGTTAAAAAACAGTATTCAGAAAAAAATGAGCAGCCGCTGGCTGCAAGCCAAGGGGATGGGGACGCAACAATCACTCACTCATGAATTGCTGGAGGCCGCTTTCCAGCAGGTGTTTGTACCACTGGATGAGCCGCTGCCCTATAAAGAAGACGAATTTCAGCAACGTGTCTTGCGACGGGCAATGCTGGTTGAGCATGGCGAGCAATTACTGCTGCAATTCATCGAGTGGATGGCCTTGCGTCACAAGGTACTCAAAAGCATGAGCGGGGCCGTCAGCCTCGATCGAGCCATGGCCTACAGCGACATCAAGGTTAATCTGGAACGCTTGCTGAAACCCGGATTCATGCTTGATGCCAGCTGGGACCGGCTGAAGTGCTTCCATCGTTATCTCAAGGCCATGGAATATCGTATCGACAAGCTGCAAGGTAACTTGCCCCGTGATCGTCTCGGCATGACGGAGTACGCCTCGGTGTACGAACCCTTTGTGAAATTTACCGATGGCATGGCGCTGGATGAGCCGTCGGAGTGGACGGATTTTCGCTGGTTGCTGGAAGAGTTCCGGGTGTCGCTGTTTGCCCAGCCGCTAGGAACCCAGGAGGCAGTCTCGCTAAAACGGCTCGATAAACGCTGGCAGGAGTTGACCCGCTAATCAGGGATTGCGGGAGCTGGAAAGATTGACCAGGGGGCGTTCTCAATTATTTGCCACGGCCTGTCAGGAGGAAAAATCGTAACCGCTCCATGATCTGATTCCAGGGCAATAATGCCTCTATCGCTTCCAGACTGTCTGCTTGCGACAGGTGAGTGAAGACCGTTTTGAGATAGGCCGCCGATTCCAGCCCATTGGCTTTGGCGGTTTCGATCAGGCTATAAAGATTGGCGCTGGCTTTTGCTCCGGCAATCGAGGCGGTGCATCAGTCTTGCACTCAGATCGCGGTTTGCAGTTTACCAGTGGCGATTATCAGCGAGGGCTGAAGCAGCATGATCTGATAAGCAGTATGAGTGTGGTGGGCCATTGTGCTGACAATGCATATGATAAAGACGTAGCTATACTTCCTCCAGATGAGGTTGCATCTATTATTGCATCATCTGGATTCGATTTCCCTACTCAATTTTATCAGGCGGGATTGATTCATACTTTCTTTGCATTACGTGCTTCATATTAAATAATATCTATCAAAGGTCCAACTTATTTAATATCCAATTCTTAGCAACTGTTGAATCAAAAACTTTTCTTCCATACCCTTCGGTTAGCAGCTTTTCTGGTAAATATTCATTATATTTTTCAATAAGCTTTTGCTGTATGGGAAGTGTTTCAGCAAGTTCGGTTTCATCCGGAAGAACATCATTTGCGATATCTATTAGGCAATTTTTTATATCATCAGCATTGGAATTTTGTACTTCAATAACACCAGCAAAATTACTACATACAAATCCACTTCTAATGAGTAAAACAGTAAGGGTGTTAACTACTTTATCGCCCATCCATGAGAAAATATAACTATGCTTGCCGCTTTGATAAATAGGCTGTTTTTCAAGGTCGGCTTCTTTAAAAAGATGCGCCCCTTCTTGAAATAGTTGTCTTCCGAGATTATCTACAAAATCTATTTTCTGATTGCCAACCTCAATACGGTAGTCACCGTTGCGATAGATGCTTAACATCTCTTGTCGAACCCTGTCATGAATCGACATGCCACTACCGTTAAATTTTGGGGGGTTTCCACCCTTTGTAGATGTGACATAGATAACTTTCTTTTCATCATCAATATCCGTAACTTTCCACCTACTGCCACCAAATATAATGTGCTGATCTTTGAGGATTAGGGAATCGACAGGAAGTGTTCCGAGCGTTTCTCTTCCGGCAACAATGCGGAATTCTTCCGGTGTTTTAAAGACAGCATAAAAGGTATAGGAATTGGTAAGGCGCTCGCCTTCAATTCCCAAAACCAATTCACCGCTATTTAACTGCTGTATCAGTTGGACTGTCCCCATATGGGACAATAGTTGTTTAAAGTGCCGAATAGCTATTTCTTTGAACGATCCTTGCTCACATAATAAAGAATAAAGCTGGTCTGCTCTAACGCTTCCCCACTGTGCGATTACGGCAAGAATCTGGTGTAAAAATGTTGAGAGGTGCATTTGCTCTGTATCTGCCGGTTCAAACCAATTCTCTACGATAAGTAACCGTATCATTGCTAATGACTGAACCAGCTCTAATCTAAGACCATCTACAATATTAGATTTATCACTCAATTCATTTTCAGCGATAAGCATTCGTAAAATAGAGGGTGAATTTCTTCTGCCAGATCGACCTAACCGCTGACGTAAACTTGAAACCGAGTGTGGAGCAGTAACCTGAATAACAGAACTTACTTTGCCGATGTCGATACCTAACTCTAATGTCATGGTACAAATAGCAGTAGTAGGTAGAGTTTCTTTTTGTAATCTAGCTTCTAAATCTTCTCGCAGTTCTTTGGCTAAAGAACCATGATGTGGGAAAAATTCATTCGGTACGACTTGTTGTTCGCATAAATCGCTTAACTGTGCAGAAATGCTTTCTGTCCGACTCCGACTATTCGCAAATACCAGGTGTGAGTCGCCTCTACAGAGCCTAAATATCTCCTGACAAATTTGCTGTTCGGCGGAGGTACGTGTTTTATCCGCCATGATGTCTACCGGTTCTAAATATCCCTTAACCTGAACCTTAATAGTGCTTTGATGCTGACTGCTGGTAATGGTTTCACAGGGCAGACTTTTATTCGGTCTGAGAGATAACGGTACTTTTTCAAGCTCTCCGAGAGTCGCACTTAGCGCAACCCGTGGAATAGGATTGGAGATTCGACCAGTAATATGCTCTAGGCGGGTAAGTAAAGAAAGTAACTGCTGACCTCGTTCTGTTCCGATAAACGCATGAAATTCATCAATGACGATATATTTGAGTGAGGTGAATGATTGCTTTACCCATCCCGGCTCTCTGACTAAGAGGGATTCCAAGGATTCAGGGGTAATAAGGAGAATGCCGGAAGGATTATTTCTGGCTTTCTTCTTTTTGGATTGAAGGCTATCACCGTGCCACGGTGTAACCTGCATATCGATCATTTCACTTAAACTTTCGAGTCTGCGGTACTGATCGTTAATCAGTGCTTTTAAAGGACTGATATACAGAATACCAAAGCCGTTTTCCTCTTCGGCTATTGCACTACATGCTGGTAGAAAAAAAGCTTCTGTTTTACCTGCTGCCGTAGATGCGCTAATCAGCACATCTCTATCACCGGCTAGAATCGGTGCGATTGCCCGTTTTTGTATTTCTCTTAAATCAGGCCATCCCTGATTAAACAACCATTTTTGTACACGCTTATCAAGGCGTTGATATTCCTCAATCATAATTTGAAATCAGCTAGTCCATCAGAATTCAAAATTTCGCCTGTCTCTTCATCCACCATAATTCCATCTGTATCACTTGGACGATCATCCTCAATCGCAATTGATTGAACTAACTGCGACCACTGCATAGAAGGGTTTTGTTCCAAGACTGCCAGCATATCCAAAAATGCTTTGATGGTATTTCTTGGTGTGCGGAAATAGGCATCTCCGATAGTTTGGCTGCAATGGTGTAGAAATGATTTGAGAGCATCATCTGGAACGAGATATTTAGACGTATCGCCTTCAGCAAATACATGGCGCAAGTTCTTCAGGAGAATATAAAGCTCCTCCGGTGTTAAACTCGCTAGATGTAAGGCTGGGGAGGAGTAGTCAATAACACCTGCACGTTGCGCAAAGCTGTTTTCAGCTAAGCGGGATTGCAGTGCTTCATAGCTATATAATCCTCTGCGGGGGTCTAATAAAAACTCCGGTGTTCCACCCAATAAAAATCCAAGATATTCAGCTGAACCCTGAAGGCAATCATTGAGTATCCGAAGAATCTGCTCATAGTTAGATGTACGTGCTTGTGTGCTGCTCAGTTTGTAAAGATTGACCATTTCATCAAGATTAACGAGTAAGCCTTCATAGCCAGCCTGACGTACAAATAGGCTCATAAGCTTTAACGCATCATAAAACGAGTTATCCGAAATGATCGTTCTGACATCAAGATCCCTTCGAGCATCAGTCTTCGTAGTGTATTCAGCCCGCAACCAACGAATAGCATTTGATTTTAGTTCTTCATTATCCTGCTCATGACCGTTCCAGTAAGCATCAATGACTTTTGCAAAATCATAACCGCCAACCAGTTCAGATAAAGAGGCTAATTTTTTATGTATTACTGTTGAAACATCGGTGTTCTTTTCATCTGCTTCTTTACGAGCCTGAGTCACAAACCGTTCTACAACACTGGCTAACGCATTTCCATCCGGTTTATTACGGGTTGCTAGGTTCCTCATTAGCTCAGAATACAGATTCCGTGCCTGACCTGAAGAAGCGTGTACACGCCGGTCTGGTGAGAGATCCGCATTGACCGTAACCAGCTTCTTTTCAAGAGCAATGGAACGTACCACACTCAGAAAAAATGTCTTCCCTGAGCCATAATCACCAATGATAAGTCTGAATGCTGCGCCACCTTCAGAAATTCTCTCAATGTCCTTATATAACGCTTTAACTTCATTACTTCTACCTACCTGAATATGCTGAATCCCAATTTTGGGAGTCACACCAGATTTCAGTGATTGAATGATTGCGTCACGTTCTTTTAACCGGATACGTTTTTCCATAAGTTTAACCTTCTATCTCTTCTACGATTTCCTGATCGACATAAATTGCGTCACCATCCTCTTCAAGTACAGCTGCATCTACTTTATCAAACGACCAGTCATTAATAGTTTCCAATGCACCGCTGATCATCAGACCTGAGTCACGGCATAGTGCTTTCACTTCTTCACGAGTCCATTTATCTTTTCGTTTCAGACTTTCAAACAAAGCATAATGCTGATTATCAATTCCTGTTTCTTCCTCTGTATTAGTGCTGCCCGTAGTTGAGTCATCGGATGCACTTGTAGGTTCGTCCTCCACGAATATTGCGCCCAACATGCTTTGTACATCTTTGGTTTCTGATTCATGAATCGCTAGGATACTTTCATCCAACTGGAACGAAGTAGGAGCTGAGGAAGTGGTTTCTGATGGAGAGCTTGAAGGTCGTAAACGAGCTTTACTTGATGACATTCCATGAATGTCTCCGGTAACAAGGGCTTTATCAAGACCTAGCAAGGCATAGAGTTTTTCAAGTTGTTTGATTTCTTCTGGATCTATTTTACCATCGGCCATCGCCACACCGACAAGTATGCGGCTAACCGCTGCTTTTTCTGTTTTACCCAATGTTTCCAGTCTGGCTTTCAAGCCTGTGATATTCGAAGGTGTATTGAGTCTCCAAACTAAGTAGGCATGTAGTGATTGTTTTTCGGTAAGTGATAGATTGGTATCGTGGTCAATGAGCTGATTTAATAAATTTAATTCCGCCTGATCGACATGCGAATCAATTGTGGCAACCATTGCCCCTAGACGGAGTGCCATGCCCATTTCACTATAAGCCTTGGATGGCTCAAAGTATTTTCCGTGTCCTTCAGAAAATAGAACCAGCTTTCCATCTGCGCTCGTCTTAGCATGATGATAACGAGTATCAGGAGCTATGCCATAACCCGCTTTTTGAGCAAGATTCTGAATTAATTCAGCTTCCTTCTTATTGATCTTGGAAGGCAAAGGTGATTTTGTATATGTCCAGAATTCCTCAACATTAACCAACCCTTTTTTTGTTGAAATAGCATTATCTGCCCATTTCTTAAATTTACCTAATCCTAGCGCAGAGCCAAAATCACTGAGTTCGTCAGGCAATAACAATACGGCTTCAATGTCTTTCCGTGAAGTATCTGGTTTGGCGAGATACCTGCTATAAGCATCTAATTCTGCTGTACATTCATCTGCAATTGCAATCAGCTTATTTACAGGACCTTTTAAATTACTTGGATCGGGAAGATCCTGTTGAGGCAAGGATATACCACGTAGAGAGGAGCTAGCGGGATGATACTCAATCCTTAACCGTGTTTTATTGGGTTTGACAACAATGCCGTCACCATATTTTTTACTGTAGAGGAGTATAAACATCTGGCTGAACTCATAGCCACAACGCCGTGCCGGTTTCTTTAGATTATAATCTGGATAAAACCGAATCCAAGCCAATGCCAGTTCGGCGGGAATGGGCTTCTCATCATTTACCGTAGTGGCAAGTCGATGTTTAAATAATAGCGAATCTCTTTGAGGTGTTTTTTCCAATTCTGGATGTGATACTACGTGAGGGCGCAGTAGACACATGATTTCCAATAGACGTGTTGCATAATTTGAAAAGGATCGACTGCCTCCGTAAATGCCTTTTAATCGAAGTAATTCGTCAAATAATGATTTGAACTCGGCATCGTCCACTGCCTGTTTAGTTGAATCAACGGTAACGCGCCTTTCAAGGCCATAAAAATAAATGAAGACATAACCCAAGGGTGTGTCTGGATCATTTCTATTACTGGATAACCAACTAAGGAAAGCGCCACGCCCTTTAGGTGTGAGCGATATAAATTTGGGCCAATAGCCTAAATTTTCATCTTCAAATGTGGAAGGTTTGTTTTCAGTTTTTAGCGAATCATCAACTAATGAGGCTTCAGTTTCATACCCGTCTAAGGAACTGAGCTTGCCACCATAATAAAAATTTCCCCCAGTAAAAGCTTGTCCCTTTATGGTGATAGATTCATCGGATTTTATCCATTTGCCAGGAATCTTATTTTTACTTTTTTCTTCATCATAGCCATATGAAATACTGAAAGTAGCCAGATCATTGTCATCATCTCGATTGCTGTTCGCCACAACCCGATTGCTTGTAGTCATGGTTACGCGGGATTCATTTTTAGAACTTGGTCTATTATCCGTCTGAGTGTGTTGTTTTGAAGACGTTGCCATTGCTTTGATGACGTAGTACAAAGTTACTGCACCTCCTATTAGTAACCAGAATTCCATATTCGCCTCAATAGTTATTTTTCACGTTGCAGTTAATCGTTACCACCAACCAGACTTTTATGTTCTTCAGGACGGTTTGTGACTTTTCTTCTTCTCTTCAATCCATTGGTCAATATCTACCTTCTTGAAACGCCAGCTACCGCCCACTTTGAAACCAGGTAATTTGCCTTCAGCCGCAAGTTTATAGGCAGTCTTCTCGGCCAGCTTTAAATACTCCGCCACCTCTTTCAAGGTCAAAATCTGATTGCTCATAAAAGTGTTTTTTCTCCTAAAACGATGAGAGAATAGGGGGAAATTGGGGTATCCACAACTATAAAGCGTCTAACTGTGTACCAAGGTAAGGACTGGGTGGAATGACCCGACACAAGAATGATCTTGGCAGAATGTACCATTTTTGGTACGTTTATGTATGACTGGCGGCAGCAGAAAGAAAGTACCTGCTGTCTTCTACCGGTCTGAGAGTGGCAATGAGCCAGTGCGGGACTGGTTATTGGGGCTATCTAAGGATGACCGGAAGGCAATCGGTGCTGATATTCAGACAGTCGAATTTGGCTGGCCGATTGGGATGCCCGTATGCCGTCCAATGAAAGACGGGCTATATGAGGTCAGGACGAATCTCGATGACGGACGTATTTCACGGGTATTGTTCTGCTTTCATGGTGGAAAGATGGTGTTGCTGCATGGATTCATTAAGAAATCGCAAAAGACACCTAAGCCAGATCTTGAACTGGCAAAGAAACGTAAAAGAGAGGTAGATCATGGCTAAACAAAATCAATTTATCGGGTCATCCCTTGATGATCTGCTTGAAGAAACGGGCGAACTCGCAGGGGTAAGCACCGTGGCGATCAAGCGGGTGATTGCATGGGAGATCACCCAGAAAATGGAAGTTGAGCATATCTCTAAAACCAAAATGGCAGAGTTGATGGATACCAGCCGTTCTGCTTTAGATCGTCTGCTTGATCCTGCCAACACCTCCGTTACGCTGCATACACTTGATAATGCAGCTCGTGCTGTAGGCAAGACGTTACGCATCGAATTATCTTAATTTTTTGGTCTTCTCGGCCAACTCAAGTAAGAGTTGGCCAAAAATTGAAGAAGCTGCTTAGCTGACATCCTTGCGCCCGAAAAAGGCATGAAAATCCTGCCTTCATCAAGCCTATAGCATTCCTCTCTCTGCAAAGCTCACACAGTCTTCTACGGATACAATCAGATGATCCAGTACCCGCACATCAAACAAGGTGAGGGCTTCCTTTAGTCGTTCTGTAATGCGAATATCTGCTTGGCTCGGTTCACTGATACCGGACGGATGATTATAGGTAAAGATTACCGCTGCGGGATTCAGGCTTAACGCTTCCTTGGCTACTTCACGCAAATACACGCTGCACCCGTCTATAGGGGAGATCTATTTAGTCGCGTAAAGCCACCGTTGCCGCAAATCATTCACATCAATGACTTCGGAATATCCTAGTGCTGCTCTATCCGGCCCATTTCCGGTCAACTCAGTAGAGATTTGGACTATTTCCAGCCCAAATTGCGTCATTCAGACGCACCTATCCCACGTGGGATAGAAAACTCCAGCGACGAGCGTTGTACACCATGTTCATCAAGCCGATTCTCAGTTCCGCTCTGGCCTGGCCGATGCAGCGCAGCATGAACTTTTTGCCGTCGCGTTTCATGTCCGCATAAACATGTTCGACACGTGCC